>CAZIPM010000005.1:40865-74634 GCA_964541395.1 uncultured Gammaproteobacteria bacterium | reverse complement strand
GAGAATGTTAAGTTTGTTTGATAAAATAAGTTCGAGCTAAATTGTAGATTGGCTCACATGCGGAATCCGTGACGCTAGCGCCGAGAGCACTAAAACAGGTTAGTTTGGAAAAGGCCGTATCAAAGCCCTTTTTATATACAGCCGTCAGATGCTGTGTTTAAAAGAACAAATACAAAAAACGTAATAATTTTTCGCTCTAATTCTAATATGGTTCGTGTAACATTTTATGCAACTGGCTAGCTAGATCTAATTGAATAGGAAGTTCTCTATATCTCTGCTCCAAAAAATTTGGCCGCTTTCTCTAATTGTTCTTCAACTATCTTTTGCCACTCCTCTTGATGAGTCACAATCAACTTTTCGGTCAATTTTATGCCAATATGGTTAGAATAAATATCACGCTCAACAATTAATTTGGCAGCATTTTGGGGTAAATCTTCGCTATCAAGTTCCCAATGACCCGGGTATACTTCTGACCACCTTAAAAATATTGAATCCTGATATGTTTCATCCTCTCTCGCAACAATAAGGTCTTTCTTTTCCTCGCGTAAGACAAGACGACTCATGCTTGGTTCGCTTACCATCAAAGGTATAGCAAATCTTTTTTCACTCACAAAATCTTTTAAATTTCTTTCACCTTGTAAATAATCTGGATTTTTTGAATGATCTTTTACTACCTCATCAATGGTCATACTATGATAAATCACACCAAATGCCGTCTGAATATTTTCTTGAAGTGGAATTAACTGACTTTGCATGGAACCAATAGCCCTCGAAACACCATCAATGAGCCTTTTTTTATACTCTTGCGCGGATTTTTGAGACTCATTAATTAAGATTGATGCTTCCTTAAACTTGTCGAGAGTCATATGTTTAAGTGATTGTATAATAACTATCTCCAGTTCGCAAATATTGATAGGTTCAATGTCTAATAGTGGTTTTAGAAAAAAATCGCGGAGGCAAAACCGAAGGCCGAGCTGGAGCTAAGACAAGTCAAGGTTTGCGGTTCAAGAAAAAGGTTCGGATTTTTTCGAAAGTCAGCTCATAAACAGAGTTCACAAACAATACCCTAAATCAATGAGTTATGATTGAGGTTCCAGACCTTTGACCTCTTATCTTGGAGAATATTGGTTTTAAGTATTTATTAATAAAATAAATTCGAGCTAATTTATCGATTAGCTCCAAAGTCTTAATTTGAATATTTATTTCTTACAACTTTTATTGTATTTCCAAATAGGAAAAAGTATGTAGCAAAATAGGCAACTTTGTTAAACATGGTAGGATTACTGAAAGTTGCATAACCTGTGGTTACTAAACCCAAGATTATTAAAGGATATGAAAGCTTATCTAAAACAGTTGAGGTAAAATCAGTAATCTTTGTAATTGTTTTTGAAAAATTATTAGTATAAGAAACTGGATCAATAGGAATAGCAATATTCGATATCTTTTCTACACCTTTGGTTATCTCAATTTTTTCTCCAATTGTGTATATATGATCAAATTCTGCACTTTTTGCTGTTGTGACAACTTTAGAAGGAAAAGTAAACTCGTTTTTTCTGACCCTCAGTTCATATGTATCAGGAAGTAACATAACTGAGTAATATCCTTTCTTGTCGGTTACTGCTGTTTTTAGATTACCAGATTTGGAATAAAAAATTACGAATGCCCCGGTAACAGGAAATTTCGTAATTGAATTAAATACCCTACCTGAATATTTCCTTTTTTTAATAATAATTCCGGTTAAAACTGTGAAGTATGAAGTCGTCATATAACTTAAATATTGCCAAAAACCGAAGGCTAAATCATGAGGAAAATATAAAACAGATCTTCCTGTAGTTGAATAAATATTTAATAATTCACTGCTTAACGCCATTGATGAAATTAATGTATTGGCAACAACCATTGTTGTTGCCACTGATACAAAAGTAATTACACCTGCTAAAGTTAGATTGTTTGTAATCTCACCAAGACTTGTGCTAAAACCTGAAACTTGGGGGGTATTGTCTATATTATTTCCCCGTTGGCCGTTGTCAACGTTATTGGGTGAAATTAACGGATTATCTGTCGGTTCTTCAGGTCCGTCATTTTCTCCCCCTTGATTGGTTTCTGAATCATCTGTCTTTGAAATTGGAGTTGGAGTTTCATTTACACTTGTCCCACCCCCGTCAACCGAGACAATTAAATAGTTTGAATTAGGACCAGCTGCACAGCCGTTTACTGCCCGTAACCAAAATGTGTAGGATTTATTTAATGCTAGTGAATGAATTATATATTTTATTGCTGCTGTGGAATAATTCACATTTATAGTTGTGCCAAACCGTTCATCACCATAAAAATATCCGTATAGAAGCATATAGGATATATTACTTCCAATAACCGGTGCAAAAGCCAACTCAACATTATTTCCGATTCTTACTGCACTAAATAAATTCGGAGCAGTAACTGGCGCCAACGAAGTACAATCACTTCCCCCACCAGGATTCGTTGGAAGAACAATATTGTATTCATAGTTTTCAATTGTTCCACCAGTATTCGTATTAGTTGCACTATCAGTAGATCTGATATCAACAGTGTGCGAGGAAACAGATAGTGAACTTGGAACCGTACAGCTAAAGGTTTCTGTTAATTCATCAAAGGCTCCGTCGTCAGCAATACAAGACGACCATGATCCTGATGAATCCGTAGAAAATTCAACCGATGTTACTGCAGTTAATGTGTCTGTCACTGTTCCTGTAAAAATCGGGGTAGTGTCAGTCGTATTATTAGCCGGAAATTGATTAATGCTGACAGTAGCCGGTGCTCTGTCAAAATTGAATGTCTGTACTCTAGCCAGGGGTCCATCTGAAACATAAAGTTTCCCGTTTGCTCCTACATGCAAACCTGTCGGTCTTTCTAATTGTCCCATAAGTTGACCATAAGAACCAAACTCAGCAAGAAAGGATCCACTCGAATTAAATACTTGAATTCTATTATTCTGAGTATCTGCAACATATACATTGTTTTCACTATCGATTGTCATACCATCCGGCCAATTAAAAGCTGTACCGTTTCCGATCCATTGTGTTAGATAGATCAAAGAAGAATTAAATTTTTGTACTCTGTTATTACCCGAGTCCAGAATATAAATATTATCGCTCGTATCTACTACAATCGCTTCAGGAGCATAAAATGCTCCCCCATTTCCTGTGATTGTTGCCACATAAGTATGAGAAGAATTAAATTTTTGTACTCGGTTATTACCTGAGTCGGCAACGTAAATATTCCCCGCACTGTCAAAGGCTAATCCGAAAGGTCCGCTAAATTGTCCACTCCCTGAGCCTGTTGTACCGAATTTGCTAATAAAATTACCATCAGAGTCAAATTTTTGGACACGGCTATTATAATAGGCCGTTACATATATGTTATCTGAAGCATCTATGCTTAAACCATAAGTTGAGTCAAACTGACCATCTCCTGTACCATTTGTTCCCCATTTTCTAATATATACTCCGCTTGAATTAAACTTTTGTACCCTGTCGTTAGATGAATCAACAACATAAATATTTCCTACAGAGTCAGTATCAATCGCATATGGCCACAAAAACTGTCCGTTGCCATAATATAATTCCCCAAATTTAGACAGAAAATTGCCGTTTGCATCAAATTTTTGGATTCTTGATGGTGTCGAACCAGACTGAATATCGGGTATGTAAAAAGTATTATTGCTGGTAATTGCCAATCCTGACACACTATTAAATTGTCCATCTCCAGTTCCCGAACTGCCAAATTGGGATTGGTAAACTCCGCTTGAATTAAACTTTTGGACTCTTTTATTAAGATCTATTACAAAAAGATTGTCGGAACTATCTACATCAATCCCCTGAGGGCTTGAAAATTGTCCGTTGCCCGAGCCCAGACTTCCAAATTTTAGTATAAAATTCAAATCAGAATCAAATTTTTGCATTCGGTGGTTACTCATATCATCCACCCAAACACTGCCTTCAGAACTAATAGAAATCTCCTGAGGCTGAAAAAACTGTCCGTCTCCGGAACCGTTTGAACCGACTTTATCCAAAAAATTCCCAGAAGAATCAAATTTTTGTACCCTATGATTATTCCGATCAACCACATAAACATTTCCCGAACTATCTACATCGACTCCTCTTGGTACATTAAATTGGCCGTCACCGCTGCCGGTCGATCCCCACTTGGTTATAAAAACTCCAGCCGAGGTGAACTTTTGTACCCGATTATTTACTGTATCGGTAATATACACATTATTGTTGGAATCTATCGCAATTCCGTTAGGATGATTGAGAAGTCCGTCACCTGATCCCGTTCCTCCCCATTCCGTTAAAAAATTCCAGTTTGAATCATATTTTTTAACTACATCCGTATCATTATCCTGAATTACATATATATTTCCGCTTGAATCAAAAGCGAGATCAATTCGATTATTGTTATCGAATAATTGAACGTTTCCTGCTCCTATGTAACCATACGATACCGGCTGATCTGTAATCGTCCAAGCCCTTACCTGCAATCTATGGACAGTAAGTAGAGCAATTACAACCAAAAGTGTTACGGAAACTATTGTAAATAAATATTTTTTCATTTATCAATTTCTTTCTGAATCTTCCAATGATTTAATCTCAGGTAAAGATCTGCCTGTTACTCCCTGCAAATCACCGTACATACCATGAGTATGATCAATGACTTTTCTGATTTCCTTTTCCTGTCTGGCCCATTTGGCTGAAAACCAGCGTTTTTCCCGTTCAATATCATCTTGTAATGTTCCGAATGCTTCCACAATTCCTTCAACCCTGTGTTTAAATTCATTTCCGGTTAAATATTCATATAAAACTTTCATTTTTTCATCTACATTTGTTGCGTTTTGCTTTTCATAATAGATATTGACCAAGTTGAATCTTAAAGCTAACGCTAATGGCAAAAAACTGGTCCAGCTACAAACCCATACGCCGTTTTGAAAATCAAAAGTATCAATCCCTTTCGGTAAATAGACAGATACCAAGACAGCCAAATCAGCCTTACTCTGTCTTTGGTCTTCCTTGAGTTTAGTTTTCCAAGAATCGCTCCACTTAGCATTCTTACTTTCCCAAAGTATAGTCCCACAATTTCTACCCAACTTATCAACTACACTTTGGATAATGTCGGCTCCCCGAACTCCCTTTTTAACCTCGGATATTTCATCCTGTAGAAACTCAGAACGAAGTTTGGATTCCAGAGTTAATTCCAAAGACTCTCCTTGAGATTGTTGTGAACCCTGCTCAGCTTTACTTTTCATATCGTCAAGTGCTTTTTTGAGATCAGTTATTAATTTTTCTTTTTCGGCATCTTTAAGATGATGTTCTTCCTCTGCTTTTCGTTTTACTTCTGATCTGATTTGTTCCTCTTCTTCTAGAAGCTTTTTCTTCATTTCCAACTCCAGATCTTCTCTATTTCTTCTTAATTTTCTGGTTTCTTCAATCAATTGGTTCAGTTGTGAACTTAATTTTTTATTTCTCTCCCGTTCTTCATCTTTTTCTTTCTCAAGACTTTGAATTTTGTTTTCAAACTGAACTGATAACTTTTCTTCCATTTCCTTTTGAAGTTTAATTCTGGTTGAGGTTATAACTTCTTCTTCAATTTGGTGGGTAAGAGCTTCCGAAATTTCTATTTCTGCACCACAATTTTTACATTTAATTGTATTAATCATTAATATTCATTATACATAAAAAAATATTGTGTTGACCTTGAGGAGTAGAATATGGGATGGAAAGAAAAGATGCACTTACTTTAATTGAAGTAGCAGCTGTAGGAGTAGGAGCGTGGTTTGGATATGAAGGTTATAGATGTTTGACCCTTCAGGATCAGGCTTGTATAGATTGGTTAAATAAACGAAATGGATTAAGTCAACCATCAGCAAATTCCTCAGAAAACACTCTAACTGGCGATATATCACCTGAACCACAAAGTATTTCTGAAAGCCTACCAATAAATAGTATTTTAGTTGATCCTGAAACCGGAACCAATTTTAATGTGGTTTATGTCAATGGGATCAGATGTATCAGACTTGATGCATTTTCAAATGTTAACTGGCAGGACGTCTGGCGAGCTGCTAAAAATTTAGGTCCTTCTCAATCCGAATATCAAGATCATTTTCAATTTCATGTTTATGAGCCGGATTTAACACTAAGAGGAAGTTTTACAACTGATACTCCTCCTGATAAGTTAGATCAATTTGATTTGGTTCCAGTAAACGAATTAATTTGTGAAGATGATATAGACCGACTTGACTAAAAGTAATATTATATTAGTATGAAATTTAATATCAGGCTTTTATATCTATACCTCTTTTCTTTTATTGGACTTTTAATTTCAGTTATTGGAGCAATTCAACTTGTAGATTTAGGGATTAAAGTATATGTCTTTAAAGGAGCTGACAGGTATGATTACCCGATCCCTACCAAAATTTACCCTCCTGACGGTCAAGAAGTTGTATATTCGGATCAAGAGATTGAACAACAGAAGAAACAACAGGAGGTAGAAACCCTAAGACAGAGACAAAGACAGGCTTCAACTGCTCTTGCTATGCTTTTTGTAGGACTTCCACTTTATAGATATCACTGGAGCCTGATTAAGAAAGAAAAGTAAATACTATTTCAATCTAGTGAAGGTAATGGAGGTAAACCTTCTTCAATAACTATTTTATCGACAGTTTCCCTTCCTATGTGCCCTTCCCGTTCAATTATAGCTTGGATACGATCCTCAGCTTTTTGCTCTTGAGGTGACATTGGTTTGCTCATTCGTTCCTCGACTCTCTTCTTGGCTTCTTTTATTTCTTCTTCAAAACTTTTATCTGTTGGTCTTTTTATTTCTTTCATAGTTAATTTTATTTCTAACTTAAGTTGATCATCGACATCTTATTTTTCAGGATTATTTTCGTTCATTTTTAAACTTCCTTAAATAACAGCAATTAGCGATGCAGCTTCGGGATTTATTTGAATAAAGCCGGCAAACATTCTTCTTTTTTCTGGCCGATCGAATTCTTCGGCAGCCATTCTAATTAAACCTAGTGCTTCTTCTGGACTCTTATTTTGTAAATCTAGAGCACCTTTTAGGTAGGTCAATTCACTTTCTGTTATATCTAATTTTTTCAATTCTTCTTCTGACATATATCTTGGTAGTTTAGATCCAATTATTTAAAACAACTTGATTTATAACTGATTTTTTGAGATACTATAGGCGTGATAGAACAATTATTAACCAAGGAGGAACAGTTAACCTTTGATATACTAATACAAAAATCAGGTAAAATAACCACTCGAGATGAAATTGCCCAAAGTGTATGGGGAGTTAATTGGCTTTCAAAATACTCCGATTGGCAAATAGATAGGCTTATTTATTTACTTCGTAAAAAACTTCCATCAAATTATTACATAAAAACTTTAAGGAATAGTGGTTATGTCTTGATCCAAAATGGAATTATTATTCCTCAAGCTAAAACAATAAAGGTTGAAGGTATACTACCTTTATTGAGTTACCTCCAATATATGAATAACAAGAAAAATAAAAGGAAAGTCCTTAAAGATCTATTTAAATCTATAGTAAACGAAAAATTAATTGATTTTATAACTAAAGCAAAAATAGTCTTGGTTATAAATTCCTATTCATATGACAATATTGATGCAATATCTCGATATTTAAAGCCTAAGCACTTATATTTTTCAAATTTTGACAAAAGAGCATTAAAAATTCACGAGGAAAGAATAGATGAATTGAAATTAACTAATTTCCATACCGTCTTTGATGATATTAGAGATAGTATTTTTAAGAATAATTTCTTTGATTTGGTTATAAATGATTTTCGTTTAAATTTCAACACCTCAAATGTTCAAAACATTAAAACCGTTAAAAATATATTTAGAATACTTAAACCAAAATCGTATGCATTCATATCTGTAGTAATTGATCCAAGGTATGAATCTTTAAAATTTGGAATAAACCAAGAAAATGCTCCAACAAATAAAGATAAGCCTTGGGCATTTAAGGCTGAGGAAAACTTAACCAGATTTTGTTTTACCGTGCCATACTACAAAAAATTATTTACCGATGTAGGATTCAAAATAGTAAAAGAGTTTGATCTTCAAAAGGGTAAAAAGTGGGTTCCCTGCTACAGAAGATTTTTACTTAAAAAATAATTATTTATCCAGCTGTTTTTTAAGAAGTTTGTAGATGTTTGCCTTTACTTCAACTTCAGTCATGTTCCAAACTTGAGAAAGGTGAAGAATATCATCCTCCACAAAACCTCCGCCACCTTTTCTTAAGTTGCCTTTACCCATATCATCATCGGGTATTCCACATCCACAGTTGTAGCACATAATTTAATTATTAAATTTTATTTTACTTTTTTCAAGTAGAAGTTTAAAATTAAACAGTGAAGGTAAAACTAGTTAAAAAACAGGAAGAAGCAAGAAGTACAAAATCTTTTTATTTTGAGCCTCAGGAAAAGTTCTCGTGGCAACCTGGACAGTATTTTTATATAACGCTACCTAAATTAAATTATCCTGATGAAAGAGGAGACACAAGACACTTTACTATTTCCAGTTCACCTACTGAAGGAAACTTAATTAGGGTAACAACACGCATAAGAGATGAATCAGGTTATAAAAAGACATTAGATGAGCTTACGATAGGTACCAAACTTCAAGGTAAGGGACCTAACGGTCTTTTTGTCTTAGATGAAAAATCAAAAAAACAGAATGTATTTATCGCTGGAGGCATTGGAATAACCCCATTTAGATCATTTATTAAATACAATACCGATAACCATTTAGATCTACAATTTAATTTAATTTATTCCAATTCCGATAATGAGTTTGTTTTTAAAGAAGAATTGGATAGTATTTCTAATAATACTGATAATTTTAAAATTGAATATATAAACACAGCCACTGACGGAAGAATTTATAAGGCCAAAATTGAAAGCTACATTAAAAAATGGGATCTTGATTTAAAAAACATTAAATGGTGGGTAGTCGGTCCTCCTCCTTTTGTTACTGCCATGGAGGAAATTCTTGAAAATTTGAGCGTGGAAGATAGTAACATTGAAACAGAGAAATTTACCGGGTATTAAAAATACTACAATCTTCCTTCATAATTAGAATTTTAGTCCAACCTCAGATATAATATTCCATGATGCCGAGGTAACTCAGTTGGTAGAGTAGCTGTATCGTAAACAGCAAGTCGTGAGTTCGAATCTCACCCTCGGCTCAGAGGACTTCTCCTACTAATACTTCAGGTTCTATGAAAGATTCAAGGATTCTTAAATTTTTAACATTTGATCTATAAAAAACATCAAAAACTATTCCTGCAACAGGAAGAGAACCCAACAGAAAATCAAAAAGTATATTCAATGACATCCTTAAATAAATTTTAGGGGGCAAATTCAAACTAAAAGCAATCCAAAAGATATAAAGAGAAGTTAAGGCTCCTATTGTGCTTCCGAGGCCGGGAATGATATCTAGGATAGGATCGATTCCAAAACGGATTCCTAAAATGTTAAATTCAGTATCCAAAAACCTGGTTATTTTCCTTGCTCTTACTAGATTTTCTTGTAAATTCATCAGTTTATAATGTAAATATCCTGTTTTATATCTGAAACTCCAACTTTTTCAGCTTCTCCTCTTAAAACCCTTTCCAAAGGAATACATTTCATACAACCATTATGGGGGCAGACAAAATGATCAAGTTGTCTGGCCAGTTTCATTCTTTTTGCTATTTCCATAACTTTATCAAACGAACTATTTAAATCAGGCAATTCTTTCTCCGTCAAATCATCATTTCTGTCTAAATACCAATAGGATGCTTTTTTTACCTGTTTGGTTTGTGTGTTGGTTACCAATAAAAGATAAATAGGAAGCTGTAATGAATCTAATTTTTCTTCATTTTTGCCAGTCTTAAAATCTATAATGTTGACTGCATCCTCGTCTTCAAGATATTCAAGCCAGTCAATTTTGCCACAAAGGATAAGATTACCATCCTCAGACAGATAATAATGAGGTAAATTCATGTCAGATTGAATCTTGATTGCTTTTTTAAGTAAAGGGCCCGGGTGCTTTTCCACACGCATTAACATTTCCACTCCTCTTTCTTTAAACTCCAATTCTTGGGTCCTATTTTTAAATCCGCCCTTTTTACCTGTTATCTTTTCCCAAACAATGTCAAGTTTTTTCAATAGTGATGTATTAAACCTCATCTCAACAGGAAGAACAGATAACGACTCTAAAACTTCATGAACCGCTGATCCTAAAGATAAAGATGCTGAAGTCACGGTTATTTTATGTCCTGTTAAGGGGTCTTTGTAAATCGATCTTAAAAAGTAAGCCCTTGGACAGGCTAAAAAATCAGAAATCGATGAGTGACTAACCCAAACTGCTTTGTATTTGTCAGGCATATAATGAGAAGTTTAACATTTTTGACACAAAACCCGAAATAATTATGTTTCTTCTTGAAGATTTTTATTTCTCCTTCTTTTATTTCTTGCAAGAGCATTAACCAAATTTTTTCTTTTTCCTGCAGGTATAAAAGGTAATGCATCATCAATCGCCACATTATCTCCAATCCCACCAGGAACAAAAAATATATTTCCATCTTGTTCGACAATTCTTGTTTTTGCACGTGTCGCTTTTTTGCCATTTTCCCCAACTTTTGTCATTGTTGACCTACCTTCTACGACTTGAATTACCAGCGCCAAGTTAGTATCACCTGGTGTATAATTTCCTACACCTCCAGGACCTCTAGAATGATCTGAAACAAATCTTCTGGCTCGATTTTCTCGTTCGAGTAATTCTTGAATAGTTTCTTGAGTCATTAGCTAATTATATAACTTTGAGTCAAAGGGTAGTAAAGGTGTATACTAAGAGGCTCGAAATGAAAAAAAGTTATTCAAGATTGGCAAGTGTGGAAGAGAAGAAAAATATTAAAAATGCATACTGGTATATTTTTCTTTCTATAGTTGCTGTAATATTTCTATTTTTCTTAGGTCTTCCGACCTTAATTAAATTTGCCGCTTTTATTACAGAGGTCAGTAAATCAGATAAACCTGTTGACGTCAACGATATTACTCCACCTGCTCCTCCACAATTCGAAAGTTTACCTGAATTTACCAACAAAAAAAACTTACTGATAACTGGTTTTTCCGAGGAAGGTGCATCAATTTTGTTATCATTTAATTCTGAAGATATAGAATCTTTGGCTGATGTAGATGGAAAATTTTCTATTGAACTCAAGCTTAATAACGGAGAAAACAATTTACAGGCAACCGCTAAAGACCATGCCGGAAATTCAAGTCAACCTGGCAATGTTTATAAAATTGCTTTTGACGATAAGGCACCCGAATTAACACTCTCTTCTCCAAGTGACGGCAGTGCTTTTTTCGGCTCAGGACAAAGACAAACGGTAATTAAAGGGGCCACCTCTAATGACGCCGAAGTCTATATTAACGATAAGTTTGTTTCCGTTATGGAAGATAATACATTTTCTTTCGCAACTACGCTTTCTGAAGGAGCCAACTCCTTTGAAATAAAAGCCATAGATAAAGCAGGAAACGAAACAAAATCAACTCTTGGACTTAACTTCAGTTCCTAAACCGATTAAAGTAAAAAGCCAAAACATAACATGAGGATAGAATAAACTATTGGAAAAAATACTGTGGATTACTACTGCAATAAATGATGTTATTAAAATCGCATTATATGGAATTTTTACAATAGTATAAAGTAAGAGTATTAATCCGACTACGCCGGTTGTTGCTATTACGAAAAGTATTGAAGAATCCAAACCAAAACAAGAATGAGAGGAGGAATTTGACTCTCCCAGAAATGTAATTTTAGCTGAACAAATATTGTTAAATCCAATACCAATTAAAGGAGACTTGGAAATAAGATATAAAGAATCATTAACATTTTGCATCTTTTTGGATAGTGAGGCTGATCTGGTTAAATTCGTTCCTTCACTGATCATTTTTGGTGATAATAAAATAATTAAAATCAGTACCAGAAATAACAATAATTTCTTTTTAATCAAAAGAATTAAACCAATAGCTAACATACCTGCTCTCGAATATGTAAAAACAATAGAGAGGATAAGAAACAAGCTCAACATATTCTGTTTTTTATAAATTGTTATAACAGTTCCCAAAACCAAGATTACTGCCAAGAAGGTGGGGTCCAAAAAAGTTCCGACCATCCTATTTAAATGATCGTCCCAACCGAAAAATTTCAAAGAAACTGTATTAGGATATAAAACATATTGAATCCATCCAAAAATTGCTGAAAATAAAGCTAATGTTATTAAGTAACTAAAAAGTTGATTTTTTCGTTTTAAATCCTTATAATTTCGGGAAATATAAATGGGAATAAGGCTGTAGAAAAACAGACGAAGTAAATAAAAAAAACCTTTTATACTTAAACTTTTGATACTTACATCAGCCGCAAAATAGTAATAGTTATAAATCCAGCTAAAAAGACCCAATAGAAGGAATGAAATAAAATATGCATACCATTTAGGTAGTTCATATTTTTTAGAAATTGTATAAATTCCCAGAAGTACAACCAAAATATCCAGTAAGTTAACTGATCCAATTCTAAAGAGCTGACCAAAGGGAAAAACTACTAAGATTGCAAAAAATATAATTTTGTCCATGATAAAAATGAATGTAATGATTGCATTATACTAAAAACAATATTTCCGGACTTTAAAAAAGTAAGAATAAATTTAATTTGAGGGTAAAATACTATTTTAATAATTGTGGATTTTTTTCTCTCTTCACAATTGGCTTGAGCATGAAGACTTGAATATTTATTTATTTTGTATAAATATTCACTTAATTTGTCGGCGGTATGATGAATTATAATATTTTTTAGAAAACCTGCCTTTCCTCTTTTTAAATTGTATATTTCATGAACTCGTCTTACCCATATCCCTGACCCTTTTTTTATTAATCTGATAGTTTTCTCACTACCCACATATTTACCTAAAAAATAATTTTTTCTAGTTAAATAATAAGCGCTGTATTTACCAGTTGGTTCTGATAGCTGAGTTTCCATAACTTCGTCATTATCCAAAAATAATACCCATTCGGCTTTAGAATTATTCAATAATCTATTTCTCAGCAATGCAAAATCAGTTATATTTTTTCTTGTTAAATTAATAACTTCTATCATATTTTCGCTGGTGACTCATTTTTAAATATCTTATATAACATTATGAGAGTAAGTGGAATTGTTACAATAGTCCCGATTATTGTTGAAATAGCCGTACCTGTTATCCCATATAGTCTGGTCAATGGAAAAATTGTAGTAGCCATACCTATAATTCCGACTAGAGTAATGTACGTAACCCAATTTTGTTTACCCAAACCCAGAAGAAGTGGGAAAATGGAGTTTGTAAGTGCTTTGATCATACCGAAAATTGCCAAGACACGAAGAACTCCGACTGCTTCAAGCCAATTTGGACCTAATAAAATATTTATCACTTGATACGGAAACAAAATTAATAGAATTCCAAAAGGTATTACTAAAAGTGATGTTCCCAGAAATGACTTTTTAAAAGTGTTTTTTAACAAAATCAAATCCATTTGATATTTTGAATAATAAGGAAAAGTGACTTTCTGAACAACTTCAGCCATTTCCGAGACAGGCAAAGAAGAAATTCTATATGCCTGTTGGTAAAGTCCAAGAGGTGACACTCCTAATATTTTTCCGACGACAACATCGTCTCCGTGCTGGAAAATATAATTGAAAGTACCGGCAAAAGTTATCCAAATTCCTTTTTTAAGAATATATTTAAAACTAGCAAAATCAAAATTTAACTTTGGTCTGGGAGAAATAAATATCTGAGAAATAACAACCTCGACAATTGAACTTGCAATTAGTCCCCAGATCAAACAATATTCGCTTCTGGTTAAGTATCCTAATAAAACCGCTGTTGAAATTTCAACAAAAATAAGTAAGCCCTTAAAGTAGAACTCTTTTTTAAATTCAAGGTTTTTTTGAAATACAACCTCTGCAGGATTTATAAATCCTCTGATTAACGGAACAAGTGAGGTTAAATATAAAATATTTTTGGCAGAGTCATTGTTAAAAAATTTAGCTATCAAAGGGGATATTGAAAATATTAAAATAAATAATATAACTCCTCTTATAATTGAGACAATCCAGGCTGAATCCAATTGTTTTTTGTTTGTTTTACCTTCTTGAATTAAAACTACATTTATACCCGTCTCGGTTATAATTTCAAGAAACCCCAAAACGAGTGAAGCAATTCCAAAAACACCGAATTGAAAAGGGGATAAGATTCTGGCAAGAATTAATGTTTTTATAATAGCTAAAAACTTTGCAAAACCACGCAGAACAGCCATCCACCCTATTGATTTAAGCATTTCCCTTAATTGTACCAGCTAAAAATCCAGACATGACATAGATATCTGAAATAAACTGCATCAGAGGAAGAAAGAGTCTAGATCTAAAACTTATTATTACATCCCGCCATTTATAGATAGGCCAAAGAATATAAAGAATTAATAGAAACAATACGCTTTCAATTGGAATAAAGTTACGCATACTTAGATCAAAGACAAAGAAAAAGAATAAGTATCTCAGAAATACCAGGCTGATTTTAATATTGTGCGACGATAACTGTTTTGATAAATGCCACCAAATTTTAGCCTGTCCGTCACCTTTGGCATAAACATAGAATTTATTTGCAATTGTTGACAGATTCATTTGCGAAAGTTCCAACCAGGTTACCCTAGCATCCCCCACTCTAACTATTTTCACGTTATTTTTCACACAATCGTAGAAAAATTTTGTATCTTCTCCCCCTTTTTCTAAACTTTCATCAAATCCTCCAATTTTTTCCCAAACAGTTTTGGAAAATGCTACTGATCTTGCAGAAGGTAAAAATGTTTTTTGATTAAATCGTTTTTCCGGTATCCCCAAATAAACAGAGGCTACCTCCTGGATTGAATTTGAAAATGGCATTGTATAAAAACCTGCAACTAGAAGTTCTTTACGAAATACCCGAAAGGGTTTATATATTTTTTCCAACCAATTATTATTAGGGATACAACCCGAGTCCGTTAAGGCTATTATTCCCCCTTTGGCCATCTTTATGGATACATTCCTGCAGTGAGCAATACTGCCTGCTTCTATTTTAAACTTGATTGATTTATTTATTTTTTGATATTTCTTAATTATCATTACAGTATTATCAGAAGATCTGGCATCCACAATGATAATTTCAAATGGTTTTTTACTTTGGTTTATTAAGCCCTCTAAAAGAAGGTGAATGTTTTTCTCTTCATTGAAAACAGTTATACAGACAGATATTTTCATTTTAAGTATTTTAAATTCATAATGTATAAAAGTAGAGTAGCGAAAAATAGATTTGAGCTTAAAAAGGTTATATCAGGTACGTTTATTGCAGCCAGAACATAAGAAGAAAGAATAACTATTATTGACATAACACTTTTTGAATATTTTATAAGCACAATAAAAGGAAAGATAAGAAAAACAAAATGATGTTGCCAAGCAAGACTATCAAGTAAAAGTAGAGTAATTATGGTAAACGAGATAACTAAATCAAATTTATTTTTTGTAAAAATAATATAGGCATTAACCGAAATTAATATTAACGAAGTCAGAGCTGTAAGATTTTTCCTTAAATCAATATCGGTAACCATTCTTGATATAAATCCCGACAGACCTTGGTTGTAATAAATTTCTCTCCCTTCAAATCTGGAAAGTGGAGGTAAAACTACTTGGGTGTAATATGAATATAGATAAAGATTACCTCTGATCAGATAGATGATTATCGTGGTTAATATTAATGTGAGAATTGAATAGACTATTACTTTCCACTCCTTTTTCAAAATATAGTATATTAAAAAGTAAATAAATATTGTTTTGAAAGAAAATGAAAGTCCTAAAACAATGCCAGTCCATTTATAATTCTTTTTTAAATATAAGTAGAATGATAATAAAAGAAGAAAAAAAGTAATCAGATTGTTTTGTCCCATTCCCAAGGTAAATTTAGTTGGGAATGCAATTATGACAACTATAAAAATACTAATTTCCAGAATGTATGTCGGTTTAATCTTCAACAAATTTAAGGATAGGTAAATTATTCCCAAAATTGAGAGTAAGGATAAAAGTGTGAATAAATTCTGAGCTAATTGGTAGTTCATGATTGTGAGAGGAAGATAGAACAAAAGAGTATTGGGAGGATAACCTACACCTGTAAATATCTGGGGATTCTGATAAGGATTAGATGAAGTTAATAGATCCTTTGCTGCCAACCAGAGAACTTGGAAATCCGGAGCAATTGTGGTAAATAATCTTATAATACCTTCCATAATTTTAAGTAAGTATTAACTACAGACTGCCAAGACGGTAATAAATTTAACCTGGTTCCTATGGGAATGTTTTTGATTATCTCATTCCAATAATCCTTTTTTAAATTATTGTCAGGATACACAATTATTTTACATTTATAAGAAAGTGCTTCTAAGTAACTCAAATAGCCTCCAGGTACTGCATATTCAGCCTTCATTAGATATGATTTAGGGTCTGTAAATCCAGTTACTTTACTGTATTTCTCACACTCAGAACGAAAAACTCCATCACCTACAAAAGTAACATTATTATATTTATATACAGAAAGCCTTTTTAAAAACTTTTTTATGCCTGTATCTTTTTCCAAACGTCCCAGGAAAACAACTGAATTTTTGATTTTGGTAAATCTTTTATCTACTTGTTTGTTTACTCCACCATAGGTAACATAATCACTTTTAATTCCATACCACTTGTTGATATAGTTACCGACAGAGATAGAACCAGAAGCCAGGATCCAGGCGATCTTTTTTTGCATTTTGCTTAGAATAGGAATGGGATATTTTCCTTCCCATCCATGAAAAGTTACATAAACTTTCTTTTTTGGATGTAGTAATTTGAGAGGCAAGTACCAAATAAATACGTCGTTGATATGGATTATATCGAAGTTTAAAATAGTTTTTCTGAGTTTGAATAATTGTAACCAGATTACAAAAAGTCCTAAGTACTTAATTTTTGGATAATTGATGTTGTAATCTCCATTTCCATCTGAACTTAGTACCTTAACTTTATGACCCTCTTTTTTTAAGTTCTGACTTAATTTAAAAATATGTTTTTCTACTCCTCCAACATGTGGCCAATTGTTTTTATTAATAAATAGTATCTTCATGCTTTTTTACAAATAATTATAATTTGAGATTCTCCAAATAATGACACGGTTAAATTATCAATCACAGTAGCTACATTATTAAATAATTTAAAATAAAGTAATTTGGTAATCCATCCTAAATATTTATTGGTAAAGATAATATTTCTTACAATTCCCTCACACTTTTTGATTTCAATTATCTTGAACCCGCAATCTTTTAATAAATATTTCAAATTGTTTGCGGTGTATCGTCGAAGGTGTCCAACATTTTTATCAAATCTTTTTAATAGTCCTAATTTATATAAAGGTGCATTTAAAGACGGTACAGAAATTGCAAAGATTGCATTGTTTTTCATGATAGAATAAATTTTGCTTAATACAATAGAATCTTTTTTTAAATGTTCAAGTACTTCAAAACATATTATTACTTCATATTTTTTTGTATTTTCATAATTTTCAATAGTTACATTCTTGAAATTAACTCTTTTTACGTTAAGTAAATATTTATTCTTATTTGCATCTTTTACAGCATTTGTTGACAATTCAATCCCATCAACTATTAGTCCCTTGGATGCTAAAAAAAAACTCATTGTACCCGTAGCAGATCCTATATCTAAAACTCTTCCCTTTTTAGGCAAATATTTTTCTAAAATTGATATTATGTTTCTGTAAGTGTATTCATCACCAACTATAACTTTTTTGTGTATTTTGTTTTTACTATGATAATTTTCGTATAAATTATATTTCTTCACAACTGAATTTTAACAACGATCGACGCTATTGACAAACTATTATAATTTTTATTACTGTTAGCATAGTGAATTCTTATAAGTTATTTCTTTCTATAATTCTTTTTATTACCTTATCTATAGTTTCACCATCAGAAATTTTTGGCCAGATATTATTTAGTGATGATTTCGAAGACGGTTCAGTAAGTGATTGGTCAGTACCTAGAAATACATGCTCTTCAACTTGGCAAGTTGTAAACAATTCATATGGAATTATTATACCAAGTCCTTGTGTTACGGAAACTATACCCACCACAATTATCGCTAGTAATACAAATTATAGTTTCGAAGTAGACATGACTATGAAGCAAAATGTAAATATGGATAGAAATTTTGTATTTAAGTACAAAGATGAATCAAATTGGTATGGGATTCACACTGTTGGTCTATCGTTATTACTTCATAAGGTTGTTGATGGAACTGAATATTTTTTAGACAATTGGTCAAATAGTTATTCATTTAATACTGATGAAACATACCACTTTAAAGTTGATATATTAAATAATAAATTTAGAATTTATGTCAATAATGATTTACTAACAACTGTTACAGATCAACCACCATATTTTGATCATAAGTATTTTGGACTTCAAGCTAGCTCCGGAGGAATTTCAACATCTGAAGTCTGGTTTGATAACGTATTAGTAACACAATTACCTCCTGAAGATACACCAACTGCAACACCAACTTTAAGTCCAACTCCTTCTCCCACAGCAAGCCCAACAGAATCTCCTTCACCATCCCCTACTTTAAAATCGCTTAGTGTTCCAGATTTAAAACAATTCTCACTTCCTTGGAAAAATAATAAGTATGACCATATCTCAGGAACTATAGAACAGTATGGATGTGCTTTGACTTCAGCCACCATGATACTTAACTATTGGGGACACAGCGTCAACCCTGCACAATTAAACACCTGGTTAAAAAATCAGTCTGACGGGTATATAAGAAATGGACTTATTAACTGGCTGGCTGTAACAAGGTATTCTTTATCAAATTCCAATCTCTTAAAACCAGCACTGGAGTACAGAAGAGTTGAAGCAACGGATGAAAATATTTATAATGAATTAAATAATGACAGACCATCAATCATAAAGGTTCCAGGACATTTTGTTGTAGTAAACGGTAAAATAGATTCTTCATTTTCAATTAATGATCCGGGGTATAATAATAGACCAAGTCTTGCTGTCTATCCTCAGAGGTTGGCATTAAATTCATTTTCTGCAACTCATACTGATCTATCATACCTAATGTTTGTGACTGATGAAGACGTCACTCTTAATCTTTTTAATTCATTAAATGTACTTCTACCCACTCAGACATTTTTGGAAGAACCCATCGATAATTTACTGGATAATTCTCGAAAAAGTGGAAAAACTTCAAAAGTAATGCTTTTTGAAAAACCAGAAGAAGGTAAATTCCTTTTAAAAGTAACAGGACCACACGGACCCTATAAATTAGACAGTTATCTGTATGATAGTCTGGGAAAAGTGACTAAACAAAATTTTAGTGGCTATTTGTATGGTAACGACGAAGATAAATATAATATTTCATACAGTGGAAACAATAGTGTCCAATCTAAAGGTAAACTAAAAACTTTCATCAAATTTATTATTTCTAAATATACAAAATAGACATAGTTTGATATAATATTGCCATGTCAGAATATTATGAGCTATACCTTATGGTCATACAGGAATGTTTATAAAAGAAAGCCCAAGTAAAATATCAACAGATGATCCTGAGAACGCTTTTGGCGATGTAATAACTGAAGAAGAAATTGCAAAGGTTATTGCCGTTCTTAATACGCCACATTGTCCGATTAAACTCAATTTTCCTCAAACCGATTTCTAAAATATTTAGACAATTTGAACAAAATAATGGCAGATATTATAAAAATAGACGGACCGTGGAGTACTGAAAATGACAATGATCCCACGTCAGTTCCCAATGCTAATGAGTGAATATAAATTAAAATGAATGCAATATAATTCAGGATATGAAATTTTCTCCAATTATTCCTCATAAAAAGGTTATAACCACGCAGTAGTCCTGCAGTCACTCCAATAGTTAAAAACCAAAAACCAATTCTTCCAAAATTGTATATCCAATCGGTCCACGACTGACATAGTAAACATACATCAACAAATGGAAAATAAGGATTTATTTTTCCCGTAGAAAAGTAATTAACCACAACCCACATTAAAGGATGTAAAAAGATTAAAGAATAAACAACTAACCCGTTAAAGATATGAAATTTCAACGCAAAACTTCCTAAATACTTTCTCCAAAAGTCCATAAAGGATCCTAAGATTAATTGAAAAAACATTAGTGCATATGCTGTTAATCCAAAAATTCTTTGTATAGTATTTGAAATGGAAATTGAATTTAAAAACAATGCAGAAGATGTATGATTTGCAAAGACCGTAAAAGTACCCAGACTTGCGAGTAATAACCAAATAACTATTAAAATATATTTGTATTTAGTCTGCATTAGAAATGAGTTTATCATAATAATAATTATTATTTTTTACCATGAGTATTCTGGATATATTTATTAATAGCTTGCGTTATTGATATAATTCCTAATATGGGAACGGATAATATCAGAACTATTGCACAAGGAGAAACAGGTTCAAGAGATTTATTGTTTTCACAATTAAAAGCACTTGCAAGGCTTTATTTTAAAGCCTCTATGGGAATTTCCGATGCAGCGTGTTCACCAGTATTAACAAGTTCATTAAAAAGATGGGGGGTTGGTGAAAGTGATACTGAGTACATTAAAATGATAATAAGTCACTCTTCAAGTGTTATTGAACAACTAGGTGAGACTACATTAACAAACTTACGTCTAACTTTAAGTGAAAACCCTAATTTACTTCAAGAACATGAAGAGATCGGCTTACGAGGAGTGGATATTTTAAAATATATTATTCCGAAGTGGTGAATCGATGATTGGTAAAAGAAAATAAAAGCCTTTTACCCTATTTTTTATATTAGTGGTCACAGAAGGGCTCGAACCTGCGACCTTACGAATGTGAATCGTACGCTCTAACCAACTGAGCTATGCGCCCAAATTATGCTTTAGTTAGTATTTTAGTTTATTGACAACACAATTAAAAGTTTTAATATGATTGTATGGAACGTCCGAAAATTCGAATCGATTTGGTAAATGTTCTTTTTAAACTCAATAAACAAACGGGAGATGAACAGTTTATTCCTGAAGGTCAAAAGTGGAACGGAAAAGAACCCCATATTGAAGTTCAAGGTGTTTCCGTAACACTTGAGGAGTGGAATTTAATAATAGGGACAAATAACAGGGGTGGAACTTAATAATTGATAATAGCGTTTTCCACTATACAAATACTTTTTCATCCTAGATAATAAATATACATGTTAAGAAAACTTGGTGCTTTTTTATTGGATATTCTGGAAGTAGTAGTTTTAGCTGTTGGTATATTTTTAATAGTTTACCTACTTGTACTTAGACCCCACAAGATCAAGGGTGCTTCAATGTCCCCCAATTTTCCTGATGGTGAATACTTGTTAACTGAAAAAGTTAGTTATTATCTAAATGATCCCAAAAGAGGTGACGTTGTAGTTTTTAAGCCTCCTGTCTCCGATGACGAATACATTAAAAGGATAATAGGAATGCCCGGCGACACCTTGTCAGTAAAAGCTGGAAAAATTTACCTAAACGGACAATTACTCGATGAAGAATATCTAGCCGAAACTGTTCAAACAGGAAGTGGCTCCTTTTTAGGAGAAGGTGAAGAATACGTTGTTCCTGATGGAATGTACTTTGTTGTTGGAGACAATAGACCTCATTCATCAGACTCCCGTGCCTGGGGACCAATTGGCAAGAAAGCAATGACTGGGCGTGCCTGGGTAGTATATTGGCCACCGAATCAAGCAGGTAAAGTAATAACTCCGAGTTATTAATATTTTCCTTTAATTCATTTGTGAAGGTGTAGCAGTAATTGCCCTGTGGATTAACTGCAAAGTATTTTCAGTTTCGTCCAATGATCCTTTTAGAATGAAGGTTACTCTGGTTTCTCTTCTGGATCTGGCTAATTTTACAAGGTGGTTTCCCCCCAAAGCCTTGGTAAAGTCTTCCTGCATTTTATCTATTTCTTCAGACACAACTCTAAGTTTGGGAAGGTTAGCTTTTGGTTTTTGATCAGCCTTTGCTTTCATTCTTCTGGCTAATTCCTCTGCTCTTCTGACTGAGCCTGATTCACGCAGAATTATCTTGTATGCCTCAACCATCAATTCTGCATCATCAATGGCAGCTAAAGCCCTTGCGTGGCCTTCAGAGATAAGTCCTGAGAGTAAACCGTCCTTTAATGCATCCGGAAGTGTCAAAAGCCTTAGTGAGTTACTGACATAGGCGACAGATTTTCCTATTCTGACTGCAACTTCGGAGGTAGTCAATCCGAATTCGTCCATCAATCTTTCAAAACCTTTGGCTCGGTCTAAAGCGTTTAAATCTACTCTTTGAACATTCTCAACGATAGCCATCTCCAGCATACCCTTAGGGGTAGTTTCACGGATAATGACTGGCACATGAGTTAAACCTGCCAATTTAGATGCTCTCCATCTTCGTTCACCTGCAATAAGCTGGAAACCTGCAGGGGTTTTGGCAACCACAAGTGGCTCCAATATTCCATGTTCACGAATTGAATCAACTAAATCTACTAAACTTTCGGGTGTTATTGCTCCACGGGGTTGAAGGGGATTTGGTTGTAATTGATTTATGTCTAGTTGTACTACCTCTTCTGCCATTTTTTTAGATTACACTCGCCATCTTTTTACCCATCTTGGTCAGAAACTTTACATTTCCTTCTTTAGTTGAATACAAAGTATGGTCCCGACCCAACTTAACATTTTTGCCGGCTCCTATCGTTGTTCCCCTTTGTCTCACCAGAATTTCACCACCATTGACTTTCTGACCTCCTGAAACCTTTGTTCCCAGCCTCTTTCCTGAAGGACTTACATGCTGCTTTGCTTTACCTGCTGCTTTGTGTGTTGACATAACTTAAGTGAATATAAACTACATTTTCACGGTTGTCAAGAGTGTAGTAAGATGTAGATTGATAGCAAATGATCTGTAAAAGTTAAATCTTTTCAATTAAAAGTCTTGTATGTTGAGCTCTGAAGCCACGAAGTTTTCTATATCTGGACTTTGCTTTATATTTAAATACCCTGATTTTATCCCCTTTTTCCATTTCAGCCACAACTTTTACAGTAATTTTTCTTTTGGTTAATACTGGCTTTCCAATTTCTACTTTATCGCCGTCAGCAAACAAAAGTGCCTCAGGTTCAACTTTTTTAGTATCTTCAAGTTTGTCGACTAAAATCTCCTCACCTTCAGTTACTTTGTACTGTTTACCTGCAATTCTAATTACTGCAAATTTAGTTTCGTCTGCTTTTTTCATGACAAGTTGTATTTTAGATTTAAAATGTTTAAAATACAAGCTATAAATATGGCAAGGGATATTTTTAACCCAACCCCGGACAGTGCCAAACGTACCCGTAGAGAACTTCTATTGGAATTGGGTGATCTAAATTTAATTAAAGAAGTTGAAGAAGTAACCAAAGAATCAGATCCGATAGTTTTTATCGCAATGAAAAAAGATAAGGTCTTAAAGATTCAAATCGCAATAACATATCCGAAGCGGAGAGGGACAGTAAGCTAACAAAAAAATCTCAACTTTTCTTTGTTCCTAAGACTATTCCCAATGAAGTCATTGTGGCTAATAAAGAACTTCCACCTGCTGATACTAAGGGGTATGGTACACCAGTAATCGGTAATAAACCCATATTCATACCTACATGAACTACAGTTTGGGTAAAAAGTGTTAAAAACACACCTGCCAAGAAAGCTCTGGCTGCAGGGCTTATTGATTTTTCAGTAAAACTGGCAATTCTACCATAGAGAATCATTGTGACTACTAATAACATCATTGCTCCTAAAAATCCCATCTCCTCACCAATAGAGGCGAAAATAAAGTCACTGTGACGTTCTGGTAAAAAAGCTAACTGTGTCTGTACTCCTTTGCCCAATCCCCTTCCCGTTAATTCACCTGAACCTACTGATATCATCGACTGAATTGAGTTGTAACCTGCACCTAAAGGATCCTCTGACGGATCAAAAAAAGTAGTTATTCTTTGTTTTTGATACGGGGCCAGAAATATAAAAACAACGGGCACAATAGCCATAATTATAATAAGTAAATACAAAAATATTTTTTTATCCAATTCCGAAGCAAGAAAAACACCTAAAAATCCAATTGCAGTAAGTACAGTTACACCTAGTGACGGTTGAACTAAAATCAAAAACAAAGGAAGTGCCATTAGAAAAAGTATTTGAATGAGCCTTTTAAAATTAATCTGTTTTTGAGTCATGAAGTTGGCAAAAAAAACCAAAAGAAGCGGTCTGACTATCTCTGACGGCTGAAAAGAAAGTGAACCAATTGGTATCCAACGTACTGTACCCCTAGTTACCTGTCCCAAAATTATTGTAATAATCAAAAGAAAAATACTGATATAATAAAAGTACTTTGAAAAAACCGAGAGAACTTCAAAATCAAATAACGAAAACAGAAGAAATAAGAAAATGGAGATAATGTAATACCAAATATAGTTGGGAAAAAGGCTTGGGGAAACTGATCTGAGGATAATAAAGCTTAAAGCCAGAAGGAAAAAAACCGGAATAATTATACCAAGATCATAGCGCTTTAACACCGAATTCCCCTTTCTCAACACTGACCGATAAAGTTTTAGCCATTAACTTTTCCAATAACCCTTTGTCGGACGGAAACCATTCAGTTGTAACTTTTACTTTATCAGACAATGAAACCCCCAGGTTTTTTCTGGCATCCTGAATTTTTCTTTGTAACTCTCTTGTTTTTGCTTCTTCCTCCAACTTTGGTGTTATGACAGTATCAAGTTTCACTTCAACCCGGACTCCTTTCAGATACTGGACACTCTTAACATTTACTTCGTCCATTATTAAATCCCGTATTTCTGGTCTGAACTTATTATTATAGATATAAAGTGTACTTAACGGCATCCTTACCGGAATTTGTTTTTCTTTCCTTTGCGAATGAACCAGTTCTACAATTCTTCTGGCCACAGTCATTTCATCTCTGAGTTCTTTATCATCATTGATTAATTTATCTATATTCGTCCAGTCTGTTAAATGGACTGAATCTTCTTTTGTTAAATTCTTGTAAATTAAATCGGCTATAAAAGGTGTAATAGGAGCTGTAATTTTTGAAAAGTTAACAAGTACATAATGCATCGTTGCAAAAAAATTATCCTTGTCATTTCGGTCTCTACTTCTTCGCAAGTACCATGTAGAAAGATCCGTCACAAACAATTTAATATTTTCTACATAAGTTACGGTATCGTACCTTTCTATTGCGTCTTCTGACTCCTTATGTACCTGCTTTAGTTTGACAAGTATCCATTTATCCAAAACATGATCGGATTTAAGTGCAGTTTCTTCTGAATTTTTAGGTTCCCATTTTTCCAAATTGGCATAGGTTACAAAATAGTTATATACATTCCATAAAGTTAGTAAGTAATTTCTCACTTGATCTCTGTACTGTACTTCCGAAATCGCAGTATCTTCTGCTCTCATAACTGGAGTGCTCATCAAATAAAGTCTTAATGCATCACCACCGTATTTTTCAAGCATCATCTTAGGGTCCGGGTAGTTACCAAAGTTTTTGCTCATTTTTCTACCGTCAGTACCCAGAATAACGCCTGTTACCAAAACATTTTTAAATGAATTTGTGTCTAAAAGTGCGGAAGATATTACGTGAAGCACGTAAAACCAAGCTCTTATCTGTCCTGTGTACTCAACAATAAAATCAGGGGGGAAGAATTCTTTTAACTCATGAGATTTATCAAACGGAAAGTGACGTTCTGCAAAAGATGCTGAACCTGCTTCAATCCAACTGTCTAAAACTTCAGATACTCTTTTGGCTTTTTGTCCGCATTTTTTACAAGTAACCACAACTTCATCTATTTCAGGTTTATGTAAATCTTTAATTTCAGATCCAGATGCCTCTTCCAGTTCTTTAATTGAACCTGGGACAAATCTCTCACTACACTTTTCACACTCCCAAACAGGAACAGGAGATCCCCAATATCTGCTTCTGGAAATGCACCAGTCTGGAGCTGCTTCCACACTTTTAAGAAATCTTCCGTGTTTAAAATGCTTCGGATACCAATTGACATCTTCATTGTTTTTATATAATTTTGGTTTAAGTTTTTGTATATCCACATACCAGGCATCTTGGGGAGCATAAATTAATCTTGTATGGCATCTCCAACAGGTCGCAACTGAATGAGTTATTGTTTTTTCATCAAATAAAAGACCTCGTTCTTCAAGATCTTTATTAATAAAAGGGTTTGTTTTTTCATAATACATGCCTCCCCAGTTGGGAACATTGTGAGTAAATTTTCCTTCTTCATCTACATGTAAAACTATTTGTATATTATCTTTTTCCATGGCTTTCAAATCGTCTTCGCCATATGGAGCAATAGTCACCACACCGGTTCCTTCTTCAGCAGTTACGAAATCCCCGCCAATTACAACAAAGGACTTTTTCCCCCCCTCTTTTTCAAAAAAATCATAATGAGGCACATATTCCAAACCGATTAAATCTAAACCTTTAAGTTTTCTTATTACTTTGTACCTTTTATCAGACTTACCTACTTTACTGTCAAAAACTCTTTTGAGGGTGGATTCTGCCAAAATATAATTTTCTCCCTCATACGTAACTTCTACATACTTCAGTTTTGGGTTTACTGCCAAAGCTGTTGTGGTTATTTTCGTCCAGGGAGTTGTGGACCAAGCTAAAATAAAAGTTTTTTCATTTGATTCTTTAGTTTTTAATTCATATTTGTAGGTATTGGACGGTTCTACTATCTCTTTATAATTATCTGGGTCCATGGCTACTTCAAAGTTAGAAATCGGTGTGGAATCATGGGGACAATATAATGAAATCCTTCTGCCTTTATAGATATATCCCTTGTCATACATCTGTTTAAAAACCCACATTACCGATTCCATATAGTCTTTATCCATTGTTTTGTATGCATTTTTGAAATCAACCCAACGACCGATATGATCTACATACCACTCCCATTCTCCAGAAACTTCTGAAACGTAATTTTTACATTCATCAATGAATTTCTTAACCCCTATTTTCTCTTCTATATCCCTTTTGCTTTTAAGTCCCAATTTAACTTCAACTTTATTTTCTGCGGGTAAACCATGACAGTCCCAACCCCAGACCCGTCGCACGCGGTAACCTTTCATTGTCCAATATCTTGGAAACAGATCTTTCGGAATAGAAGACAAGAGGGTGCCATAATGAGGCAATCCTGTAATGAATGGAGGGCCGTCCAAAAAAGTCCATGTTTTACTGGCAGGTCTTTGCGAGATTGATTTTTCAAATATTCTGTTTTCTTTCCAAAATTTAATCAATTCATCTTCAAGTTTGGGAAAATCAGCTTTTGGATCTATTGAATCGAAATAGGGTTTGTCCTGAGCTTTATTTACGGATTCCGTCATGAAGCCATTTTACTACCTACTCGCATCCCTCACAAGCTGTTTCTTTACCACTTCCTGTCATCTGTAAGACTTTTTTCATCGGAATAATTCTTTTTCCATCTTTAGTATTGTAGGTTGGACTTAAATTAAATGCACCATCTATTTCGCTATCTGTTAACTCTAGGTATTTGGTTGCCGAATCATATACATACCCTGCAACTTGTAATGAAGTGTCTATGGTAGGACCAACTGGTCTTTTTTTGGTCATAATATGACAGGAATTGTATCAAATTAATGAAATATATACAAGAATTTTGGGATTCTAAAAATTTTATAGAAATAAATTTAGATTTTATCTTTCTGCACTATATTTTAAATCTCTGCGTTGCATAGAAGCACTTATTGCTTCCAAATAAGATTGACGGGAAATTCCCGAATGTGCAGTTTCCCTAACTATTCTTATCAACGCTGTATAATTATTATCCAATGTCATTTCCTTTGCCTGTTCCTTAGTAACACCCTCAGCAATAGGTTTAACTGAGCCTTTATCTTCACCCAAAAATCTCAAGTAGGTCTCTCTATCAACAAAACTACTGTAAGTTCTAATACCTTCAACACTTTGACTTTTTTCTTCAAATACTACGATATACATAATAAGCGGCGATTATATCATTTTAAAACAAAAATACATAAATATTAAGCTAAATACTGTAATCTATAATTCTTTGCAGCCCGAGTTCCGTGCTTCTTGCTCATTTAAGTTAAGCTCTTTTGTTTTTATATTTTGATCATCATAAGGAAGAGTACTGGTGCCTTTCTGCAAAACTTGGAGCCTACAGTGTCCTACTTTCGCACACGCTAAGCCAGTTTCATCACGGAAATTACATCCTTTAAATGATTGATTTCTTATAACTACCTCATCACCTGTTACCATACGAAGTATATTACTCTAATGATATGATATGTAAATACTACTTTTACAAAATTTAAACACAAATTAGAAGTGTAAATTAAAAAAATGGATAGTCGTTGTGAAATCGATTTCTCAAAGATTTTATTTTTTTCAATATTTTATAAGGTCATCTTCGAGTTTAGGAAAATCAGCCTTAGGGTCTATCGAATCAAAAAATGGTTCAGCCATGTAGATATTTTACTCCAAAGATTAATTGATTTGAAGCGAAGATTATACCTACCGTTTAGTGAGCATTAGGTTCAGCTTCGTTATCTAATCCTCGCTGGATTAGTTTTCTATCCTCTGGGGTGATATTTTTACCTAAAGCTCCTACAACCTGAGCCAAAGGCTGAATACCCGGTCCACATCCTCCCTTAACATCAAAACCAGCTTTTTGCAACGTCATAATATCTTCAGCTGTACTCTCTAAAGGACCAGTTATATTTAGGAAAATATCAGCACTCATACTTTAATTATATATCATTGATGTATTTTTCTTAGGAAAGCAGGAATTTCAAACTTTTCACCAAAAACATCCATTGTCTTGCCACTATCATCTCCATTGTCGTCATCTTTACTATCTTTTTCATCTTCATCATCCCTTATTGTCTTTTCAGAGACAACACCCTGCACAATAGGAGGCTTGGGTTTTGAAAGCTGGGCTATTCTACTTCTGGTTTCATCAAAACCTGTTGCAATTACGGTAATTCTAACCTGGTCCGAAAGATCTGATTTAATAACTGATCCGAAAATAATGTTAGCGTCAGGATCCGCAGCGGAACTTATAATCCTGGCTGCTTCGTCTACCTCAAACATGGTCAGGTCATTACCGCCTGAGATGTTAAATAGAACTCCTCTTGCTCCTTCTATAGACAAGTCCAAAAGAGGTGATGATACTGCAGCTCTGGCTGCCATTTGAGCCCTGTTTTCACCAACTCCGGTACCAATACCCAACAAGGCCGAACCGGCCTGACTCATAATTGTTTTAACGTCGGCAAAGTCAACGTTAACAAGTCCAGGGGTGGTGATAATTTCTGAAATTCCCCCAACTGCCTGTTCAAGAACCGAGTCAACAACTTTAAAGGCCTCAACCAAGGTCATCTTACGGTCTATGACATCCATCAATCTTTGGTTGGGGATAACAATTAAAGTATCGACATTCTCTCTTAGTTTTTCGATACCGTCATCTGCTACTACCGATCGTCTTGTACCCTCAAAGGCAAACGGTCTGGTGACAATGCCAACAGTCAGCGCACCTGACTCTTTAGCTAATTTAGCAATAACAGGAGCTGCTCCGGTTCCCGTTCCACCTCCCATACCTGCGGTAACAAAAACCATGTCGGTGTCTATCATCAGCTCTTTCAGTTTTTCCAAAGATTCTTCAGCTGCATGTGCTCCTATTTCAGGATCACCTCCTACACCCAAACCTTTGGTTATTTTTTCACCTATTTGTATCTTTGTTGGAGCTTTATTGGCCAGAAGAACTTGGGCATCGGTATTAGTAACAATGAACTCGACTCCCGAAATAAGTCCGTTTTCCACCATTGAAGAGACGGCATTCCCACCGCCACCGCCTACGCCGATAACTTTTATTTTGGCGATCCTTGCTGAGTCAGGTTTTACTAAAGCCATATGATTTTATATTTATCTTAAAATTCACTATCTTTAAATAGTTTAGTCTATGAGGCAGTTAACTAACTTCGCATTATATATACTTTACGGTCATTGTCAAAGACTGGGACAGAGGCAAATACTTCGTCTACTTATGGCAGTAGATCTTTGATCGCTTCGATTATTTTATTTGCGAAACCGAAACTACCTTTGGAAATCTTAAGCTTAGTTGTCATTTTAAAACCGGATGTTTCAGAAATTTCATGTTTTGAACCATAAATTAAAAGTCCAAGAGTTGTTGCGAATATGGGATCAATCACATCATCGATAAGTCCGGTAACTCCTTTAGGAACACCTATTCTGACAGGAAGTGACATCATTCTTTTGGCGCTGTCAGTTGCACCTATTGTTTTTGCCCCACCACCTGTAATAATTGCACCAGATGGAATTCTTTGTAAAATTCGCTCTCGCTCCAATTCCAGCCTTACCATAGTAAAGATTTCATTTAAACGAGGTCTAACAATACCTTCAGTTAATGTCTTTTTGGAAATCTTTTTAATGTCACTTATTCCCATCGCCTCCAGATCAATTTCATCTTTTTCATCTTTATTTTTTGAATCATCAGAAAGGTGAAGTTTTATTTTTTCAGCTGTTTCCAAAGATACCCTAAGTCCTATTGCTATATCATTGGTAACATTTTTGGCACCCACAGGGATTACTCCCGAATAGGCCAAAGATCCGTCGATAAAGGCTGCAACTGAAGTTGTTCCTGCGCCAATATCTATCATTACACAACCTAATTCTTTTTCTGTTTCCGACAGAACAGCATAAGCGGAGGCCAATCCTGAAAAGACCAAGTCTTCAGGTGTCACGCCTGCCTCTCCCAAAGATTTATTTAAATTCTTAACTGCTGCAGATGATGCAGTAACCACATGAGTTTCAACTTCAAGTCTAACGCCGCTCATACCAATCGGATCTTTTACACCGGATTCACCGTCAACTATAAACTCACGGGGCAAAACATGAACAACTTCACGACTGGCCGGAAGAGATATTGCAGAAGCAGCATCAATTACACGGTCAACATCGCTATCGTTAATTTCGGCGTTGGGATTACTAACAGCTACTACTCCATGGGAATTTTGTGACTGAATATGACCTCCACCTAATGCAATATAAGAAGAAGATAGATTAAAACCAGCCATTCTTTCGGCAGCTTCGATCGCTGTTATAATCGTTTCCACTGATTCGTCGATATTGACAATCTGACCTTTTTTTATTCCTTTCGATTCAACTGAAGATACACCTATAACATTAACCGATTTATCAAACGTTAATTCATCAACTGCTATTTGAGCAATTATAGTAGCCACTTTACTGCTACCCAAATCTATCGCCGCTATAGTTTTTGTTTTATTCATTTTTTGAAATTTATTGTCTTAATCTAATTAATTAAACCTTAAAATACAGTATTAAGTCTGTCACCTTAATACAGGATTTTTATACCGTAAGTCAATTTCTCTGATATTCTCCATTCTAATGCCTTTGTTTTCTTCATTCAAGCGTGAATAAATTAATCTTAACGCGCCGATCAGAGCATCCGCATCTCCTCTTAGTGGAAAATATATAATTAGAGTGTTTTTTAAGGTAATAGTCAAACCTTCTTTTTGCTTTTTTGCTTCGACAACTTCAAACAAAACTGAGACTTTATTCAAAATTTCAAGTGCGAATACATTCTCTTTATCCAAATACTCTCCGGGTTTAAATTGGGCACCACTCAAAATGAGTGAAGGTAGACTACTGGTGTCGGCTATGGATAATATTTGAAAATCATCGGCTATTAAATAGAAATAATTACCACTTTTTATAGCAAATTTGGGTGTTTTTACTACCAGATCAATTCTTACTGTCGAGGGTATTTGATACTGAACCAAGTAGTCTTTAACAGTAAAATTGTTATCTAAAAATTTTTCTATTTGGGATTTTGCATATTTATAATCGCTTTTTAGTAAATACGAAAAATAATTAGTCAATTCCTCGGGGCAATCCCCGATTTGGCTATGACAGTCAATGCTCTTTATTATAATGAGTTTTTTAATGACTGTAGGAATGAGGTAAATAAAAACGAGAATAAGAATTAAAGACAACAACTTAAAAATATTAATTGAGGGTTTTTGTATATTTCTTCTTCTCACTGAATCATTTTCTTTAGATTTAGACATTTTTTACCAGGATATCAACTAATTTCTCTGATGCTTCCAAATCATTAGATTTTAAATCAGCCGTTTCTTTTAATACTCTGGGGTATATTTTAATTAACTTATCGAGTTCGTTTTTTAAATTTGTGGGGGTGAGATCTTTTTGAGGTAGTATCTTGGCAAGTCCCAAACCCTGCATGTGTTTTGCATTTTCTAACTGTTCATCCAGATAACTCCAAGGTATGGGAATAAGAATTGACGGCTTTTTTAATGCGATAAGTTCAGTGATGGTATTTGCCCCTGCTCTGGATACAATGATATCAGCTGAAGATATTAATTTAAGCATCTGGTGAGGTGTAACTTGTGAAATCGCTTTATAATTTTTTATTTTTAAATCCTTAAAAGCTGCATAATCTTCAAGTCCTGTTTGGTGAATTATCAAATACCTAGCACAAAGATCAGGAAGAATTGGTTTTATGGCATTATTAATCCAGGCAGACCCTCTGGATCCGCCGGTAATTAAAATTGTTTCCACCTTTTTTCTTGGTTTTATATCAATGAATTTTTTTATATTACTACTTATAGGATTTCCAGTAATCAAGATATATTGTGATCTAAAATATTTTATAGATGACTCTCGGGATACTGTTATAATTTTTGCGTATTTTTCTGCTTTTAAGTTTGCTCTTCCCGCTGCTGAGGTTTGCTCATGAATAATAAGCGGTATATTCAACATACCCGCCCAAAACGAAATCAATCCCCCACTGGCTCCTCCAAAAGAGAGGATTAAATTTGGTTTTACACGAATAAGATATATTATAGATTGGATTATCCCCATTGGAATTTTAAGAAGTGCCGGTATTGTATGTCTCGTAAATTTCGTTTGAATTTTACCCGACTCCAATTCCAAAAATTCAATTCCCATAGAAGGCAATATTTGATATTCGAGACTTAAAGATTTCTTACGCTCAGTAGACCATTTTTTTCCAATCCAATAGAGATTCCAGTTTAAATTTCTTCTTTGAATTTCTTCTATGACAGCGGCAGCAGTTGTAGCACCATGGCTACCTACCAAAAGAAGACTTATATCTTTTGCGTTTTCTTTCCTCACCGGTATATCTTCTTTCATGATTTATATGTTTACTTATATTAAGTAGTATACCGCAACCAATTAAAACCATCACCAGGGATGTACCTCCGTATGAAAAAAACGGTAAGGGAATTCCGGTCAGTGGAGTCAGAGCCACCATAGACGAAAAATTCAGAAGTGATTGTCCAGCAATCCATGCAGTTATTCCAATTGCCAAAACTTTTGAATATTTATCGGGGGCATTAACTGCAATTTTGAATGCTTTATAGAAAAAATAAATAAAAACCATAATTAAAATTACAGACCCAACAAAACCTATTT
>CAZIPM010000005.1:0-40845 GCA_964541395.1 uncultured Gammaproteobacteria bacterium | reverse complement strand
AAAAATAGAATCCGTCGCCGCTTCTGGTAAAAATAGATATTTTTGACGTGATTGACCAATTCCTACACCGAATATACCGCCTGATCCAATTGCCAAAAGAACTTGCCTAATATGATAGGCTTTACCTAAAGGATCGGAAGTAGCTTCAAAAAAAGTCATTAGTCTGTCACGTCTATAAGATGAAGTTAAAATTAAACCCAAAACACCTAAAAATCCGACTATTAAAGAAACAAAAAAGTATACAAGTGGCATTCCAGCCACAAAAATTTGAGCAACAGCAATGGTTGCCACCACCAAAGTTGTGCCCAAATCAGGCTGAAGCATTATGAGTCCAGCAATTATTCCTACCGGGATAAAAAAGGCTAAAGGTTTTTTATTTAAATCCGACACTTTAGCTAAATAGAGCGCGAGCGCGAGTTTGACCATCTCTGACGGTTGGAAATTAAATCCTGCTATAGTAATCCAACGTCTTGCTCCCAACGCGGAATAACTTATACCTGGTATAAAAACAAGGATCAGAAGAATGATGGATATCACAAATGCCGGTAGTGCAATTTTTTTATAGAATGAGTAATGAATTTTAGAAACTACAATAAGTGCAAACAACCCAATTACTGCTGCAGAAAATTGGGATTTAAAATAATAGAAACGGTCATTGAAAGAATTTAATGCCTGGGGGGCTGAAATATCTGCCACAAAGATAAGACCTACAACAACAAGCAACAAAACCAGATAGAAAAACGGTTTGTCAATTGAATTTTTAGTAAAGTTTTCTGATTTTTGTCTTATTGTTTTCATTAAAATATTGTATCAGAGTACAGCTATCTTTAATTTTTAAGACTGCTAAAGATATTGAAACAATTTATATATAAGCCTATAATATGTTCATTGTGAGTGAAATGAAATATTGGACAGAAGTGTCAGAAGAATTAATGGCCAGGAAAGCTGAAATTCAAATAGGAACCAGGCAAGTTTTTGAATTCGATGAGCTTGTTGGAACAATTGAAAGAGAAATGCTTGATAAAGAAAGTAAATCTGGTCATGCGGCATCTATACTGGGAAATCTACAATCTAGACAGCAATTTGAGCAAAGTCTGAAATCGAAAATTAGAAACTTGTTTCCTGATTTTAAATTTAAATAGTTGCCAGCCATAATCCGAAAATTGCCAATATTATCCCTGCCAACCATGCCCTCATGACTATTTTAGGTTCTTCCCAACCTTTGACCAAGAAAGAATTATGTAGCGGCGCAAGAGGAAAGATTGGTCTTTTAAGTACTTTCCAACCGAACATCTGAACACCAGAACTGACAACTTCTGCAACAAATAATCCACCTATTACGACTAAGGCTATAATACTGCCTGTCAAAAGACCCACAACAGCGAGGGTGGCACCGAAGGATAATGCTCCTGAATCTCCCAGCCAAATACGGGCAGGCCAGGTATTAAAGTAAAGGAATGCTATTAATGCTCCAATCCAAAGGGCTATGAATAAAGATAGTGGAGTATCTAAACTACCTGCAGCAATCACACCAAATGCCATCAGACAAATCATCAAAAGTCCCGAAGAAAGACCATCTAGACCATCAGTAATATTAAAAGCATTGGTAAATGAAACTATTACAAATGCTGAAAAGGGGATATACCAAATACCCAGGTTTAGAGTTTGACCGATCAGGGGAATATGTAATATTCTGATCCCCAAATATTGATAAATGATATAAGAAATAATTAATGCCAAAATCCATTGCAAGGCAAACTTTTGTCTTCTTTTAATTCCAAAGGCAAAACCCAGTACTCCTTTAGTCGGACGCCCGAATGTTTTAACAAGATCATCAAGAAGCCCCAAAAGACCGAAGGATATAAATGTAAAGAAAATTACAAAAAGTTCAGTTTTCAGATCATGTGCTGTTTGGATAAAAACCCCAAGGTATGTACTCATCGGAAAAAGAACAGCAAAAAGAAGAGTAACCATTAGAATAATAAGTACTCCGCCTCCTACGGGTGTACCTGCTTTGGCATCATGAAGCTTATCAAAAAGAGGGATTTTTCCTTTTTTAGGTGCTTCTTTACGCCTAAGTATCTTTAATTTGTATAAAAAATCAATAAATGGAACAACCATTACACCTGTAAGTAAGAACGAAAACATTACCAATCCCAGGGCAAGAGGTAGAAAATTTTGTCCAGCCATGAATTTTATTATACTACACTAGTCGATCCACCAGTTTATCAAGTCCAATCGACCTTGATCCTTTTATTAAAACAGCAGAATTTTTGTTCAAGTGTTTATATAAAATACCATCGACTTCCGATTGATCTAATACGTGGTATTTTTGAACGCTTTTGTCATCTAGAGTCTTTAATATAAATTTTGAAAGTTCACCGACTCCTATAACAACTGAGAATCTATATTTTTTTAGTTCGTTACCGATTCTAATATGTTCGCTTTCTCCCAAATCTCCAAGTTCTAACATGTCACCAAGTACAGCGATCTTCATTTTTCGTTTATACTTTTTATCAAATACCTTCAAAGTTGTAATTACTGCATTAGGGTTACTGTTGTAACTGTCGTCAAATATAATTGCTCCACTTTTATGTTGGAAAATATTAAATCGATGAACCGGATTAATGTAATTGCCAAGACCCGTTCGTATTTTATCATCACTTATTCCTAGCACTTTGGCTGCTTTTATCACAGTATTGGAATTTTGGACATTAGGATCTGAGTCTCCTTTAAACCAAAACACTTTAGATTTCAAATTTTTTCCTAAAGATTTTAACAATGTGTCATTTGAATTTAAAACAGCCAGTTTTGTTGCTCTTACTAACTTACTTTTTTCCAATAATACTCCTTCTATGTTTTTGAAAAATAGTGTGTGAGTGGGAAATATATTTGTAATAATTCCGAGATCGGGTGTAACCAACTTTAAATAAAAATCCATTTCCCCAATATGTTCGACGCCTAATTCCAAAACCAGATATTTTGTTTTAAAAGTACATCGTAGAATTGTACTGGCAATGTTAAATACAGGATCAATATTAGCTTTACTCCAAATGGTAGGTCCATCTAATTTTAAAATCGATGCCAACATTTCTTTCACAGAAGTTTTTCCAGCACTTCCTGTAATACCAATAATTTGAATATCTGAATATTTTCTTAACAAAATTAGGTAATACTTCGCAATTATATTTTTGAGTGGATGGTATATGTATTTTTTAAATGTATTCATTTCTAAATTAGCAGATTATTCATTCTAACATTATCCATTTAGTTACAATTGAATTAACAACAAAACTAAATGAAATTTGTATGAAAGTCATAAATTCACCTTTTGGACATTATTTTTGAGCTTCCTCCCCAAAAACAACTCCGCAACTTTTTTAAATCTGGAGTTTTCATCGGTAACAAAAATTCTTAATTGCCCTTTTTTGTTACTTTTTTTAAGTAAGTCATTTTCTGTTAAATAGTTTCTTACTACTAACGACGTACAAACTCCTGGATTTATCAGCTTAACTTTTTCACCCACTTCATCTCTAATTATATTTTCAATAATTGGATAATGCGTACAGCCTAATATTAAGTTGTCCATCTTTATGCCTTTTAAATACTTATGAACTAATATTTTAATAAGACTCCCTGTTACCTCACCTTCTTCAATAAAAGGGACCAAAAGAGGACATGCAATATCGGTAGAGTTTAATTTTTTTGAGAATGCTTTACTTTGGATAGTGGCACGGGTTGCCAGAACAACAGTTTTCCCCTTTATCTTTTTTGAAAATTCTACGGTTGGAGTTATTACTTCAAAAATTTTGATTATATTTCCATAATTTTTTTGTAAATACTCACTCGCAGTTGATGATGCGGTATGACAAGCAATGACAATACACTTTACTTTTTTTGAAATTAAAAATTCTAAATCTTGTTTTGAAAATTTCTGGATAATTTCCTTACTTCTTGTACCATATGGCACTCTTGCTGTGTCTCCCAAGTAAATTATATCCTCATTGGGAAGAATTTTTTCAATTTCATGAACAACCGTTAGCCCACCCAAGCCTGAATCAAAAATTCCGATTGGTAAATTGTTTTTATTCATGAAGTGCACTTACCGCATTTTTAAACTGATAACCTCTGTCTTTATAATTTTTAAACATATCAAAGCTTGCAGCTGCAGGTGATAATATTACTACCCCACCCTTAGGTGTTATGCTTAATGCTTTTTTAACGATCAAATCCATCGAGCTTTTACCCATATCGATAATTTTCAACTTATTCTTATATTCATTAATCGCTTTTTTAATTTGTTCCCTTATTTGACCGATTAAAATGATATTTTTAACGTTGCTTTTTTTGGATACCAATTTTCCCAATAATGTATAATTTAATCCTTTGTCGCTACCTCCCAAAATTAATGTTTCCGGTTCACTAAAAGAATTGATAGCCGCAATTGTTGGTTGAGGTCCTGTAGCAAATGAATCATTGTAAAACTTTATACTTTTATAATCTCTGACTAATTCCAATCTGTGTTCTAATCCTTTAAAACCTCTGACGACTTTTAAAATAATTTCTTTTTTAATATTTAATATCTTAGCAACCGTTACGGCAGCTGCAACATTTTCTAAATTATGTTCACCTCTTAATTTCAACCCCTCTCTAAAATCATTTTCCAGATTATTTTTTGAAAAATATATCAAATTAGCCTTTGTTTTATTTGCAAAGAGAAGTGAAGTTTTATAATCTTTGTTAATTACTGCCCAATCCGAAGTTTTTTGGTGTTTAACTATATTTGTTTTTGCTTCTACATACTCTTTAAGATCTTTATGCCAGTCCATATGATCAGAAGTAATATTTAAAACAACCGCAATATCTGGACTTACCGTTAATCCTATGAGTTGAAATGATGACATTTCCATAACAACATAAGATTTATTGTTTAATTTATCCAAAAGTCCCAGATAAGATTTTCCTATATTACCAACCAGATGGACATCAAACCCAGCCTTTTTTAAAATTTTATAGATTAAAGTTGAGGTAGTCCCTTTTCCTTTCGTTCCCGTTACACCTATCACAACTCCCCCAAATTCATTTAAAAATATGTGAATTGGTGAAGTAATTCTAATGCCAGATTCTTCAATTTTTGAAATTTCTGGTATATATCTGTACACTCCCGGTGACCTTACAATAATGTCATATTTTTGGAGAGCGGAAAGATAATCTGAACTGTATTTTTGGTCTAAGATGGAAACATTAGCTCCTCTTTTTTTTAGAAATTTGGCTGCGTCTTTACCTTCTATTCCGAAACCTAAAACAGCAACGTTTTTACCCTTAAAATTCATAACATCTGTATTCTAGCATTTTATAAATCTTTTTTTTGACTTAACAATAAAATTGCTTTAATATGTGCGTATGTCGATGCGTGTGACTACAATTACAAGCATTTTAGGAGAAATAGTGGATTCCTCAAGTGGTATTTATCCCGAAACATTGTCAATTATTCCTCTTGAAACCGGCAGATCATTACGAATCCATACAACCGGGGGCAAATCAGAATTGTTGATATCAAATGGCCCAAGAAATGGAGTATTTGATCATGGATTTATCGACAAAGACAATCATCCCGTGAGACTCCACGATTCTATTGCTTTTGGCTTAGGTGGCCAAGTAGATGTTAAAGTTACAAGATTATCACCCTTTAAAGAAAAATCTTAAAAATCTATATATTGTACTTCTGGTTCAAGTGAAATTCCGAATTGCTTATTAACGTCGGATCTTATCGCAGCAGCAAGTTTCAATATATCATTGGAATTTCCTTTTCCTTGCGGATTAGTAAGAATAAGTGCATGTTTTTCAGATACTTTTACCGATCCTAGACTTTTACCTTTCCAGCCTACTTTTTCAATCATCCAACCTGCAGATATTTTAAAATTTTCTCCAAAAGCATAAATTTTTACATCAGGATATATTTTTTCTATTTCTGACTTTTTATTCAAATCAATTATGGGATTTTTAAAATATGATCCTGCATTAGGCATATCAACCCAATCTTCAAGTTTTTCTGCTCTAACTTTAGTTACAGCTTCCCTGACCTCGCTTAAGGTGTGATTGGCGTTATTGCTTAAATATTTTTTTAATGAATCATATTTGACTGTTGGTATTCCATGAGGTGTAAGCTTTAAAGATATTCTGATTATTACGAATTTTTGCCAATACTTAGGTGTTTTAAAAATACTGTCCCTGTAGCTAAATATACAATCTTTATTTAAAAATGTTACTAATTTTTCTTTTTCAATATCATAAGCCAATAATTCAATAAAAGTATTCTTAAGCTCCTGTCCGTATGCTCCGATATTTTGAATTGGTGCTGCTCCAACCGTACCCGGTATCGCCGATAAACATTCAATTCCCTGTAAGTCTTTGTCGACTGCAAATTCAACTACATTGTCCCATTCCAATCCTGCTTCTGCTGTTATAATTCCGTCCTTTTCGGTAATTGTGTTACCAATATATTTAATTACTACACCATCAAAGTCATCATCAGAAACCAAAATATCGCTTCCGCCTCCTATGATAAAAATTTGGTGTTTGTTTTTTTTGGCAAAGGATATTTTTTCAATAAGATCATTTTCCGTTGGAACTTCAAAATAATATTTTATCTTCCCTCCTGTTTTGAATGTAGTTAAATTTTTAAATGAAATATTATTCATACCTGTAAAAGTTTTTGTGCCCATTGATCACTTTCCCCTGCACCCATAACAATTACGATTTCATTTTGTTTTACGTTGTTCTTTACAAATTTAATTAAATCCTCCAATCTTTCTGTAGCAAAGACATTTTTGTGCGCTGATATTTTTGCAATTTTATCTGCATTCATTCCAAAAGTTTCTTTATCCCTGGCTTTGAAAATAGGTCCTATAATTACCCCGTCAACATTTTCAAAAACATTTTTATATTGATTTAATAATTTACTTGTTCTTTTATAACCATGTGCCTCAATCACTACCCAAATCTTTTTGTCCGGGAAGTTCTCCCTGACTCCATCAAGAGTTGTTTTGATTGCTGTGGGATGATGAGCATAGTCGTCATAAACAGAAAAACCTGATTTTGAAATACCCAAAAGCTCCAATCTTCTGCCGATTCCTTTAAATTCTTCTAAAGATTTCTTAATAATCTTCTCTTCGATACCAAGTGCAATACCTAATAAATAGACCATGTTGGCATTTTTTTGATTATGCTCGCCAATTATCTTTAAATTAAAGTGTTTATTTAAACTGTTTTTTTGAGTAATTAATATTTTTATTCCGATAAGGTTATCTACAAATTTATCGAAACTTTCAAATATTTGTTTTTCATCTTCAAAAAAATCGGGGTGGTCAAATTCGATATTATTAATTACGATTATTTCAGGATGATAATTTAAAAAATTATTATTGAATTCGTCGGCCTCAACTATGGCATAATCTCCTTTTCCGAATTTACTGTTTCCTGACCATTCAGGAACTGTTGCACCCAAAACAACAATTGGGTCAAACCCCGCATCAACTAATAGTTTTCCCGCCATTGCAGTAGTTGTTGATTTACCGTGGGTTCCTGCGATTGCGATTACTTTTTTATCTTTTAACAGGTTATTGCCTAAAAAATCTTCCCAGGTCATGGCTATATCTTTTTTCTTTGCTTCGGCATATTCCGGATGGGTATTGTTTTGAAATAAGACAGCAGGAGAAACAACAAGCAGGTCTGTGTCTTTCAAATGATTAACATCATGACCTCCTGTTTTAAGATCGCAGCCGCTTACAATATAACCCATTTTGGAAGCTAAGTCATAAACACCCTTGACGCCACTACCACCAACTCCCATAAAATGAATCCTGAGTTTTTCTTCCGATTTAATTTTACTGTTTACTAAATCTGCTTTATTAATTTGCGTCATATTCAGCAAGCCTTAACTTCATTTTTTCTTCTGCTTCACGCAGTTGTTCAGGTGTATTTATACCGTGCCATTCATTGTCATTAGGTAATTTATATACATTTACTTTATGCTTCAACTCCACAGCGATTTTAATTAAATCGACCAGATAATATTCTCCCTGGGGACCTTTTTTAACATTGTTGATGTGTGTATTTATCCAATCTTTATTAAACACATACAAACCGTCATTGATTTCCTGAATTTTTCTCTGCTCCAAAGTTGCATCTTTTTCCTCAATTATACTTTTTAATTTTCCGTTTTTGTCCCTGATTACACGTCCTAAACCGGTTGGATCTTTTTTTATAAGTGAAACAAACGTAAGAACCGCGTTTGAATCTTTGTGTTTAATGATTACGTCCTTTATAGTTTCGGGGGTGTAAAAGGCACTGTCGTCACCATTTATAACAACAAGATACTTGGTATCTTTATTTACAATTGGTAAACCAGCTTTGGCAGCGTCTGCAGTACCACCTTTAGGATTTCTTTGGATCGCGTAACTAACAGATTTGGGAAATCTATTTTGTATTAAGTTTTTTCTATATCCAACAACAATAACTATATTTAAAACACCGATTCTTCTTAGATTTTCCAACGTATAGGCCAAAATGGGTCGTCCACAGACATCACGTAAAACTTTTGGCATTTGTGATTTCATCCTTGTACCTTTTCCAGCTGCCAGAATAATAACTGAGGTATCTTTTAAACTATCAAGTTGTGAGACGATCATGTTTTTATCACTCCAGGGATGTTCAAAATTCTTTACTGTTTTGTTATCGGATAGTATCCCCGAATAGGCCATACTTTTTTCGTGACCCTTTCCCAGGAATGCAATCAAGTCTCCTTTTTGAGCAATATTTAGTGCATAAGATACAGCTTCACCCCGTTCCGGTATTGTTAAATACTTCTCTTTTGCTACATTCTTTATCCCTCTTTTCATCGTTCTTAAAATATCATTAATGTTTTCAGTTCTGGGATCTTCTGCCGTAAATACGGATATATCAGCATGTTGGGTAGATATAATACCCATTATTCTTCGTTTCCTTCGATCGCGTTCCCCAGCACATCCAAAAACCGAAATTAATCTGTTTTTGGTCTGTGTTTTCAAATACATTAGCGTAGCCAACAACGAATCGGGAGTATGAGCAAAATCTATTAGAATTTTTAATCTTCTTTCGGAGGCAATCGGATGCTTAAGTTCATACATTCTACCTTCAGGAAGAACAAATGTCTTAAGGCTATCAATTGCCATTTTTTTATTTAATCCCAGCTTTTCAATAACTTTCAGCGATGCTTCAATGTTAATGTTATTAAATTCTCCAGGAAGAATATTTAAATCAGACTTTTTTGGAGAAATCACTTTTATTTTGGAGGCGTTAATAAAACTCATCTTTACTCTTTTATATTCTTTAAATGTTTTATGATAATCAAGATGTTCGGGGGCGATGTTGGTAAGTACTCCAACTTCAAAATTAATACCCATTGTTCTTCCCTGATCAATACCATGCGATGAAACTTCGATAACTGCATATTTACAACCTGTCATGACCATGTCGTTTAACATTTTATTTAATGTAACAACATCTGGGTTGGTTACATGGAAGCCTGGTACTGAAATTGAACTTATTAATCCTGTCTTAAAACCTAGACTTGTTAACATATGATAAATTAAATGAACTGTTGTGGTTTTACCTTTGGTACCCGTGACTCCTATAACTTTTAATTTGGATGATGGGTCATTAAAGAAATCGCGTGCAATTTCCCCCAATTTCTGCCTGGAATTTAAAACTTTAAAATAATTTAGGATTTTTAAATCTTTTTCTCCATACACCAAAACAGCTCCATTTTTTATGGCATCTTCAATAAAATCATGTCCGTCCACAGTCAAACCTTTAATCGCAACAAACACATACCCTGGCTTTACATCCCTTGAATCAGAAGTTACCCCTTTAATATGAGGGGGGGATTTATCAATTTTCATGTTCATCTATCTTTTTAATTGAAGCACCCAATGCAAGCAGACGTTCTTCCAAATTTTCGTAACCTCTTTTTATTACTTCCACATTTTCGATCATGCTTGTTCCCTCGGCTACCATCGCTGCCAAAACAACTGAAATTCCGGCTCTGATATCTTTACAAAACAATCTGTCTGCCATAAGTTTAGTAGGTCCTGAAATTATTACCCTGTGAGGATCTGCTATAAAAATATTAGCTCCCATTCCTATTAAATCATCGACAAAAAACATTCTCCACTCGTACATCCAATCGTGACATAAAATTGTCCCTTTAGTTTGTGTTGCAAGTACTATAAAAGGGCTCATCAGATCGGTAGGAAACCCCGGCCAGGGACGGGTTTGGAATTTTCTCCTTGTTGCTATTAATTCAGACGGGAAAACATGAAGTTTATCTTTCACTTGCTTAAATTTCATACCCACGCTTTCAAAATAAACCAGATCCATTTTATGATCCTCAGGCATAAAATCATTAATTGTTATGGTACCTCCTGTAATTGCAGCTGCTATTGCAAAAGTTCCCCCTTCAATGTGGTCAGGCATAACTTTATGTTCAACTCCTTTTAGTTTCCCACCTTGTATAGACAAAATACTTGAGCCCACACCTTTTATTGTTGCTCCCATTTTAATTAACAGATTAACAAGATCCGTAATATGCGGTTCCCCCGCTACATCCTCAATTGTAGTTTCTTCATTTAATGAGGCTGCCATCATTAATCCCATTTCGGTTGCGGTTACTGAAGCTTCTTCTAAGAAGATATTCCCAGCTTTTTTATTTTGCCAATCCAAATAAAACCTCCCATCATTCCGTTTTACCGTAACACCCATCTTTTGCATCATTGAAAAATGGGTGTCAAGGAGTCTGTCTCCGATTTGATCACCACCAGGTGGTGTTACAACTGCTTTGCCGAATCGGACCAAAAGAGGGGCTGCCAAGACTACTGAAGCACGAAGCTTTGCACACAACACAGGATCAGGGTCAAATGAATTAAGCCCTGTTGGATCAACAGTTAAAACATGATCAACAAGTTCTGCTTTGGCGCCTAAATTCTTTAGAATGTCAACCATAACAAAAACATCCGAAATGTGGGGAACATTGGTTAATGTTGTAGGAGAATCTGCTAAAAGGGTAGCGGGTATAAGTTTTAGAGCTGAATTTTTATTTCCAGCTACCGTAATTTCACCTTCCAATTTTTTACCACCTATTACTTCAAATTTAGCCATATATTAATATATTCTTAAGGCTCTGGTATTATACCTAATTTCCAGGTTGAATACCAAAATAATTAAACAAATCTCTCGCTACAGAATACCAAAGAGGAGCAGCTGTTTCAGAAGCCCATGGGGAACTTTGAGGCTCGGTAAGGGTAATCAACATGACAAATTTTGGATCATCTGCTGGCGCAAATCCCACAAAACTGGCAATTGTCTTATCTGCATCGTAGTGGCCTGCAATTGGAATTTGAGCTGTTCCCGTTTTACCCGCTACACCAAAACCAGGCAAGTTTGTCCATTTACTTTCACCACTTTTGGCTGCTTCTGTCATCATTATAGTTATATTATTTGCCGCATCTTCAGAAATAACCCTTCTTACCTCTTTAGGTTTAACATCCTGGCTCAAGCCTTCAATCTTGACCATATCTACAACTTGGGGAGTCATCAGAATACCTTTATTGGCTATAGCACTAACTGCATTTATAAGTTGGATGGGAGTTAAAGCAATTCCCTGTCCGAACGAAGAAGTAGCTAAATCAACTAGATTCCAGCTACCTCTTTTTCGCATTGTGGCAGACACTTCACCTTGTAGGTCAACTCCGGTTAAGGAATTGATACCAAATTTATCCAGGTAATCATAAAACTTGTCCGCTCCTAATTTCGAGGCTACAAAACTCATACCTACATTGTCTGAGTTGACAATTACTTCAGTCATTGTAGAGTTGGGGTGATATTTGTTATTCCAAGTCTCGATAAAATATTTATCCACTTTGAGCGGCTTATCACAAATATCACAAATTGTATCCAGTTCAATAACTCCAGCGTCCAAGGCTGAGGCCATAACCAAAACTTTAAATACCGAACCGGGTTCAAAAACATCTGAAATAATGGGATTTTTAAAAAGTTCGTTAGAAAAATCAAAGTATTTAACGGGGTCAAAAGAAGGGTATGCTCCCATTGCCATAATAGCACCAGATTCTGGATCCATGATTATACCTGTTGCGGTCTTGGCACCATATCTTTCTATTCCCTCCTTTAAGTTTTTCTCCAAAGAAAGCTGAATTCTTTTATTGATATGGGTCACCAGATCGGCACCTGAAACTGCACCTATTTCACTTGACGCTTGCCCCAAAAGAGGAACGCCTTTAACATCTTTTTCTCTACTTACCACACCCGATTTTCCCGAAAGGGCAATATCATAAAAACCTTCCAAGCCGAAATAACCCGTATCAAGCCCTTCTTCATTCTTACCGACAAATCCCAGAAGTTGCGCCGAGGAAGAACTTTCCGGATAATATCTAGTTTCTTCTGGTTCAAATCCAAGACCAGCTATATTTAATTTCTCAATTTTTTCTTTTTCCTCGGTACTTATTTTGTGTTCTATGGGAATCCAGGATGCTCCTTCTTTACCCAAAAGTGAGGTGATATCATCTATCTTCTCAAGAAGTAATTGTCGATAATCTTCATCTTCAATTTTTTCTTCCAGAAGAATTGGGGCAATTTTTTCGGCAATTGATTTGGAAGAGTCTTCAAGTTCCGTTATTGCCGAATATAAAAGCCAATTTTGACGCATTGTAGCCAACCAGGTTCCGTCTGACGCGTATATACTGCCGCGGGGGGCAGTAAACTTTTTAAAATCGCTGTATTGATATGAAGCCTGTAATGCTAGGTCTTGTCCTTTGACAATCTGCCAGTAATAAAGTCTGGCACCTACACCTATAAAAGCCAGAAGGAAAAAGAAAGCTAATATTTTTATCCTCATAGGTCTATTATCCTCATAGCTCAATTATCATCATAAAAAGTTAATATTGTTTAAACTATTAATCAACGTAAAAGATTACTGGTTAAGACGTCGTTAGAATCTATATAAATAATATTTTGCGGTTTAACAAAACCTAATTCCACGGCTGAAGTATCTAATTTGGCGGATGAAGATGTAATCAGAATTGTCTCGGATATTTTATGAATATTTTCGTTTACAAGATGTGTATCTCTTTCCATTTTGGCTAACTCTGCCCCCATGCCTGCCTGTTCTATTCCCATAAATACTACCACTGCCAATAGACTTAAATTTGTAATCCATAATATCTTTGTTTTCATAACTTTTTTTGTTTCAAGCTTTGCTTTGGACTTTTGGTCTCAAGCTTTGCTTATGATTTTGTAAATATTCTTAATCTTGCACTTCTGGCTTTCTGATTTTGATAAATTTCTTCTTCATTTGGTCTTCTCTCCCACTGATTTTTTTTAAACTGTCTAACAATTTCGTCCTCCCCTGAATGAAAAGTAATTACTAAAAGTTTTCCCCCGATTTTTAATAACTCGTATCCTTTATTAAGCCCTTCTTTTAAATTTTCCAGTTCACTATTAACGGCAACTCTGAGTGCTAACATAGGTAATGTAGCTGCGTCTAAACCTGGTTTGTGTGCAATTCCATAAACTACCCGTTTCAAATCCCCAACAGTAACCAAGGGTCTGTTTTCGAAAATTTTTTCACTAACTTCTTTTGCATGTGGATATTTCATTATCCTGGCAAACAAATTGGTAAGTTGTGTTTTATCCAATGCATTGACCATATCCGCTGCTGTTACACCCTGAACATCTGGATTTAGCCTCATGTCCAAAGCTTGATCCACTTCAGTGAAAGAAAAACCCCTTTCATCGTTTTTAAGATGAAGGTTGCTGACTCCCAAATCCATTAAGATTGCATCAACTTGCGAGAAATTATTATTCTTGGCAATTTCATCAATTTCACTGAAATTACCTAAGACAAATTTCCCTTCCGGAATCCGCGTTTTGGCAATATTCAGTATTTTAGGATCTATTTCTATTCCCAGTACGTCAAAGCCTGCGTCCATAAGTACTTTCGCATGGCCTGCAGTACCCAATGTTACATCTATAACTTTTGGTCTAATACTTTCTTTTAATTTTTTACCTTCTTTATCAGTAGGACTTTTAATGTGCGAAATTTCCTCAACTACTTCATTGATCATTACTGACTCGTGGTATTGATCATCTTTTTTGGGAAAGATTTTACTTTTCATTTTTAGTATTTCTTTCTTCAGATGCTATCTGTTCAATTATTTCGGATGCTACAGTTATCAATTTCTTCTGTTTCTCTTCCCAAATCTTTGTATCCCATATTTCAACCCTATCTCCCAAACCCAGAAAACTGATTTCATCCGAAAGGTTCGCGTAACTTGCCAAATTCTCAGGAATAACTATTCTACCCTGATCATCCGGTGCCATCTGATATGCTGAACCCAAGATAAATCTTTCTGTATCTCTTATAGGTGATACTATGATTTTCTGGCTTCCCGTTAATCTTTTGTAAAGTGCATCCCAACTTTCAAACGATACCAAAACTAGACATCCTTCGTACCAACGAGCGATTATGAAATTGTCTTTTAAATCCCCACGAAGAGGCGCAGGAACAAAAACTCTCCTGCCTGGGGCAACTTTGACTTGATAAGTACCTAACAACATTTATATTATTCATCTGGGCAGATGTGTCTGAGCTTGGACTTCATCCATTCTCATCCATTGTTATCCATTTTGATATTTCTTTCACGGCGTGTCAAGAGGTACTTTCACCGAACAAAATACTTACAACTAGATCAAATTGAAAACTATATACCTGATGACTTATAATATGATTATGGTAGACTACGATTATGGTCAGATTAAGACTATTGCAGCGCGTAAAGCCAAAGAGGCAGGTTTAACCGATGCGCAGGCAACATTACTAACTTCAATTCCTAATTTTAACCAAATAATAGCAGATGCTGTATCTGTAGACAGACCAACTGATCGAGAATTGGCTGAAAAAAAGATTCTGACTATGGAAAAAGGAGAACAATACCTAGCAGCTTTTTTAATAGCCGAGCACCATGAAAAACAACATAAGAAAAACACCTAATTCATCTTCTAATTTCAAATGAAATTATTTGTAGAAAAAGTTCAACCTAACAATTTGCCAACCATCTGCTTTTCCAACCGGTAAATTACTGTCTTCTAAAGAAGAAAATACACCATAAGGTCCTGAAGAGACAGAACTGACATTGCTATCTGTTGGAAGACCGAACGTTTCCATTGTTACAAAAAACTCACCCTTCACGGGTTTTTCTAATTTATAAACGAAGTTTTCGTCAATGGAAGATAAGTTGGTTTCGTCTGTTTGCATCCTAAATTTTGTAGAAAATTTAGCCAACAATTTTCCTTTTCCATCTCGAAAGCGGATAGTTAAATTCCCATTTTTAACACCTTCATCATACCTAAACTTTCCCGATGATTCTGAACCCAACAGAAGTTCTCGTTTAAGATCGGAAATTCCCGTAAGCTGTACTGTTCCAGGCACCCCCTGGACTCTACCATCTGGAAGTGTATATAAAAGTTCGTAATCAAGTGAGGCTGCTTTTTGTACTTTGAACTTTTCAATGCTTAAATCAAGCCAATGGCCATCAGATCTTGGTGTCAGAGAAACAACAGGTCGGTCGGAAAACGGAACTTCAATAGTTGTTTCATCGGAAGGTGTAACATTCTTATTTTTTCTGACCATAAAAATAAAAACCAATACAAAAACTAATAGACCTACTCCAAAGAGAATTAAAGGAAGTTTTTTAGAAGTTACTCCTGCAAGGTTTTGATTGTTCACTAATTCATTTTTTCAACTAATAAGTTGATTGTCAAGACTTTCTTCCGGGATTTGACTAATCATTAGAAAATCCCTGTTGTTTTAAACCTTCAGAAATGTGCTTAAGGTTTACAATAGCAATAATTGGATCAACTTCTTGATCGCCTAATAAAAAATGGGCTGGGTTAGTAAAAAAACTTTTTTGTGCTTCTTTTGCAGCCTTGGACAAATTATTTAATCTTTCCGGATTCATTTGAATTTATTTTAATTTATCTGAAAAATATTTCTGAAGGTCAGATATTGAAATCCTCTCCTGTTTGGCTGTATCACGGTCACGAATGGTCACTGAATTGTCTTTAAGGCTGTCAAAATCAATGGTGACACACCAGGGTGTACCTATTTCGTCTTGTGCAAAGTATCTTTTACCAATATTTCCCCTGTCATCCCAAGTTGTCGACAAACCAATTTTATGTTTAATAAGTTCATAAACTGCATGGGCTTTAGAAACCAGTTCTGGTTTGTTTGCAAGAAGAGGGAAAACTGCTACTTTATAAGGTGCTATTTTGGGATTGAGCTTTAAAAATATTCTTTCTCCATCTTCCGTATAGGAATCAATTAAGAAGAATAATGTTGCTCTATCAACACCTCCTGAGGTTTCTATAACCCAAGGAATATATTCTTCGTTAGTGTTGTTATCCTTATATTTTAACTCATGATTTTTCAAATCATAGTCTCCCCTGTGATGAATTCCTTCCATTTCGCTCCAACCAAATGGAGCTTCGTATTCAATGTCAGTAGCATATTTTGCGTAATGGGCTCTTTTATCGGGTTCATGGTCTGCGAAATGTAATTTGTCCGCACTCATACCTAAATTTTTATACCAATTCATCCTTATTTCTTTTAATTTTTCAAACGTCTTTTCGCTTTCTTTCTCATCTGGTTTAACGAAATATTCCAATTCCATCTGTTCGAACTCTCTAGATCTGAATGTAAAATTACCCGGAGTTACTTCATTTCTGAAAGCTTTACCAATCTGAGCAATTCCAAATGGTATTTTTACCCTTGTTGAATTAACCACATTTTCAAAATTAACAAATGCTCCTTGAGTTATTTCACCTCTTAAATATGAAGTTTCCTTGGGTTCAGTCACACCAAGCAAAACTTCGGTCATCAGATTAAATGTTCTGGGTTCAGTCCAGTCAGATTTTCCGTTATGTTCTGAGGAATGAGCTAAAAGTAATTCTTTATGATCAGCTCTGTATCTTTTATGACATAATTTACACTCTACCAAAGGATCAGTAAAAGCTTTTAAGTGTCCTGATTTTTCCCAAACAACTGGGTTCATTATTATCGAAGCATCAATTCCTACTACATCATCGCAGTGATAGACCATGGTTTTCCACCATTCGTTTTTAATATTCTTTTTCAACTCAACCCCAACTGGACCATAATCCCAAAAACCCTGATATCCTCCGTATATTTCACTACTTTGAAATATAAACCCACGTCTTTTCGCAAGTGCAACAACTTTCTCCATTAAATCCATATTTCCAATTATAGTATAAAGTTATTCAGAAGTAACGCCGTCAAATTCTTCTTTTGAATTAGTTGCCTCTTCTTTTGTTTTATGAATGGTCCCGTCTTTATGATGAGGTGGAGAATAAAGTGTATAAAATTTAAGAAATTCTGTTTTTGATGTGTTTATAATATTATGTCTTGATCCTTTAGGAACAATTAAGACATCTCCCAAAGAAAGCTCATATTCCATCTCATCAACAATTGCTTTTCCTGTTCCAACTTCGAACCTAAAAAATTGATCATTTTCATTGTGTACTTCAAACCCTATCTCTTCTTTGGGTTTTAAAGCCATCAAAACCAGCTGTAGATTTTTTGAAGTATGAATCACTTGTCTAAAAAAGGAGTTTGCTAGTGTGAGCTGTTCAATGTTTGACTTAAATCCTCTCATAAACTTATTGAATCACTTTCAAGATAGATTTTCAATGGTTCCAAATAATAATCTCTCCAGCCTGATTTAATTTTAGCGAATTCTTTGTTTGGTATATTTGATTGCGTAAGAATTATTTCGGTATATCTAGCTTTATCAGTTAATTCAAAAATAACTTTTGAAGGTTCATTCCATTTTCCCGAATACCAGTCCTGAATAAGAAGTTTGTTTTTAATGACTTTTTTATTTTTTCCCCAAATACTTCCACCCCAAAGAGAAAACACAAAACCCTCATCTTCGTTCATTATTGCTGGACCAGCACCCCATTTTTCTATAATTTGGGAATTAGTCAAAGCTTCCCACACCTTGTCAATTGGTGCTTTGACTTTATATGTTTGTCTCAAAGATTTCATTTTGATTGTATTTTAAAATATTCTTCTTTTAGATATTTCTTGAAAAAAGTTGTTAAAAAAAGAAAATCTTTTCTTTGCGAGACGTGTGCTTTCATAGCTTTAATTTTTATCTTATAAAAAGGGGTAACATCTAGAATCCAATCAACCTCATCTTTTGAATACCCCTCAGGAAAATAAACAAAATATTTTTTACCGACGATTTTTTTAACCCCCCTTTTTTCACAAAAGTAATAAATATTTTTTAAAAAATTAAGTCTTTCAAATAAATATGATGAGACAAAAGATACTGCCACATGATCAAGATGACCAGAAACACCATTCTGATCAAAAGTTAATATTGTGTCCGGTTTGACATCTTTTAAAATTTTTTCCACCTTACTTGCAACTTCATGATAATTTTTAAGTGACAATTCTCCATCGTGAAATCCTAAAAAATGTACTTTTTTAACTCCTAAAATTTTGGCAGATTCCAAAAGTTCTTTTTTTCTTACTTCACCTATTTTTTTATTTCTAGGGAAATCACCATTGGTTACACAAATTACCTCAACTTGGATTTTCCCTGCAAAATAGGCAATTGCTCCTCCAGCACCAAAAGCTTCATCATCTGGATGGGCAAAAATACAAACCAGTTTTTGAGGATCAATGAATTTTTTCTGCAGCATCAGGTAAAAGCCTATAATATATCACTCTTTCAGAACTTCCGTCTAACTCATGCCAACCTTTTGATTCCAAATTGTCATCATCGGGATCCTCTTCACGAGGTAACACAGTCCGACTTTCTACTCTTTCTGGATCAAAGACAAAAAACCTATTTCCTCTTCCTCTGAGGTCGGGGCTTAATCTTACTGATCCATGAGGTTTTGAAAAATAATGTTCTCCTCCTTCAGGGAGAGTCAAAATTCCCCATCCCACCTGTTCAAATTGTGTATCAAAATCGTTAGTTTCAAGTAGTGTATCCACACAACTATAATAATAGTTTTTTACCGATTTGAAAAGAGTTTATTCTTCTTTCTACAACCTGATCCAAAACTTGATCAGCTTCAATCATTTTTTTATCTTGAGGCCAATAACCAAGCAAGACCAATAAATTAAAAATAAATTCCAATCTCAAAAGTTTTAACTTTTTCGTTTTTTCAAGTTCTTTGAAATATTTTAACAGAAGCTGATAAATATCGTCATGTTTTTCGCCTTCTCTGGTTATTTTATTAACAACTTCACAAAAATAAAATCCCAAGGTCATTTTTGATAAGTTTGACCTAACAGAGGGAAAATCATTAATTAGTTCAACTTCAGTTATAAGATCAATTCCGGGAAGGTTAACTGCAGAAAACCTGACTTGAGAAAACACTTCCAAATGACCTCTTTTTCTGCTTTTTAATTTTTTTACTCCTTTAGCGAGGAGCCTAATTTTACCGTATTTTTTCGCTAAAATTACAAAGATCTTATCCGCTTCTGAATGACTTCTTTTGGCTATCAAAACACCTTCTGAAGAATACTGTCTGGGTTTCATTTAATTCACACTTCTGTTAATTCTTAATTCCTTATCAGTTTCCAACAAGAACTCTTCTTCATAACTTCCTTTGGTTATCGAATACATCGGTAAATCCGTTCCGGGCTGTTTTTGAATTAACATTTGGTAATCTTCCCCCGTCATTTTAAAAGGAAGGGAGTATTTAAAAGTAACTTTTGATACGCCTTCGGGTCTTAATTTGAAATAACCGGAAAAAACTGTTTTGTTCAGTTCTTCCGAACCTTCATATTTTTGTTCCAAACCTTCTGATGCCAGAAGTGTTGATCCTTTGGGTACATATACTCTTACCCAGTTGGGTAAAACCGAATTTAGCCAACCGTCATGTTTTTCTGTATTTTTATAGGTTATGGCAACAGTCTTGGTGATTTGACCGCTTTTGTCTATTTCAATGTCCTGATGGACTTCCTGCTTAACATATAGGTTTGATTTTCTGCCTCCAAGGTTAGAGTCGTTTATGTGAAGATAGTCTCCTTGATAATCTTTGATGTTACCTGTCACACCAAAATCAGTTAGTGCTCTTTGAGACTTTTCATCATAGATATAGAAAAGAACATGTTTTTCCATTAAGGACTTAAAGACGGCATCTATAAGGTTTGGAAGTTTTTCCTTTGGTTGAGCCATTGCGTTTGCCAAAATTGAATTCATCAAAGGTCCGATTATTTTTTTTCTGTTGTCGTAATTTGGCGGTGTGTAAATAATTTTTCCGCTGACAGGATCCCAAATAATCGGCCCTTCGGTATCTGCAAAGCTCTCAAGTTCGTATATTACCTGAGGACAATTACATCTTGGATCATCCTTGGTAGAATAGTTACCAAATCCGGATACTCCAATTTCACCCAAAACATTTAATAAGTTAACTAAAAGCGAAGTATCAACTGCTATAATTCCGTCCATTCCGTCTATTCCAACTTTTTTGACTTCTTCGCTAAACAATTTCATACCAATGGGAAAATCAGGACTATAGTTCATATCCCTTAATCTAATATTTTTTGAGATAATATAAGGTCCTTTAATTAAATCGATAATTGGCTGAGGAGCTGGATAGACTGGTTTATACTTTGCGTCCAAATGATATATATCGGCAGAATCAACAGGTTCAAATTTGGCTTTGTCTACCTTCATTATTGAATAAGCAGTCATAAACCCACCCGTAGGCCGGAGCTCCTTGTCATTTTGGAAAAGTACCAGATATTTTCTGGGTGAATCAATTCCCAACAAATATGGTGCGGCTTCAAGCACGGGTTTAGCATCTTCCAGATATGAAGCGGAACTTTCAAAGAGTAAAAGTCCTTCTTTTAGTTTATCTCTTAAAGCGATTCCACGAAAAGTTTCAGGATATCGGTTCGGGTTGATTTGTTCAAATTCAGTCGATGCAAGTTTAAGTCTTTGGGATATTTCATCCATTTTGGGAGTAATCTCAGGAATTGCTGAAACAATTACATCTATTCTTTCCTGAGCAGTTTTTTCTCCCGAATCCTTATTATCATAGCCTAAAACAGACAAATATGGCTCTATTGTAGTAAAGGCAGTCTCAAAGGCATCAAGTGAGCTCTGGCTTCCTTTTAGAGCGTGACCAAGATCAGACACATAAGCTCCACCAAAAGGGACTACTTTCATCCAAGAAATGAGTTTATAAGAACCTGAAATATTATTAACTTCGGCTCTAATTAACTTAGAATTAATTTTGATTTTTTCGACATCCGAAAAACTTTCTTTTGTGAATATAGGCTGCAGTCTTTGATAAGATGATTTCGCATTAATTGCAAAGATACCAAGAGGTAAACCAAAAAGAAGAATTAAAACCGCAATTACTGCCAGACCTATTAGTGTTATTTTTTTTAATCGGGTGTTTTTATTACGAATGTTAATTTCATCTGGTGATATTTTTGGAATAAGAATTGAGCCACTGGAATTTAAAGCAGGATTTTGAGTTATTGGTGTATTCGGTTGGGACGGATTTTGTTCTTCAAGCATTTTTTGTATTTCAACCTTAAGAAAAAATTATACAGCACCACGACCTGAGATCATAGCCCATGGAGTCTTTAAAACTATTAATAGGTCAAAGAATAGTGATTTTTTACGCGCGTAATATGCATCCATTTCAACTCTTTTATCAAAATTCACATTGCTCCTTCCGCTAACCTGCCAATAACCTGTTATTCCGGGTTTTACCTTTAACATTTCTTTAATATATTTATCGCAATCAGGAAATTGTTTTTTTTGTTCCTCCAACTCTTCTACAAAACATGGTCTGGGACCGACCAAGCTCATATCACCTTTTATGACATTAAAAAACTGTGGCATTTCATCAATTGAATATTTCCTTATGAATTTTCCAAATTTAGTAACTCTTGGATCTTTATGAAGTTTAAAGTTTGAACGCTTGTATTCAGCATAATATTTTTTAAGTTTAGGATCCGTTTTAATTAAATTATAGGCATGAGGTATCATGGATCTGAACTTCAAGTGATAAAAAATTTTTCCGTTTTTACCAACTCTTTGGGCTGTTTTATTATCTTTCTCAACCAAGATAGTTCCCGGGGAAGTCAACTTTATTACTATAGCTGAAATTAACATAAGAGGAGAAAATATGACAACGAGTATTATTGAGCTAAGTAGGTCTATCGTACGTTTTATAAGGTCGAAATACATATATAAATATAATCAGAGAAGATCTTTCCGGTTATCTTTTCTTAACTTCTCAACAATCTTCTTGACTGATTGTGAATGACTTTTGGAACAGATTAACAGTGCTTCTTCGGTATCTACAATAACTAAGTTGTCTACATCTATAACTGCTATCAATCTTCCATCGGTGTGAATCAGGGCGTCAGTCGTATCAATATTTATTACCTCTCCCCCCTCTTCATCACCTGAAATGATGACGTTACCATTCCCATCTTTAGGTAAATTTTTCCAAAGCTCATTCCAATCACCAATATCAGTCCAGCTATAATCTGCAATTATCATATAAAAATTATCGGATTTTTCAGATATCGCGTAATCAACCGATATTTTCTCAAGTTTTTTGTACTCTTTTTCTACTACTTCCTTTTCATTTTTTTTACCAATATTATCCCTAATTATGTTTATACCTTTTGATAAAGTCTTTGCATATTTATCAACCTCGTTTAAAAAAGTATCTGCTCGCCAAACATAATGGTTTGCATTCCAAAAGTAATCACCCGATTCTGTATATTTTGTTGCTAAATCAAGAGGAGGTTTCTCCACAAATTTGTCTAATTTAAAGACGTATCTTCCTTCAGAATTGGCAACTTTATCTCCTTTTTTAAGATGACCCATGCCAGTGTGTGGATAAGTTGGTCTAATGCCTACTGCAATAAGGCAATCATTTTCAAAAGAAAATTTAGATGCCGCCAACATGGTGTTTTCATAGTTTAATTGAGGCGTTACAAAATGGTCTGAGGCAGCGTTAATAATCACTGCCTGAGGATCTTTACTCATGATAAATGCAGCACCCAGAGCATGAGCCGCTGCAGTTTCTTTTTTTTCTGGTTCTACAATTATATTTTCTGTAGGGACCTTTGGCAGAAGTTTTCTTATTTCGTCTCCGTAAGGCTTGGTGGTTGTAACTACGAAAATCTTTTCCCAAGGCAAAAGTTTAGCCAATCTTTCACCAGTTATCTCTACTAATGTTTTTTTGTTGAATAATCTTAAAAACTGTTTAGGAGATCTATCAAGTGATTTTGGCCACAACCTTGTTCCTCCCCCTCCACACAATATAAGCGCGTATAAGTGATTTTTGTAGTTCCCTTTTGAATCTATCTTTATTGTATTTTTCTGCATACCGACGAATGTAATTATGATTAAAGCTCATTTTATCAAATAATGCAATTGCAGAAGTTAAAGAGGCTTTTGTTTGTTCATTAAAAAACATACCTGTCCTTCCTTCAATAACTGTATCCAAACTACCACCTTTTTTAAAGGAAATTACGGGTTTTCCGTAATATTGTGCCTCGACTCCTGCAATACCGAAGTCTTCTTCTTGGGGCATAATAAAAGCTTTTGATTTTTTATAAATTTCCATAAGTTCCTCATCGCTTACCATTCCTGTAAAACTTATGTTTGAATTGGCGATGTACTTCAATTTTTTTTCGTCAGATCCTGTACCTACAATCATTAGGGGGAGATTTAATTCATTAAAGACTTCAACCGCCAGATCGACTCGTTTATACCCTACAAGCCTGGATACAATTAAATAATATTCTCCATCCAGATAATCTTTTGTCATAATAAGTGGTACATCTACAGGAGGAAAGATAACCTCAGAATCCTTTTGATAATATTTTTTGATTCTGTTTTTAACCGCTGTAGAAATGGCTATGATTTTATCAGGTTTACAAGAAGCAATTAAATCCCATTGTTTTAGATAATCAATGACTGGTTTAGAAATTTTCTCTAAAATTTTATTCTTAAAATAATATTTTTTATGGCTCCATAAGTATCTGGTCGGTGTAAGCATATAACAAATATGAAACGTGCTTGGCTTGGTGATAATACCTTTTGCTGCTTCTGAGGTAACTGAAATTACCAGGTCAAAGTCGGAAAAATCAAAGGACTCAAAAGCCAAAGGCATGATCCAACCCAAAAGTTCATGTTTTTTATTTAAAAGGGGTATTTTTTGCAGAAATGAAGTATAAATTTTCGGAAATATTCTAGCCCAGGAAGCATTTTTTTTATCATAAACAGAAGTGAAAAGTGGTGCATTCGGAAACATTTCGTGAAGAGCCAAAAGTACTCTCTCCGCTCCTCCCCATTTATTTACTCTATCATAAACAATAGCGATTTTTAAATTTTTTAGATTTTTCATTATTCTTTTTTAAATATTTCCAATAATACCAGGAGATTACAAATAGTGGGATCAGGGTAATCAAAAACCACAATGAGAAATCATTTAAATTATCAATTGTTTTAAAAATAAAAATATACCAAACAATCAACATTGGGATGGGAGCTAGAATGCTTATTATTATATATTTAATAAAATTAATTTTTGTTAATCCGAATGCATAACTTATAAAGTCAGAGAGGTGGCTTTGAAAAATTCTTAAAAACAAAAGTGATTTGATTCCATATCCTTTTGCGAAGGTGTCAATTTTTGACATATCATCCTTACCAACGAGCCTAATTACCCAATTCCTTCCCCATTTTCGGGCAATTGAAAAATTTATAAATGCAGCTATTAAATAGGACGCGTAATTATAAAATAGGACGTTACGCTCGAATAAAACGTAACCGGCAAGATAAATAGGAGTACCGCTTACTGGTGCAATTATCTGACATAACGAAAGTAAAAGTATAAAAATAAACGGTGATAAATAACCAGTTTTGCTGACAAATTCTCGTATCAATACCGTGTCTAATTTTGTACCCAATAATGAGAGGGCAATTGACACAACTACGATCAATATTAAATAATTTAAAACTTTTTTGCGTTCTTTTAATGTCATTTGGAGTACTCAACAAATAATCTTTCTCGGTCATCCTCAATTTTATGCAATTGGTTTTCGATATTTTTCATTGCTTCTTTAAGATGTGGTTTTTTAGAAAAATCTAATATGTTATTAATCTCAGCATATTGTTGAAGCAGGTGGTGACGCCTGGTTTCTAATGCATCTCTGATATATTGAAATTGAATATGTCTGCTTAATGTATGCCATTCTGAAAAAGTACTTAAATATTCCGGATTATATTCCCCCATCTCTATTGCTTTTTGAAGAGACATCTTTGTCTGAGAAGCAGGTTTTGAAGAAGATTTTCCTTTTTCCAAATTATCTTCAAATCCCATATTAACTTTAGATTATATCATCTGTCAGTTGCCAAACCCAGATAGAACCACTCACAGGCTTCTTTGAATGGATTTGTTTGTTTATGTGGTTCGTTTGGCTTAAAAATTACAGTGTCATCTTTTTCTACAACTTGATCTGCACCTTTTACTGTAAAGACCGCTTTTCCTTTTGTCAGATGAAAAACTTCATACATGGTCGGGTGGGAGTGTTCTTCGATAACATCTTGTGGTTTAAAAATCGTTTTACCAAAAACTGTGATATTAAGTAAGTCCCCATTTTTAATAATTACTTTTTTTAATACTTTTGACCCAGGATGATTAACTTTTTCCCAATCCAGATCTTTATCTTTTATTATTTTCATTTCACGGCTACCTCCTGATATAAAGATAGGGTTTTCCCAGCAGTATTTTCCCATGAATATTTTTTAATATAATTTTGAGCATTTTCAATTATTGTTTTTCGTTCTGAACCAGAGAGGTTTACAGATTTATTTATTGCACTGACTAGTGAATCAACGTTTTTGGGATCAAAATAAATTGCATAATCTTTATAAACTTCTCTAAATACTGGGATATCTGATGCGATTAAAATTGTACCTGAAGCTATTGCTTCCAAACCTTGGAAACCAAAACCCTCAATTAATGAAGGATAAATGAATGCTGCAGAATCTCTGTACAATTGAATTACTTTTTGGTCGTCTAAGAAGTCGTGAACTCTGACATATTCCTCTGCATTTTCATCATTAACTAGAACTTTCAGTTTATTACTGAAATAATTTTTTGAAGTACTGATGTCCAATTTTACTTTTGCTTTTTTAACAGCAGAGATTAACAAATCTAAATTTTTATGAGGATATGCGTTACCTACATAAATAAAGTTCCTGTTCTTGGGAACATTTGACTTTACCAGTTGGATTTCATAATCCAATCCCAAATAAACCACTTTGATTTTGTCTTTGTAAAATTTAAAATATTCCGATAATTCATTATTAATTGTCATTGAAGGCACGATAATTGTTTTAGAGTTTTTCACTGCGTGACTAAAAACATATTTGTAGGCTATCTGCTTAAAACGATAAAAAATCGGGTTTAAAGTTGTACTTTCAAGCCCTTTTGACTTATGCATGATCATATCGTGGATAGTAACAATGAATGGTTTGAAATTAATCAGAGGAGCATTAAAATGCATATAGTGAACAATGTCAGGATTTTCTTTCCAGATGATTAATGGTAATAATATTTGTTCTGATAAACCATACGGCTTTATATCCACTCTGATCTTTTTAAAATTATCAGGAAGTACTAATTTATCAAAATACTTATTGGTAAGAAGAAGCGAATAATTGTTTGTTTTGTCTAATAAAGCAAGGCTCTTGATTAAATTAATACTGTATCTTCCTAAACCACCGTTTTCAAGTCCATAGAATCTTGCATCAAGTAAGATTTTCATTATTTTAAATCCTTAATAGGAAGATAATAATACCACCCTAACATACCTGATAATCTTGTAGAGGTTGATTCCCAAAATTACAAAATAATTGAAAGGAAGAGGATATTTTTTCCACAAGTTTTTCCTATAAAACAGTTCCATCGAAGCAACTCCTGCCAGTCTTATTTTCTTCCTTTGAGCATCGGTTAACTTATGCCTCCATTTCTTGACTTTTCCTTTAGTCACTCCTTTTAAGTGGGTTATATATACATCAGGATAATAAACCAATTTGAATCCTTTTTTATAAATCTGATAACAAAGATCTACGTCTTCTCCATCAAAGAAATAAGCCGGGTCAAACCAACCAACATCATCCAAGATCTTTTTCCAGGAGAGGAAGAATGCACCCTGTATTGCTTCTACTTCATGAGTCGCTGTATTGGGTATATCTTCATAATAATAATCGCGGCTTTTTCCTAAAACCAATTTATTGAAAGATACCCAAGGAGTTGGGAATTTTCTTCTAACATCCTTATCCATACTTCCGTCAGGAAGAATTAGTTTGCAGGTAACAGCACCGACTTTTGGATGTTCTTCCAAATATCTGACTGTCAGGGCAAATACGTTATCATGAACTAAAGTGTCAGGGTTTAAGAATAACACCATATCACCTGTAACTAACGGTCTTGCTCTATTGTTTCCTTTTGAAAATCCTTCATTGGGTCCTTCTATAAACTTAACCCATGGAAACTTTGTTTTTACCATTTCCTGACTACCATCGGTTGATGAATTGTCGGATACAATAACTTCCATCTGAACTTCATCCATGTGATCTTTGACCGATTTCAAACAGTCCGACAAAAGTTCTTTGGTGTTGTAATTTAAAATAATTACTGATAGTTTGGGTTTATTCATTTTATTATTTCTTCATATACTTTATCAAGTTTGGCTACAATATTCTTCCAGTCAAAATTTTCTTTGACAAATTTTTTACCTTCTACCCCAATTTTTGCAGCAAACTCCTTGTTTTTCAATAGTTGAACTGTAAAATCAACCAACTGATCCATATTGGAAGATACCATTGCTTGCTTACCATCCTCTATTCCAAGACCAGCCACTCCAACAGGAGTGGATACAACCGGTAGTCCACTTGCAAAAGCTTCCAATACTTTAAGCCTGGTTCCACCTGGACCTTTGATGGGAGCTACAAGAACAGTTGAACCTTTATATGCATCTCTTATATCTAGTAAACTTTCAGTAATTTTAATGTCGGGATCGTTTTTGGCATAACCATATAAAAGTGGGGGCATATTAACACCTGTCAGCCAGAGTTTAACGTTTTGGACAGATTTTTTTATTTTTGGCCAAAGATCAGAAACGAGAATGTTTACAGCTTCTACATTTTGCATCCATTTAAAATTACCAACATATAAAATAGTTGGATCTTTTTTAACTACTTCGGTTTTGGAATCAAAATAGTTAAACTCAACACCGTTAGGGATTACTCCAATGTTTAAGTCTTGTACTTCAGAGTTCATAATTTTTTTATCATCTTCGGAAACCGCAAATAGTCTGGTGGCACGTCTCCAGTAAAACTTTTCCCAATACCTGAGTTTAGCTACATCAAATTGATAAATAGGTTTCAAATACCAAGGTACTTCACTATTTACATAATGTTGATAGACTGAAAACTCAATAGTTGGTTCAACTAAAACAATCGGAGTCTTGGTCGCGGGAATATGAGGCATAACATAAAAAGTTTCTGCATGGATAATATCGTATTTTTGGGAGTTAAGTTCTTTTTTAATGGCACGTCTTTCATTAAATGAAAAATTTCTGATAACCACCAACGGATTAAAGCTTATAAGTGTCAGGAGTAGATTTCTAAATGTCCAAGGAGATTTGGGACGTCTGAAGATATAGACTTTTTCACAGTATTTATTCAGTTCCGGAATAAATTTCTTTTCCCAATCATCTTTAATTAGGGTCATCAGAGTAATTTTGTGCTTTTGGGATAAATGCTTAATCAGGTTATACCAACGGGTTTGACCACCAGACATCTGGTCATTAGGAAGAAACGGAACTAGCATTAAAATTTTCATGCTGTTTATATTGTAGTACTTTCTTTCTCAAATCAGAATGATTTAGAAGAAATATTAATTCTTGTTTGTGCCACACTAAGTAAATCTTCAACACTATCTACACCTTCCATAACTTGTCTTGACAATCTCAAAGCTTCTTCGATAACTGCCTGGTCTGTAATGTTAACCTCAATGGCTTTATCATTTACTAACTTTTGCATCCTTTTAACTTGTCTAGCTCCGATTGAATTTGGAGGATATTCATCTGTTAATTGGGTCCAGTTAGCCTCATGTTCCCATGGTAATCCTGGAAACCTTTTTCTGTTTTCCTCTTCAGGACAAAATACTTTCCACTCCATAGTCTATAGTATATTACTTTACCTTCTTAGAATCAATTTCATTATGTAGGTCAAGAATTATATATTTATCAGTTCTTACCAAAGCTTCAAATCTTTTTGAAAAATTTACTGTATCAGAACTCCCCAAATCAATTGATACATAGTAATCGGCTCCTCTTTCAATTAAGTTTTCAATGGAGTTGTCAATTGCAGGCCATCCTTTTCTTTTAGTTTGATATAGAAATGCAGTATCTCCATTATAGGGAATAACAATTTGTGCGTCGCGAGGTAAAGTCTCGTCAACAACTTTACCAACTTCCATTAATTCAGGATGATTAATTTGATAAAAAGGTTTTACTCTGTCCCAAGCGATTAAAAACATCACCAAAACCGAAAGTGTCAAAAGAATTTTAGATCTTTTCCAAAGCCAGACTGATCCCAGAGCTAAGCTCAATGAAACTGCAGGAATAATTGGTATCTGGTAATAATCATGTCTAACATTTGCTGTTGCTACAATCACCAAGTAGACAAGCATTGATAGTGAAAAATAAAGTGAAAATTTATCTTTCATTCTTCTGATTAATCCCATACCGAATGGTATCAATCCCCAGCCTCCAAGAATTAATATTCCGATGCGTTCGCCAAACAGCCATCTAAAAAATGCGGGGTGGAATCTTATTTTATCTCCGTTAAAAGCCCATTTATAAAAAGGTATTCCTTCAGGATGAAGTCCTGTCCAATACCTCCATAAAATAAATGGTGCAAATGCTATAACGCAAAAGTTTAAATTCTTCTTAAGATTTTCCTTTTTCATAAATTCAGGAATTAACGGAAGAAGAAACACACCGAAGTACGGTTTCTGAAGGAATGCTAAAGCGAAAAGTAAAGCCGAAACAATCGTATTTAACTTAAAAAAGTATAAACCAGAAATTGCAAAGAGTACTCCTAATGGGTCAGGCAAAATCGCTCTTGAGAAATAGATATTGAAAGGTATGAACACGAAAAAAAAGGCGGTTATCAATCCAATGGTTGGTCCATAATGCCGTTTAGCCAGGAGGTATAAAAATACTGAAGTTATAAGTGTAATAAGTGATGTTAATAATCTACCCCATACTTCTAATGAAAAAGTTCCAAAGGTTTTAAATAAAATTGCATGCAAAGCATTATATATTGGAAACTCAACCATCCGAAGTCCTTGAGGATTGAACTTGCCGCTTTGAATACTACTTATATCATCATATGTTGGATATAAGAGATTGATCCCACTTTTAACAAAATTCCTTGAAACAGATGCAGTATCAGCCTGTCTCCAACTATGCCAATCTGCAACGGGATTATTGATTTTATACAGTCTGACCGCCAAGCCAAATAGTAGGATTATTGATAATATAATATACTCATTCCTAATAACAGTTTTCACATGCGTAAATATATTATTCATTTTGAGATTGTATAAGCTTGGCTGTTGTTATTCCCATAAACAACCAAAATATTGTAGCAAATTTTGATGCTTCAAAGATATCGATAAACATTGCATTGGAAAGTGTTCCTATTATCCCCCCAATATACCCTGTTACAAAAACTCTTTCAGAAATGTCTAATTTTCCAATATTCCTAAGAGACTTAATTATTAATTTATATATATTAACAAAAACAAGCATAAAGGCTGAAAAACCTAATATTCCTACCTCTCCCAGTGCTCTTAAATAATCATTATCGGTAGCCAAACTAATTGATGAGTAACCGGTACCCAGTAGTGGATTTTTAGTAAGTGATCTTATGGCTCTTGGCCATTCAACATTTAGTCTTATCGAAGTTGATCTGTCTTCAAATACCTCAGTCGACTGTGCATAGACAAGTCCTATTGAGGTTATTTTATCTCTAACCACATCAAACAGTCTTATATACCTGGCTTTTAAGATTGGTGAAAATCCGAAAATAATAAAACTAATTAAAAATACTAAAATAATTTCTTTATATTTCTTAATAAGTATCAGACCTATGCCAATAGATATCAGCAGCGAAATTATAGAAATACGTGACGCAGCCATAGCAATCAGCCAATAACTAAGTGCAATGGAAACTCCAAGCATTGTTTTAATTAGATTTCTTTTAGCTAAGAAAAAAAAGTTTATAAATATTGGCATTGTCAAAAGTAAATAGGAAGCCAGGTCATAGTGACCTGCGAAGGTAGAATTTATATGGGCACCATTAATCCAACGTAAAGCAATACCTTTAGAATATTCTTCATTTTGTGTAACTATTACGGGGAAACCAATATATCTTTGTCCTATTCCGTAAACAAATATAAATAAATTAACTAAAAGTAGTACTTTAATTAAATAAAGTATATTTTCTTTGTCGTTACATTTTTTAATGAAGATATAACCGACAAAAAACAGGATCATATATTCTATCCGGCGAAGCCAATGTAAGACACCTATCATGCCTCCTACTGTTTCGGTCACAAATAACCCTGAAAGCAATGAAATAAAACCTATGAGCCAAAATATCAGTATGCTTTTAGAAATGTTATTCTTAAGAATATTTAAAAACTCTTTTAAATAAACAGTTATAAGTGCGATAAAGGTCAAACCTATTAGAAAATCTTCCATTCTGATCGAGACATAGGTTCCGGGAATTTTAAAAAGCGGGAATTTAATATACAACGGGATAAAAACTATTAAAGCGGTAACTAAATATTTAATCACCGAAGAAGATAATTTCAATTCTTTAGACTGCGGCGAATGCTTTTGCATAAATTCTTATCACCTTAGGACCTTTCAGAAAACCAAAAACAATCATTCTAAGTACTGCACCAAACTTTAAAGTAAATTGCAAAAACGGCTTTTGCCATTTTGGATAGTGCTTTTCATAAAACAAAACAATATGCTGCATTTCCCTAACCATCGCGTTTTCGCTACCTGTAGTTACTTGTCCATAGTGCATTGTTTTCCACTTTGGTAAATACATAACTTTCCAACCTTTTTCTTTAAAACGGTAGCAAAGTTCCACTTCCTCTACATATAAGAAAAAATCTTCATCGAATAAACCTGACTGGTCCATAGCGCTTTTTCTCATCAAAAAGAATGCTCCGGTTACCCAATCCTGTTCATGTTGTTTTTTAAAATAATCCTCATTTGTGTGTATTGGTGACCAACCGTGCAAAGGATGGAAAGGTTTAATTATTTTATCAAGAAGCGGAATATCGTCTATGAATGTCATCCAAGCAAATACACGGGGTAAGGTGGGGAAATAACCTCCTGACCCTTGATATGTTTTTTGATCAGGATTAACCAATGCACAAGAGCTGATTCCAACATCCGGATGCTTATCCATCCATTCAATCATTTCTTTAAATATATCCTTATTTAAAATTTTTGTGTCATCATTCAAAAGGAGTATATATTTTCCTCGAGCAACTTTCATACCCATATTATTGTTTTCACCAAAACCACCGTTGTTTTCACGCCTGATTACAATTACATTGGGAAATTTTTCATTAACTTGCTTTTTTATATTATCTGAAGATGCATTATCAACCAAGATTATTTCATTATTTAATCCGGTCAAAACCGAAGTAAGTGATTTTAGACAGTCGAATAAATAGTCTTTCTTTGATGAGACAATTACTATTGATAGATCAATGTCTTTTTGCATATGTATATTCTCTCATCAACAGATAGCTCAAAACAATAGTTAAACAGGTAATAACCAACCTAATTATAACTGTACTTGGTACGTAGCGTATTATTATTTTTTGTTCCCATTTTCTGCCGTTTATGACAATTGTATCTTTCTCCGATCTAGGTTCAAATCCATTAATATAAATAGACTCTCTTAGTGGATGTGCCAATTCTTCAAGATAGGTGCTTTTGGTTTGATCTCTAATTATAGATTGAGATTCTTCCGGTGGGTAATTAAGTCTTAGTGTCGGAAAACCAAGTTTGTTGTTAAATTGAAGTCGGTAATGATTTATCACTTCCTCCCTGCTTAAATTGGTAAAATAAGCACGTCTAAGTGATGACTCTGTATCTGCGGGCTCTGTTGATTGTTCTGAATCAGGTGGAGGAGTAGGAAAACCGGGACTGGGAAAAGTGACATATATAAGAATTACTATCGATACAAAAAGTAATATTGTTTTTATAAGCTTATTCATTTGAAATTATTCTTTCTTTACCCACAACGGTTATTTTATTGTCATCGACGATTATTTCTTCACCATCTTTGAGTAAATATAATTTAGGTCCTTTATATTTTCCTTTTATCTTAGACTTGTACGAATCTTTGTAATGAGGAAATATATCAAATTCAACTAATTTCATAGGTTCAATATTTTCAGAGCCTCTTTCGCCATCTACACTAAGCCAATTTGAAATCTGAAGTGTTTGGCCTGCTACCATTGCACCTGCGCTTGAACCTACATACACCGTACCATTTTTTAATAATTTTCTGATATTCAAATCAATCTTACATCTTCTAATCCAATAACTTAGATATCCTGCCATTCCACCCATAAACCAAATTACGTCTTGGCCTTCCAGTAATTTAATTACAGATTCATCTCTATATTCTTCCAAGACTACATCTGTAACTTTTGCACCTAATTTATGAACAAATTGCCATGTACCATCATTTTTTCTTTTCCAACTCTGCCAACCATTTTCTGCATTTGAAGCGGTAGGTATTAGGGCTATTTTTTTATTGGTAAATCCACCTAAATACTCTTCAAGTTTTTTAATAGATAATGGGTCTTTTATCCTGGATGCTAAAAAAAGTTTCATTATATTAATTGAATTTCATTTCTTACTGGAATAATCTGGCACGGCCAAGTCTGTAATTAGGATTTTTGTTATTTCTTTCACCAATCACCTTCGCAGGCACTCCTCCAACTATAGCAAAATCTGGAACATCTTTGGTTACAACTGCACCACCTGCAACCACTGCTCCACGTCCTATGGTAACTCCCGGCATAATTATCACTCTGGGGCCGATAAAAACATAGTCATTTATTTTCACGGGTTCTTCCACAGCCTCAAAAATCTCTGAGTCTAATTTATGTTCACTATTATATATCATTACTTCTGAAGCAATATCAACATGATTGCCAATAGTCACTTTTTCTCTTCCATCAATAAATATATTATTTCCTATTATAGAATCCTCACCCACTGTGATATTCCTTGGATCAAAGAAGTTAGCCCACATATGGAAAGTTGATCCTTTACCAATTTTTACTCCTACTAGGCGATAAATAGAATTTCTGATGATGTGGGATGGAATTAAGCCAACCCATCGAATCAACATGAGCTCAAAATCAAGAAAATAGGCTCCAATTCTATTAAGAATTTTAGGTAAAGCTTCATTTACACTTAATTTATTTCCGTTTTTGTCTTGTAACATTTTCTAGTACTTCTAATGTTAATTTACTACACTTGTCCCACGAAAACTTTTTAACCTGATCTAATCCTCTAGTTACTAGTTTATTATACTCACTTGTATCTAAATTTAAAACTTTTTCGATTCCGTGCCTGATGCTTTCGATATCATCCGGTTTTATATATATTCCTGCCTCACCAACTACCTCAGGAAGACTTCCAACGTTAGAAACCACTACTGGTACACCACAGGCCATTGCAGATAGTACATCCAATCCAAACCCTTCCCAAAAGGATGGTAAAACGAATACTTTTGCACCTGCAATTAATGCCAGTTTATCTTCTTCTTTGACAAAGTCCGTAAAAATCACTTTATCTTCTATCCCCAGCTCAACAACTTTTTTAAATATTTCGCTGTAAAGCCACCCTTTTTTCCCGGCGATTACTAACTTTAAATTATTTTTTTCTTTTAATTTACTGAAAGCGGAAATGAGTCCGTCTATATTTTTACTCGGTTTGAGTGTCCCAAGATATAAAATATAGTCATCTACTATAGAATACTTATTTTTAACCTGTCGCACAAGATTTTTATCAATATCTGTTTTGAATTTCTTATTATCGTATCCGAGAAGAGTAACTTTGATTTTCTTTGAGGCAAAAGGATAATGTCGTACAATGTCTTTCTTGGTAGATTCTGATATAGTAAGTATCTGTTTTGAGAAAAAAATAGAGATAGCAGTCCAGTACTTTAATTGCCAAAGTACAGTTTTTTCAAAATGTTCCGAACTTTCGAGGTATCCTAGGTCCATTATGGATACTACCCTGGGAATTGTCAAGAATGGACTTGTATAATGACTTGGTGAATATAAAATATCTATTTTTTCTGGGTTCTTCCAAAGATATGGGGTAAGTTTTGTAATTATCCATAATCCCCCTCCTGAAATAATTTTATATCTGAAGTTTTCAGTCTCCACCGGCAAATCTGAAAGTGGAGAATCTTTAAGATATACTATAAGACTATACTTTGAGGGTTCTTTTTTTATTAACTTTGACATCCCCAACAACATTTCAAAAGCATACTTATTTACCCCGACTCTATTTTTGATATTTGCTTCATTACCATCTATTCCAATAATCATAATAATAATTAACGAATTAATTTTGATCTATGTGTTAAAATGTTTCCCCAAGTCATTAGGTTTTCTGCATTTTTTTTAATATTTTTCTTAAAAAGAGGATAAACCCTCATAAATTCAGACCAAGTTTTTTCGAATGGTTGACTTAAATTTTGTATCGTGGAAATATAATCATCTGTATTTTTCGTGAAAACTTCTACCTTTTTCTTATTAGGCTCGTATCCATCAGCAATCCAATTGCCAATTCTATTCAAATTCATTGCTATGTCCATTACTGTCTGTTTAGTATCCACTATTTCAGAATTTTATTTACAATTTCATTAAATTTTAGCCTAATATCTTTTGAAAGTATGTCACGGCTGGGGTTATCTTGATTTGGTCTTAAATTTATCATTGAATTATAATCAACTTCACCTGTTTCCAAATCAATGCCTCCGCCCCACAAATCAGATTGATTTGAACCATTTATTAAAAGTTTATGTTCCTCATCAACATGTCTTTCGGCACCTGCACAGAGTATTTTATTTTCAACATCAACAACCACTTTAACATATCCATGAAATAATTCCGCAATAGATTTGATTTCTTCCTTAGATGCTTTAGATACCAAAATCATCTTAGCCATACCTAGATTGTATCATTAACTGAATAGTTAAGGCTTTTTAAAATCTGTTCCCAGAATTAAATCCAGCCACACACAATCTATACCTTTATTAAATTTATTCTTTAAATAAAAAGCTTTCCCTAAGTCATCTTTTTCCTCAATTAAAGTACAAACATACTCACATTTTTTGATTTTTAGATCTTTTAGCAAATTATTCAATAAATTTTTTCCAATTCCCTTATTCCTATGTTCTTGATGAACAAAGATATTTTCTATAATAGCCTTCTTAAACAATGGATTATAGTTTGAAATTATAAAACCAATTATTTTTTTGTTCTCTTCGAATACAAATATTGACCCATTATTTACACATGCTTCCAAAACCGGCCTGGGCCAAAATGTAACAACTTCTTTGCTAACTTGGAATTCATCAACATTGGAACCCAGACTCCATATCTCATCAACGTCACTTTGCAATGCTTTTCTTATCATTTTAAATTGTTTTTAACCCCTTTATATATTTCAAGGGTTTCTTTGGCGCATTTTCGCCATGAAAAGTCTTCTACTCTTCTAAGTCCTTTGGCTATTAAGGTCTTGGGTTTTGATAGCGCTTCTTCAATACCGTCTGCTATTGAATTGGTACTAGTGGGATTTACCAGTATAGCCGCACCTCCTGCAACCTCTGGCATAGATGATATATTAGAAGTAACTACAGGAACTTCACAGTTAAAAGCGTCTAATATGGGTATTCCTAATCCTTCATAGAGAGATGCATAAACCAAGGCTTTAGATCCGGTTAGAAGCGCTGCCAGATCATAATCTGAAATTCTCCCCAAAAATCTGACGCCTCTCTCATTTTCAAAAACCATACCTTTTCTTTCCCCGGCAATTACAAATTTCAGATTCTTTCCCGATTTGGATAAGTGGAATGCTTCAATCATCTTTTGAATGTTTTTTCTGGGATTTACCCCTATCGCAATTATATAATTGTCATAAATCTGATATTTCTTTTTTACCTCCTCAACGTTTTTTTGATTTGCTTTCGTCAAATTAGGAGCCTCATAAATAACTCTAATTCTTTCCTCTTCAAATCCCAGATCCATTAAATCTTTCTTTGTGGAAAGTGACGGAACAATAATTTTTCTTGATTCTTTGTAAACCCACTTAATTCTTTCTTTATGAACAGAAACAACGCTAGGTTGTGTAATTTTGGGAAATTTAAGAGCAATTAAATCATGAATTGTTGTTACTTTTGGATATTTAGAAGGTGGTTCTGTCCAATCGGATGTATGGATCAGATCAACTTCTCCCAATAATTTTTCAATGGGAATCTTGTGCAATCTGTTCCAGATTAAATCTGCCAAGGTTGGTGGTATTGGGAAAGTTTTGGCTTCATGCCTGCCCTTAAGACTATTTATTTTTTCTTCAAGAAGGTGGTATTGCCTGAGTGATCCTCCAAAAAGAAGGTATTTGTTTTCTGTATCTACTTCCAGTAAATTTTTAACCAAATTCTCTCTGTAATGGGAAACACCTGAACCAAAAAGTATTTGTGATAAATCAATTGCTATTTTCATTTAGTCTTAAGTATTCTACTTCACCGACTCCGTTAAATGTATAGGTTTTTATATTTTCAAATCCCAATTCTGTCAACTTGTTTCTTACAACCGAAGAGGGATCAGTCAAATCTTCAAGATAATTGAAATAATAAACACCTTTTTCGTTTTGGATACTTCTTTCTACCTTGTTTTCTGTAAGCACTTTGTTCACGAATATTGAATCAGCAACGGAGGCAACTTTTAACCATTTATCTTTTGAATACCATCTGTATGGTGCAAATGCTTCAGGGTAGTTAATGACCACCGCTTCATCTTCACCAATTGTTGATTCAACGAAAGAGACTGCTTCTTTCCAACTCTCCCGTTGTTGATTTTTATCCAAAAGATAAATTCCACAACCTATTAAATTAACAAGAAGCATCATACTTATTAGGATTTTATTTTTGGTTTGCCCAACCAGAATGTAAAAGGCAGGTACTACATATAAAAACCTGAAGTATATAAAAGCAGGGAAAATAAAAGATGTAACAAACCCTAATACTAAGGGTATTAAAAACCACATCCAAAAAAATAGGTTGACTTTTTTAAATGATCTAATTAAGGTAATTACAAAAGGAACAGAAGAAATTACTACCAATAGATAATAATAAGTTTTGGGAAAAAATGAGATTCTACCCAATATTAATTTATTCCACATAACTACCACTTGCTTAATTGTTGCCCCACCTGCCAGCTCCTGCCATGCAGGGAGGGTGATAGATAAGGTCTTTCCGACATTTATCTGGTATAAAAAGGTAGGCAGCCAAAATAGACCAAGTACAGCCATAGGTAAATATGATAAAAGAGTTTTTTTGACGTTTTCTTTTTTAATTACCGAATAAATTATAAATACAGGCAGTAAAAATACCGGCACATAATCGGTAAAAATCAGTAGAGTTATGGCTATGGAAAAACCTATAAACTTTTTGTTTAAATAAAGGTAAACTGCCCAAGTTGCTAAGAAGGCTGCCATCATGTACATCCTTGCTTCCTGAGAATAATAGACCAAAAAAGGAGATGTTGCCACAAGAAGGGTGATGTACCGGTTCCTAGTTATCTTATGAACGAGATAAGCGGTTAATACTCCAAAGAAAACAGATGGTAAACGAAGCGCAACTTCAGTGTAACCGAAAAGAAATGTCCACACCTTTAAAACCAGGTAATATAACGGGGGGTGGTTGTCCATCAGTGGAAATTTGGTTAAGATATCCCAGAAGTTCATATTCCTAACTACTAAAGCTCCAATTGCCTCATCAAGCCACAGTGATTGGTCAAGATTCAAAAGTCTTATTAAAAAGGCTAAAATCAGAGAATTAATTATCATTTAAATCCTTTTTTAGTAAACATGAACTTTAATATACCTACAAATAGGCCAAAGTCATAAACAGGTTTAAAAATCATAAATGCAGGTTGTAAAAAGCGGATAGAGTAAAAAAGACCCAATAGAATTGAAAAAGGAAATGATGATCTGATAAGTGCGGTTAAGTATCCTAAAAAACCGAATTTGTATTTTCTTTTACCTACCCATTGGGCATGTTTTAAAATTTCTTTAAGATTCCCCGGGTTTTTGTGGAAAAAGATTGCTTTATGCGCAACATCTGCCTGATAACCCAACTTTTCAGATAAACTCCAGTCGTCGTTATATCCTCCTGGGTTAAATCCTCCAACTCTGACAAATTCAGATTTTAAAATTGCCCTGAAAACTTTTTGTTTGTTGGAGTATTTTTTGGGATGTCTTTTCTTATTCTCCCAACCTTCATTGATGTTCCAACACCTTGCCCAAACATTCTTCCAATTACTTACATATTCATCAACTGAATTTGTTCCTTTTGATTTACCACCGATTATGGGTTTAATAAGCATTTTTAGGAAGTTTTTGTCAAAAGTCATATCTGCGTCAATAAACACAAGTATGTTTCCTGTAGCGGATTTGGCTCCCAAATTTCTGGCTGCCCCCGCTCCTTTATGTTGTTGCTCAAGAATTGAAAGTGTTAATTGTTTTTTACTAATCAACTGCTTCAAATCAAACTTTTCATTACTTCCATCATCTACCACAATAACTTCGAAGTCTTTTAATGTTTGTTTTTCCAAAGAACTCAAACATGATTGAATTACATCACTTTCATCAAAAATAGGTATTATTACTGATACTTTCATTTAATTATCTTTATTAGTTAAATCCTTAGTTATCCGATATAAAGAAAAACTCTCTCTTATTTCTTCTATCCGACTTATATTATAAGGCTTATAGACGTTTAATTCCCACGGATTGTTTTTGTTGAAGTCATAATCATTTTTTGCCAAAGCAAAAATTTCATTTGAAGAAGGATAATCTATTTCCCCCATAGGCTTTTTACCATAAACATATTCAACCAAGTAGCGTAATGTATATCCCCTGGTGTCAAAATCATAAAGAGTAACAACATTAAAATTATCGGATGCTTTTTCTGAAATAATTTTTGCAGCTGTATTTATATTTTTGAAATTTAATCCTTCAAACATGCCTACTGGCTTTCGGAAATTTATATGTACTGAAGTTAAATTCAAATATAAATATAAGACAATTAACATTACTCCTAAAAAAATATTTCTTTTGCAAATTTTTAGGATAAGAAGCGATAAAAGTATGATCAAAAGAGGCCAGAAATGAAGGAAATGATAATATACAAAACCTGCGTCTGAAACACCGTTTAATGTATCAAGTCCATATTGCAATAGAGTTCTTAAATGGTAGAAATTGTGCTTTAGATCAAATAGGATTTGAGGGGC
>CAZIPM010000004.1:74430-81113 GCA_964541395.1 uncultured Gammaproteobacteria bacterium | reverse complement strand
CTACAAAATAAACTTTGATTCGATATTTTTCATTCGGGTCTAGATAGAACGAGCCGTGGCAGGTAGGATAAGGTGCGGATGGATCACTTACCACCTAATCAATTGCAGCTTGAACTTTGGGTTCTTCACTTTCGGGAATAGTTTCCAGGTCCAAAGGCACTCGCTTTTCACCCTTATCGGTATCAATTTTCTTAAGAATTACTACATCTTTGGGAACTTCTATCGGCATATTTGAAGATAATATATCACTAGAAATTAAAGAGGACAAGAATTAAAATAACACTATGGCAAAAGAAAAAACAAAAGAGGAAAAGAAAAGCATCAGAAAAGAACTATTAAACAAAATGCTAGATCTTTCCACTTCCGGATTTGGTCTTGTTGCAGCCTTAGCTTGGAATGAATTTATAAAAGAAGTTATTAATCAATACATCAAACCTTTAGTAGGTGGAGCTTCAGGTTTGATATCACTTCTTATTTATGCAGTTTTAGTAACAGTTCTAGCAGTAGTTGTAACTGTTAATCTATCCAGACTTATTAAAAAGGATTAATTCAATCTGTCCAAACTCGTATAGGTTTATCACGTAAGCTATCTGGAACTCTAACTATCGGAGTTTCATACGTTTTTTCTTCATAATCCGAAGGGTTTTGTTTTCTATGAATTCTCTTATGTTTTCCCTTTTCATCTAGATTAATTGCTGCACCAGAAACATCTTGTAAGGTTTTCTTTTTATCTTCAGCTGTCATAAATTTATTATTCTAATACTATCTGTTTTAAATTTAGGCACATAGTGCTCATCAGATGTGGTCATTATAACCTGATGGTTTTGTATTGTGTCAAGAACTAATTTGCGGTGTGCATGATCCAACTCCGAAAAGATATCGTCCAGAAGAAGTGTCGGTTTAACCTCTGTAGTACTTTCCACAAAAGAAAGTTCTGCCAGTTTGATCCACAAAACTCCCATTCTTTGTTCACCTCTACTTCCGAAAGATGATAATTCACGATCGTTTAATTTAAAGATAAAATCATCCCTGTGTGGGCCTACCAGAGTAGTGGCTGATGATACTTCTTCGTTTTTATATTGTTCTAATCTTCCTTCTGAAATTGCAGAGCTGTCATAATTAAGAGAATAGTCAGCAGCTATTAATTTGCGGGGTAAACTATTTATATAATCTATAAATTCTTCTCTCTTGGAAGAGATGTAATTTCCGTTTTTAATAAGAAGCTGGTTCCAGAACAACAAATGGCTTCTACTAACCCCCTCTTCTCTAATTCTAAGAAGCAGTTTATTTCTTTGCCTTAAACCTTTCTCATATGAACTTATAGATCTTCTGTATTCTCTATCAACCAAAGATAAAACACTGTCCAAAAATTTTCGTCTTATCGAGGGTGATTCCGTTACCAAGTCCAAATCCCAAGGACCGAAAAGTACTGCTTTAAAATTTCCGGAAAAATCCAATAGTCGTCTGGCTACACCATTGACCATAAACTTTTTTCTGGGCCAACCGTTATCTCCAGTAGTTAAGATAATTTCTAATTTGTCTTTATCCGTAAGACAAGATATTCGAGTGATGCTTTCTTTATACTTTATAACATCTATTTCTACTTTTGCTTTAAAACTCTTTCCACCAGAAAGCATAAATATACTTTCTAATATATTTGTTTTTCCTGCTGCATTGGGGGCAACGATTATTGTGATACCATCATCAAACTCAATACTTTTTTTGTTAAAATTTCTAAAGTTTTGTAATGATATTTTATTAATCATTCTAAGAAGTATAATACTATATATAAAAACTAAAAAAATAATAATAATGTACGCATCGGTAGGAGATGGTCATAAAAGTACAGCAGAAGCAATATATGAACAGCTCTCAATGCAAAAGGACATTAATCTGAAATTGATTGATATTTTTGATTTTTCAAAAATAAATATAGCAGCAGTTATCAACAGAATAAACTCAAAAAATTTAATATTTGGATTGTTGTATAATTTCATTTGGAATCAAGATTCTCTGAAAAGGTTCGGAAATAATACATCAAGTTTATTAAATATTAACTTCCAATCTCTCCATAATTATATTGACAGTTTTTCACCAGATCTGGTTATATGCACACATGCATTAGCAGCATTTGTCTCAATTAATCACCGTATAAAAATTCCTGTTGTTGCAATTGTCACTGATAATCGGGTATCACCCGCATGGATTAGTTCTAAAATTGATTATTATTTCGTTTCTAATAAAGTTAGTAAAATAGATTTAGTAACAAATGGAATAAATATTAATAAAATCTTTAATTACGGTATTCCTCTAAAATCACAGTTTTATGGTTCTAATTTACCAAAACCAAGTACTAATAAATTATCTATTTTAGTTTTAGCTGTAGGATTTGGAATATATGGATATCCAGATATGTTTTCAAATAAATTAATAAAGGAGATTAGAATAATTGAAAAAATATATAATGTAACAGTGGTTTGTGGAAAAAATAACAGGTTTAAAGAAAAGATGATCCAAAGTAAATTAAAAGGGGTTAAATTGTTAGGATTTACTAAAAATATGGCAGATTTAATGTCGCAATCTTCTATTATTGTAACAAAACCGGGAGGTGTGGCAACCTCAGAAGCTTTATATTTAGGTAAACCCATAATTTTTATTGATAAAGGATTTGGTCAAGAAAAAAGACATATTGAGTACTTAGTAAACTCTGGAAGTGCAATAGAGTTGCAAGATATAAGTAACCTTTCTTATGTACTGAAATTGCTAGAAAATAGTAGATTATTAAAGATAATCTCCAATTCAACTTCAAAAAAGAAACAATTAAATTCTACTCTTTCCATCAAAGAAAAAATTATTTCAATAATTAAAAAATCTTAACAATTTGGTCTTTTCAGAACTATCTAGTGCATCAATGCTATCACCTATCCAAAGTGATAAATTATTTTTAACAGCCAAACTTTTTTGCTTTTCAATAAGCAAGGGGTTTAGACCTGTTCCCTTTCTGAAAATCAGAACATCCGGATCTGCTCGCCATACTGTACCGTTTAGAAAAAGCCGGTTTTCGTTTTCAGAAATATCACTTTCTAGCATATAATTATTCACTATTGAATTAACGATTGGAACTCCGCCAACAAATGGATTCAAACAATCGATACCACCTCGAACATGGTCTACAACACCAACCACAACAGAAAGTGGAGAAATTCCTGAAAGTATTTGGCATTCATTTCCTAAGATTTTTCTAACATACTCTATACCTCCTCTTAAGGCCTGGGCTCTTGTCACAGGTTTTGAAAATTTGGAAGCAAGACAAACAGGATACATAAAATCTAGTTTAAAAAGAGTAAATCCTAATTTCTTAAAGTGCTCCAATACTACTTTTAAATAGTCTCTTACTTCTAGTTTTGTAGGATCCAAAACTTCTAAATCTAACATTTTGGACATTCTGTCAATTGGGCTTGTCCATCTGCCTTCGAAATGTTTTTTAAACCCATCAGTTATTAACCAACTTTTGTTATGATCATGAAGTTTTGTGCCAGGGTTAATCGCAAACGGTGATAACCAAATTCCAGCTTTGTACCCCATACTCTTTATTTTTGCAACCAAACCGGCAAATCCATCAGGGAATCTTTCTTCATAGTCGAGCCAGTCACCAAAGTATTTTGTATAACCTGCATCCAACTGTATATAATCAATTTTAAGTTTCTGTGGTAAAGAATTTATTGCATCTAGCTCTTTGTTAATAGTTTCCTGAGTTATCTTGTTTCCACTCCAATAATATGAACAGCACATTGCTTTTATCGGTGCCATAACTTTTTCAACATGCATGTAATGCGATAAGGACTTTGCGAATTTCTTTTCAGTAATTTCTTTTTTATCAACATTAAAAAACATTTTTTCACTATTTACGACCTGACCAGGCTTTAAAACTAAACCATCATATTGACACGTAACCCTCACAATCGTCCCTTCAATTATCTTTTTAATATATATCTGAGAAAACTGATTAGCTGTGGTAACCGCTCCAATAAATAGATTTGTATTAGGTAATTTAATACTAGTAAACCATTCACTTATTAAAGAATCATTGATATATCCATATTCTTTTTTAAATGAATAAGGATTTTGATCTCTTTGTAAAAAAATACGATTTCTTTTTGTTATTTCGTCTAAAGACTTATACGTAATAGTGCTACACTGCAACCAATTATTTTCCAATACTTTCTCTGGTGTGTATGTCTCAGGGAGAACGAAATCTGATACAACAAAGGAAAATATTCTAATAAGTTTTTTTGAAGTATTTCTAATTCTTAATGAAAGTATGTTTTGATCAAGATATTTTTCATAAATGCGATCAATTTCGATCCCATTATTTGCTGAGTCAAAAAATGCATAACTTTCGCCTTCAGCTATTAGTAGCCCATAATTTGAATTTAATATTAAGTTGTCTAAGAATTCGATCGTTTTTATCAATAGTCCATAATAGTATACTTGAGGTCAAACACACAACATGGTAAAAGCAGATCTTCAAATACATTCTAAATACTCGAGTCACGCACTCTATATGCCTTATGAAAAAATCATGAAGCAACTTAGGTTAAATTATCCTGAAAGTTCATTTTTCGAAGGAGATGTTTGGTGGATGGAACATGTAGCGATAGATGGAGTATCGGGACCGGCAAAAATTTTGGAGGTAGCACAAAAAAGAAATCTAAATGCAGTTGCAATCACAGACCATAATACATGTTTGGGGAGCATAGAAGCACAAAGATTATCGAAGAATTATGATGTTGTTGTCATTCCTGGAATGGAAATATCAACATCAGAAGGTGAACTGTTAGCCTACGGTATTACGAAAAAGATACCATTTAGAATCTCTCCTCAAGATGCAGTTGAGATGATTCATGACCAGGGTGGCTTGGTGGCAATACCTCATCCCTTTTTAAAACCACATCCTAAAAAAGACTTTACGACAATGAATGAGAAATTAATATTAAGTCTAGATATTGATGCTATTGATGTATTTAGTCCCATATTCGGATTTCAAAAATATTGGTCAGACTTTGCAAAAGCAAATAATTTGGCAGAATTAGGCACAAGTGATGCACACATGGACGTACTATTAGGAACTGTTTGGACCGAATTTCCAGATGAGTGCAAAAAAGAATCAGATTTTATTGATGCAATTAGATACAAAAAAACTAAAGCAGGTGGTATTACAAAGAGAAAAACAATCTTATTAAAAGCAGTATTAGAACACCTATGGAAGAATACGCTAGGTAGACCCTTTATCAAATTTGGTTAATTGATTAAAAGCTAGGATAAACATCCCCGAAGTCCACGCCATACTTTTTTCAGATTTATAAAACCACATATCTACAGGTTTGCCATCTGGAGTCAACACTTCATGACAAGTATTGAAGTTAACTATGGTTTCTGCAAATCTGGTAATTTCCCTGGCTCCATCAGCTAAATTGCCACTAACTATTTTAGATAGAATATAAATGCACGTCCAAAGTGTAAAAGTGTTTTCCGTTTTATACATTGGAAATATCAAGTGATTGGCAATGTTGTCCCACAAAACTAGACGTGGATAAGCAATTGGGATGAGGTTTTTGGTTAGATTGTTATTATCTATAAATTTATAAATTTTTTTAGTCTGATTTTGATTAGCTAAACCCCACCAAATAGAAAGAAGGTTGCCATCTGAATAAAATTCTTTATATCTTGTACCATGAAGGCCAATGTAGTGTATGAAATATCCATTCACATCATCCCAAAAGTATTTGTTAATATTTACCTTAAGAAAGTCTGCCATTTTAAGATAGTTTTCTTTTTTCACGCCTTCAGATAGTTCAGATATACAAAGAAGCGCTTTCCAAGCTAAAACATTGTTGTATATAGTGTTACCTTTTACAAAGTTGCAATCCGACCAATTAGCAGTAAAGCCCTCTTTAATTAAATTACTTTTATCTAGCTTGGAAATCAACCATTCTATCGCCTTGTCTAAAGCATCTACGTTTTCTCTAAACCACTTTTGATTGTTAGAAGTTTTTATATAATTGTAGGAACTTATAATAAACCACGAGTTCGAATCAACCACGTCGGAAGCCCATGGTTGACTCTGCTTATGAAGAACCGTCAGTTTTTTTCTTTTTGAATAAATTCCAAACACTGTCAGAAAGTGATAATTTTCTTCTATCCTTGCAGGTATGTGGCCATCATTTCTTTGGTATTTAATAAATGTGTTTAAATTGTTTTTAACTTGATTATAATCGTTAAGTGTACAGGCACCAATTGAAGCAATGAAACTATCTCTAGCCCAATATTGTCGGTGTTTGAAAGGACTTGCATATATTCCAAGATTTCCATAATTTGAACGCAGATCGGTGATTGCAATATTTAATGCTCTCAACAATAGGTTTTTATCGTTTCTAGTAATTCTCATTATCTAATTAAAACAAGTGGAGTAAACCTTTACCCATCGCTACTGCGAGAGCTGTAGATGGTATATTTGCAATAATTATAACAAGATATTTAAATTTATAATTTTTAAGTAGGATCCTGGCAGTAAGCGAAGCAAAGATTGGCCCTCCAATTGAACCGATTATAAAAGTCCCCAAAATTTTGCCATGATGTAAGTACTTCTTTAAAAACTTTTTTTCTTCCTTCTAAAAATTCAA
>CAZIPM010000004.1:67692-74420 GCA_964541395.1 uncultured Gammaproteobacteria bacterium | reverse complement strand
TTTTCTTTCTCCTCTTCATTTTTTTCAATTTCAGCTGCCACGGGGAAAAATTTATCATGACAAAACAAATATAGGAATAAGCATCCAAAAAATATACCAAATAAATAAAGTTGGAAAAACATATAAACGATATTTGTGTTTGTCAAGGCGTTGACAAAGTTAACTTTTGACAATACCGCATATCCACCCAAAATAACAAGTGCTATAAAGTGTATCCTGTGTATTTTCATCCTTTTATAAGCCATAATGAACTATAAACATAGTATATTGTTTGGCATATGAAAAAAAGACTGATAGTAATAACCGATTGTGCATATCTTCTTCCACTTCACGATCCTGACGACGCTTTGGCACTTTTCTATCTCTTAACTCATCCCGATATTGAAATCCAAGCTATTGTAACTACATTTGGTAATACCAGTGAATCACAAGCGTTTAGGTGTGTTACAACAATAATGGAAAATCTTCATAAAGATGTTAGGATTCTTCATGGGCCAAAAAATAGACATGAAAAAACGGAGGCTTCTAACACAGTTAAAACTGTCTATGAAATCCTAAATAAAAATCCAGGGAAAATTTTAATGTTATCCTTAGGTCCGTTAACTTTCATTAATCAATTGTTGAATTATGAAAATAATTCAAAAAGACTTTGGAGGGATCTGGTAATAATAGGTGGATTGGGTAAGTCTAAGCATTTGTTGTATCCCCTTGTTAAAGAGGAATTTAATTTAAGAAGTGATCCTTATTCATTTAACAATGTTGTAAATAATTCCAAACCAATAATGGTCACCGTGGAAGATTGCGATAAGGAAATATTTGGTCTGGAAGATATTAGACAAATTCCTTCTTGGCTTAAACCAAGCCTTTACTTGTGGTACTTCTTAAACCTATGTATTGGTAAAAAAGGATTTAGTCCATATGATTTAACTGCTATAAAGGTTTTAGTAAAACCATAATTGCTATTAAACATAGCAAATCATGTGTGGTTTAGTATTCGTATAAACTTATATTTCTTATGTAAACTCCTTCGTTCTTTACTCCTTTCGGCTTCGGAAAATCTTTCCAACCACAAGTTGTTATATAAATCTTATTGTAATCTTGAATTATCTCTGGCGCATGAAGGTCTAAATATTCAATGTCATTTGATGAACTATCTTTATTTTTCGAGTAAGTTCCAAAATTAGTCGGATCTTTTGATGCAAAAACGACTGTTCTTGTATAATTTTCCTTTCTGGAAATTGGCCATGTAATAATAGTTGTGGTTAAAATAAACCAGTTTTTCCATTTAAAAACACATGGTGATTCACATGAAGAGTTAAATGATTTAGGAATACCGTCCCCCAGGGTTAGTGCAGATCTTAATTTCTTCCATTTATATAAATCTTGTGATCTAAAAACTGATATTTTATTATTTATATCTGTTAAATACATTAAATATTCTCCGTCTGATTTGATTACATGAGGATCCCTTAACCAAACCCACCAACTTTTTACGGCGCTCTCTACTTTTTTCCAAGTCTCACCGTCTTTGGATACATAATGAAAAATTATTCCAGGAGAGAAAAAGAGGTGATATGTAAGAGTTTTTTCATCAAAAAAAACATATGGTGCAATTTTTGGTCCAATATGGGGGTAATTTTTAAACACTATTTCCTCTTTAAACATTTCAAGATCTAAAGAATCACTTTCTGCCTTAATAAAATAATTTTCTTTTAGTGGAGAATAGTTACCACTAGCAGTAGTGCCAAGTAGTATATGTTTACCAGATAGATTTTTATAAATTGTGTGATCGTTAACATAACTACTATGAATATTTGGTCTAAATAGCAGTTTCCATTCTGTTTCATATTTAATTCCGAGTATCATGTTATTTTTGACATATCGAGCACCAATATGTTCCTCTTCCTCCCAAAAAAGTCTTTTCTATCTTATTTTTTTTGCAATTTCTGCATATTTCTCCTTCACGCCCATAAACTAAAGTATGGTTCTGATATTCTCCTTCTTCCCCGTCGGGAGTTACAAATGCATTTTCAGAAGCGCCACCATATTTAAGTCCATTATCTAATACTTTTTCAATTGACGAAAAAAGTTTATTTACTTCTAGAGATCTTAAATTATTAGCTTTCTTAGTAGGATCAATTTTAGCCAACCATAAGGCGTCGTTTGCGTAGATATTACCTATCCCCCCTATTTTATCTTGATCCATTAAAACCACTTTTATATTTCTTGAAGATTTGGAAAGAATATCTTTAAATAATTCTTTTGTTAAATCTTTCAACGGTTCAGGAGAGACTTTTAAATCTAAATTACCAGTGGGCATCAACTTCATCCAGCCGAATTTTCTAACATCGTTAAAATACAACATATCTCCGTCTGATAAATAAAAAACGACATGGGTGTGTTTACCCCCCAATCCTCCAATAATTTTTTTGGAAATTATTTTAGTATTTGCAAGCTTTTTACCACGGTAGATTAATTGTCCGGTCATTTTGACATGGATTAGAATTGAATAACCACTACCTAAATCAATTGATAAAATCTTGGCAATCCTTCTGATTCCGATTATTTTTTGACCAATTACTTTCTCGGTAGGGAAGGAGTATTTAGGATGGATTATTTCAACTTTGGAAATCCTGTCTCCAGTTAAAAACTTATCTAATTGGGTTCTAATTGTTTCTACTTCAGGAAGTTCCGGCATATTTATCTACTAATTGTAGCATTTATTTATGGCTGATATTGCTAGCTTTTGAAATCCTCTGGGGTAAAAACTTCCAACCCTTCAACCCTCTCGAAGTGTTTTTTATTCAGTGTTAATATCGGCATATTGTTTTCTATACAATCAGAAGCAATTAAAATGTCAAAGTCTTCAATTATGTGGCCCTTTTTCTTTAGATCAGCTCTGATTTTTCCAAACCTTTTGGCAATGTTGTAATTAATTGAAAAAACACCATCCATCCCATTTATAAAGTTATCAATTCCTTTTTCCATCTTTTTAGGTTCGTTAACTCTATAAATTCCTTCTGAAAGTTCGGCAATTACAATGTAATTTGTATAAAGACTAGCTTTTAAACTGTTAACAAACTGAGAGACTTCTCTTTTCCCTCTTATATACTCGATTGCGATTGAGGTATCAATAAAATATGTTTGCATTATTTAAACCAGTCTTTTTTTCTAGATTTTCTTTTTAAAATATCTTTCCACAAATCATCGTCATCCAACTCAGTATTTTTCCATGCACCCATAGCCTTTTTTAACATCTTACGTCTAAGCTCTGGGGCAGCTTTCATAATAGCGAATGGCCTGCCACCTTTGGTTAAAATATAGGATTCAACAGATAATATGTCTTCAGTATTTTCACCAAAATTTCTTCTCAAATCGGTTATAGGTATGATTTTTGATGCTAACATAGTTTATATGTTAATATTAACAGCACATTTTGTCAAGTATTCTATTGATCACTATAATGTGTAAAAAGATACAATTTATAATCTATTCTTAATATACCTAGTAATTTCAAGGTTAAATTTTCCTTTCCTAAATTTTTTTGCATTCAAAATACAATCTTCTAATTTAAATTTCATTTTCCTAAATTTTTTCACAGCATCCATTAAACTTTCAGCTGTTAATTCATCAAAAAACACTCCAGTTTTCCCCTCAACGACAGATTCTAAATATCCCCCACCTTCAAATGCTATTACCGGACAACCACAACTCTGAGCTTCAACTGATGTTATTCCAAAATCTTCATCTTTTTGCGCTAAAATGAACGCATTTGCATTTTGGTATAGATTCATAAGTTCTTCATCAGAAACTTTACCCAAGAATTCGACATTATCTTTTGCTACATCCTCAAGTTCATCTTTTAACACCCCATCACCATAAATTTTTAAAGGTAATTTTAATAGATTGAATGTTTTAATTATAAGATCAAAATTCTTTGCAGCGGTCATTCTACCCCCTGTTAGGTAGTAACCATTTGATGTGTGGTTTACTTTTTCAGGTAGTTCAACTGGTGGATATATAACTAAAGAGTCTTTTCTATAGAACTTTTCTATTCTTTGTTTGACTTCTTCGGAATTGGCAATAAAGTAATCAACTTTTTGTGCAGCATTAAAATCATACATCCTCATAAAATGGTTAACTATTGCGGCATAAATAGATACAAATTTTCCAAAAAACCCAGTAAACCTTCTTGAGGTTTCATAGCCATATAAATATCTTGGTGGTGTATGGCAGTAACAAATTTCTATTGCTCCTTTTTTCTTTTCAAAACCCCGTGCGATTGCCCAACTGGAAGATGAAATTATAAGATCATATTTTTTGAGGTTCAGACTCTTCCAAATAAGAGGTAATAAAAACCTTAAGGGCGATATTAATTTTTGCGCAAAGGGGATATAACCAAACCAGGATTGGATTATTTTTGCATTTTTAAATCTTGCCTTAAATTTTCCCAGGAGTTCTGGCCTATAAATAGAAACATAGATTGGGGCTTTTGGATATATTTCGTGCAAAACCAGAAGAACCCTTTCGGCTCCTCCGAAATCTATTAAATAATCATGTACAATCGCTACTTTCATATATTTAGTTTTATCTACTTCTTAAAATAAACTAGCTTGTTTTTCATGATCAATCTTCTCCCCAATTTTTTTAATTCTGGTAGTAAGTGTTTTAAATCCAAAAACCTTTTCAAACAAATTGACCACTTCCTTGGAATCTAATTTCCAAACATTCATTTCCTCGATCTTAAACTCAAACGGTACATTCCTAATAATTGTAGCCAGCTTATATGATAGATCTGCAGATCCTTTTTCTTTAATTAATTTTTCTTTTAACTTTTCAGCAATTTTATCAATATTTTCATATACTCTGCTTAAAGTTTTGTATTTTTCCAAAAGTGCAATGGCAGTTTTAGGACCGATTCCTGGTATTCCAAAATAGTTGTCTGAAGGATCCCCAACCAGTGCCTTATAATCAGGAATCTGAGATGGATTTACCCCCATCCTTTCAACTGTCTCTGTTTCTCCATACAATTTTCCGTTTGAAAGTCCAGAAATTGGCATATAAAGCTTAACGTCTTTAACATCATCGACAAGTTGTAAGATATCTCTATCCCCTGTCACTATCACTATTTCATCAAGATTTATTTTCGTTGCAAGTGTCCCAATAACATCATCTGCTTCAAAACCACCCATTGAATAAACAGGGATATTAGAAGCTTTCAAGAAATCTCTGGCTTTTTGAAACTGGCTGGAAAGATCGTCATGGGTTGGTGGTCTTTGCGATTGATATGTTTTTAGAAGCTTGCTTCTGAAAGTAGGAACTTTTTCATCAAAACAAAAAACGAGATGGGTTGGTTTTAAGTTTTCTACGACATTTATAAGCATGGAAACAAGACCATAAACAGCATTAATAGGCTCTCCGCTTGGTGTGGTAAGTCCGGGAATTGCATGAAAAGCTCGGTGCATCAAAGCATTACCGTCAAAAATAATTAGTTTAGACATATACGTAATTGTATCAAGATTAACGTGTAAAGTAATTAAAATTGACCTGGAGTTGCATCATCTTGTTCAGATTCTGATCTATTACCGTTGTCACTTCTGTCTCCCAACACACAACCATTGGGTTGATGTTTTATTGCTTGATTTATGTCTTCTATAAACCCTGCTGCCCATTCTGCAATTTCCCTTTGTTCTTTTTTTGTAAGTGGTTGAACATTTTGACCTTTTGCCATTTTGTTCAGATAATTCTATAGTAATAGTATGTTAATTTCTAGATTTAAACTATCAAAAGATCATTTGATAAAATTTGGGTTTATATTATTTTCCATTGTAATTAGTGGAACTATTTTTTACTTTCGGAATGAACTTGAAAAACTTGCAGGTCTTGGATATCTAGGTATTTTTCTTATTAATCTTTTAGGGTCCGCAACTATCGTCATTCCTACACCTGCTATTGTTGCAACTTTTATAGGCGGATCAATTTATAATCCCTATTTGGTTGGTCTTGTTTCAGGTGTAGGAACCACAATCGGAGAACTTACAGGATATATCGCCGGTCTTGGTGCAACAGCGCTTATTGAAGAGGATAAAAAATATCAAAAAATCAGAAGGTGGATGTCAATCAATGGGTTTATAACTATTTTCATCTTGGCACTTATTCCTAATCCATTTTTCGATTTATCTGGAATAGTCTCCGGGGCAACCAAATATCCTCTCAAAAAGTTTTTATTGGCAACTTTTCTGGGAAAAACATTGAGGTTTATAATGATTGCACTAGTTGGTGCAAATTCACTACATAATTAATTTTTCTTCGTCCGCTCTTTTTCCTACAATTGCTTCGAATTGATCCCTATCCACGGTCTCATCTTTTAATAAAAGTGCCGCAACTTTATCCAAAAGTGATCTGTGTTTAATTATTAATCTTTCAGCCTGTTTCAGACCAGTCTCCATTATTCTTCTAACTTCGTTGTCAATTTTCTCCTGCATTGCAGGCGAGACGGTATTTTCCTGGTAGTATTCAGATTGCCCAAAATCACCCATTCCAGTATCAGGCCCGAAATTAACAGGTCCTAAATCACTCATGCCCCATTCCATGACCATTGCCCTGGCAATTCTAGTAGCGTGGGAAATATCATTACTTGCACCGCTGGTCATTTCTTTAAAGATCATACTTTCAGCTGCGCGACCACCAAGCATGGCGGATATTTGTCCCAGTAACCTGGTTTTGGT
>CAZIPM010000004.1:0-67682 GCA_964541395.1 uncultured Gammaproteobacteria bacterium | reverse complement strand
ATTAAGGTGTGTCCCAAACTCATTCCTCGGGCAACAATTGAAATCCGATGCACTGGATCCATTCCTTTAGTAAAGTGGGTAACTATTGCATGTCCACCTTCATGATAGGCAGTTATCCTTTTATCTTCATCACTTTGGAGTCTTTTTTTGGCAGGACCAAGTTTTACTTTAGTGGCTGCTTCTTCAATATCTTCCATATTAATTTCACTTTTTTCCGTTCTGGCAGCAAAAATTGCTGATTCGTTAAGCATATTTTCCAAATCTGCTCCCGAAAAGCCTACTGTTCTGTCTGCTACTCTGCCCCAATTAATGTCTTTACCGAATCTTTTCCCTCTGGCATGAATTTTTAAAATATCTTCTCTACCTTCTTTGTCCGGCATATCCAAAGTAACCCTTCTGTCAAACCTGCCTGGTCTTAAAAGAGCAGGGTCCAATAGATCGCCCCTGTTGGTATTGTGTAGTAATATCGGGCTCTCGCCACCGAAAAATGCTTCATTTTCAACTCCGCACAAATCATAAACAAAACCATTAAAAGATAGCTTGGTAACACTTTTGACAATCGCCCTTCTAGATGAAGAGTTGTTCTCCGTTTTATATGACTTGAAAGGATTTGCTCTTTTACCCCAGCCCACCCTCCACACACGAACTGGAGCTAAAGGTTTACCACCATTTATGCGTCTTCCACTTTTTGCTGTAAACCCACCTAAATAAGTTTTTTTGCCATGCATTCTAGCAACCCAATTAACCTCCATGGCGAGTTGCTTACTCACAGTAGTAATTTCTCCCCTACCTTTCTTGTCTTCAGACCCATCACCCAACCATAGGCCTCTCAGGTATTCTTTGAAATACTCATAAGGTGCATCATAAAGGAAATATGGTATATGTTTATTGCGCGCACCTTTTCCACAAAGTCTTGCAAAGAACTCTCCGACAGGTGTTGAGTAATAAACCAGATTCACAGCATTGGATGTTATGTATCTTGTCTTAGGGAGTAGACCAAAAAATGATTCCATCAAGTTAATAGTGTCATTAATTAATTCTTTTTCATCTAGAGAAAAACAGAAATCTACTCCCCATCTAGAATATCCTTCAGCGGTATAATAACCGAGTAGTCTGCATAAATCTCTGGTCACATTAATGTTTTGAGGTAAGTTTTCGATATCTGATTTATAAAGTTTTTTAGAAATTGCCTGTGGCATGTATTTACCTCTAATCCAGTTACCAATAGTAGTTTGGGAAACTCCTATTGTATTTGCTGTCATAGACTGTGATAGACCTGTAACTCTTGATAGAAGCGCATAATGATACTTCTCTACCCACTTCGTCTCTTTTTCTATATCCCACAGATTGAGGGAGTGTGACCAATCCTCACCAAATTTATGGGTTCTGATTTCTCTTAAGTTTTTATTTGTTCTATTTACTTTAAAAGGCAAATCTACTAGAACATCGCCAGACTGCAGTTCAGATACAGCTTTCGTTTTTATGCCAAACTTACTTCTTACGAAAACTGAATGGTTACCGGTAGCTTTAATTTTCCCACCTATATAACTAATTTCATAAATTTGATCCACTTTGTGTCTAAAGACTGCTCTGACTTTCTTAAAGGCACTATTACCAAAATAAATATTATTTTTATTCTTTAGACTTAAAAATTGCTTCCTCTCAAAACCTAAACATTCAACATCTGATATCTCAACTTCCCCATTTTCCTTTTTATCTTCATAATATTTATCAACATAGTCACCTATTGATATTAATTTTGGAATTCCTTTTTCTTTAATCACTATTGGTGTATCACCAGTTACACTGGCAGCCAGCACCATCACAGAATCATTTGGGGTAAAACCGTCCATCTCTACAAGTATTTGGTTTAGTGTCTGTTCCCTTTCGTCATGTCCTCCCACAAAGCCCGATCTTCCCCGTTGTCTTCCGATTGCATCTATTTCATCTATGAATATTATTGAAGGTGCAGCTGCTTTGGCGGTTGCAAAGAGGTCACGAACTCGAGACGCGCCTATGCCTACGAGCATTTCCATAAACTCAGACCCGGCCATTGAGAAAAAGGGTACATTAGCCTCGCCGGCCACAGCTTTTGCAAGCATGGTCTTGCCGACACCCGCTGGCCCGAAAAGTAGTACTCCTTTGGGAGTCCTTGCTCCGATTCGTCTGTACTTTTCAGGATTTTTCAAAAAATCAACTACTTCAACCAGTTCTTTTTTAGCCTCATCAACTCCTGCAACGTCTGCAAAGGAAACATTTTGTTTTCCCTTGGCAAACATCTTGGCTTTGCTCCTACCGAAGGAAAAAATATCTTGTGCCCCTTTGCTTTGGGACTTCATCATATAGAAGAAAAGTCCTCCCAAAAGTATTATTGGAAGAAGTATTCCTATAATTTCAGTAAAAGCCTTAGAGGCCGTCTGATCTACAATTTCATAATTTACTTTTTTTGCATCAACCTGGTTTTTATCCAAGATTTCTACAAAACTTTCTCCTTCTTCCTTGAAGGTGTACTTTATCTCCCCATTTTTATAGTTTAAGACTATTTTGTCGGTTTCGACATTTACTTTATCAACTTTATCTTCTTTTATATCATTAATTGCAGTTGAAAGATCAAGCTTGTTCCCTGTTGAGGAAATGCCAAAAAAGGCAATAATACCCGGGAGTAAAAATACTAAAGCGAGTATGGCAAAGACAACACTCCAAACATTAACTTTCATCTTTACAGTTACTTGTTTCTTTTTAAGACCTTTATCTTTTGAGGAATTGTTATTAGCAAATGGCTTCATACGAAGAAGAGTATAACATAAATTTTAAGCATAGAATTATCGAACTTTAGTTCCATTTGCAACTTTTTCAGGGAGATTGAAAAGAATAGGAGCTGTTTCTTCATCATCTTTAGGAATGGCCATAATCATCATTACTTCTGATAATTCTTTGTCTGGTCCTATTGTTTTAGGAGTGAGGTTTACTACAAAGGGGAATTGTTTACCGATAAGATCTTCGGGTTTGAAGAATTTCATTATTCCTGAGAAAGCGGTTTTGGTTCCAAACTCTTCTCCCAGATCAGCTTTAATCTTAATGACCCAATGGCTCCACTCAGGAACAGTAGCTTCTAAAACAGTTCCGATTCTAATATCTACTTTCTGAAAATCATCAATTGAAATTTGATCCATATTTATAATTTTTAAATTAACCCCATTTTTTCTTTGACTTCAGCTACTGTATCTTTTGCAATTTTTCTTGCCTTTTCCGCTCCTTGGGAAATTACTTCATCCACATAACTAGTTTTGTGTTCCAATTCTTTCCTTTTTTCTTGGATTGGTTGTAATTCTTTAAATATTGACTTTGCCAACTCCAATTTTATATCTGAGTATCTTACTCCTTCATTAACATAAACTTTCTCCAATTCTTTACGCTTTTCAGTACCCTGAAAAAGTTCTACAAATTTAAATAAATTGGCTACTCCTCCTGTTTTTGGGACTGTATCGCCTTTACCTGAATCGGTTGGTGCACTTGCTAATTTTTTCTTTATCTCTTCCAATGAATCCGTTAGGGGGATAAAACTTCCTTCAACAGACTTACTCATTTTACCCTCGCCTGTTAGAGAAGGTACATATTCCCCTCTGGTAGCAAAACGAATAGGTTCAGGGAATTTGGTACCGTATATTTCATTCATTTTCCTGGCAATCTCCCTAGCAACTTCCAAGTGCGGTTCCTGATCAATTCCTACAGGAACAAGGCTAGCTTTATAAATCAAAATGTCCGAAGCCATGAGAACCGGATAATTAAGAAGTGCTATTGTCGAGTCCTGGGGATATTGTCTTAATTTATCTTTATATGTAGGTAGGTGCATCATTCTTGCCAAACTAACTACTGTTGAAAGTAAATAAAAAAGTTCGGTATGTTCTGAAACCTGAGACTGAATAAAAATTGTGGATTTTTCAGGATCCAGGCCTGCCGATAAATAATCTAAAACTATATTCCTTGTGTTTTCCTTTAATTGCTTAGGATTGTAAGGAGTAGTTAAAGTGTGCAAATCCGCAACCATATACAATGTTTCGTATTCAGGGTTGTTGGACAATTCAAGCATACCTTTCACTGCTCCCAAATAGTTTCCTAAATGAAGCCTTCCTGTTGCCCTTATTCCTGATAAAACTCTTTTTTTCATGATTATTTAATAGTTTAACTTAAAACATAAAAATCCGCCATTTCTGGCGGATTTTACTTTGTGTTGCGGGGCTGGGAGTTGAACCCAGCCTGCAAGATTATGCATTTCTGTAATCTCCAATTACTAGGAGTGCCGGACTATATCTTGCTAGGTTTAATAAAACCATGCCTTAGCGTTTAGTCTCTACGGACTCGCCCTGCAAGTTATTCATAATAACTCTAAAGGATTGCCTCGGGATTGTCCTTTTTAATAAGGAGTTCCCCGATACAGCTAAGTTTCACCTGATTAATGAAAATCAGAGTGGCCCATTTTGTTAAGCCTTGCGTGCAGCCGTACACTACCCCGCATGTAATATGTAAAGAACAAGTGTGATTATATCTTAGTAATACCTATTTGACAACAAGTTCGAACCACTGGATAATTAAAGGATTATATACATACCGCTGGTATGGCTAAAACTCAACAAAAAATTAAGGCTAGAGAGTTAAGAAGAAAGGGAGTTAGTGTAAAAACCATAGCTACAGAGCTTGGTGTGGCAAAAAGCACTGTAAGTTTATGGGTAAGAGACATTATATTAACAGTTGAACAATTAGAAAAGATTCGAAGAAATTGGATAGTTGGAACAGAATTGGGCAGACTAAAAAGGCGCTTTAATGCAAAAGCAACGAAGAATTAGACTTGAAGAAACATATAAGCGACTCGCCTTATCAGACCTAAAATCCTTAAAAAACAGGGAGTTATTGCTATCAGGGCTTTGTCTATATTGGGGAGAAGGATCAAAGACAAGAAGAGAAGTTAGTATTTGTAATTCTGATCCTAAGTTAATTAATTTTTTAATTCATTGGTTAAATAATTGCTATGGAATTAATAAAAATCGCTTATCAGCGACATTAGGAATTAATGAAATACATAAAAAAAGAGAGGATATAGTTAAATTGTATTGGTCAAACTTAATAAATATTCCACTCTCACAGTTTAGAAAAACTAGTTTTAAAAAGGTGAAATTACATAAAGTATACGAAAATTTCAATGAACATTATGGCACTCTTAGAATTAAAGTTTTGAAACCTGGTGAACTTTGTTATAAAATCATGGCTCAGATAAACGCATTATCTGAAATAGGCCAGCGTAGCTCAGTTGGTTAGAGCGCGGCAATCATAACGCTGAGGTCAGAGGTTCAATCCCTCTCGCTGGCACAAGCATGATGTATATAAATGAATCTAAGTCTTTCTTGCTATATAAACAACTCTAGCCATTTTATGTAATTTGGCTTAGGTTTAACTTTTTCTTCTTTAGGCATAATTGGAGCTAATTTTCTTAATGTTTCATCATCAGGTAAAACAAGTATAATTTCTCCTTCTTTGGCCAATCCCAATTTATCCCTAAGTTGTTCTTCAATAAAAGCCTCACTTTGAGTCATTTCCAACTTTGATTGAAGTTCTTTTTCTTCCTGTTTTGTTTTATCAAGCTTTGCCTGTGACTTTTCTATTAAACTTTCAGCGTTTTTTGCACGTTGCATACTTTTAAGTAATGATCCAAGAAGGATTAGCAAGAAAATAACTGCTGCAGCTTTTTGGAGAGAGGCTGAGAAACTTGGTTTAGTCTCACCTTCTCTTTTGGAAAAAGCATAATTTTTGATATTATTTACAGACATTTTTGAACTTAATCTAACCCTATTTTGCTTCGAACCTATAATGTTGACTATTTTTCTATTCACTGTATAATACTTACAACCTGCTGCAATATAAGAATATATTATGACACAAGACACAATTAAAAGCCTGGTACCGAAGTTTATCTCCAGTTTAGAAGAAAAACATCGCTCTCCAGCCACAATTTTGGCATATAAATCAGATTTAGACCAGTTAGTGGAGTTTCTAACCAAAAATAATATAGCTACGGCTGATCAGATAACTTCGACCCATCTTGACACATTCAGGGATGCTCTGTTGTCTCAAAAATATACCCCAAAGTCTGTATCCAGAAAGCTGAATGCAGTCAAGACTTTCTTTAGATATTTAGTCCAAAGTGGCAATTCCACTTCTGACCCTTCTAAGGCAGTCACCCACCCCAAAATAGAATCAAGCCAACCAAAATTTTTGACACCTTTGGAATACAGAGCTCTAAGAGATGCAGTTAGAGGAGATAATAGAATCTCGGCAATTATCGAGTTGATATTACAAACAGGTCTTCGTATATCCGAGGTGGCTTCTCTTAAAATTTCGGATATGGATGGAGACGTATTAAAAATTGACAGCTATGCCACACAACCGGCAAGATCAATTCCCCTTAATAAGTTTGCCAAGGCTGCACTCGAAACGTATATTCCGCAGAGGCCAAAAGTAGATTCGCCCTATGTTTTTGTTAGTAAAACCGGAAAACCGCTTGCAGTCAGAAATATAAGGGCAGCTGTTGACAGATTTATTCAAAAAGCTGAACTTCCAAAATACTCGGTCAATGATCTTCGAACTACTTTTATTGTTGAAAATATTAAAAATGAGGTAGATTTGGTACTTATTTCTCAGGTTTCAGGCCACAAAAGACTTTCTACTACAGAAAGATATTTGGAACTTGCAGGAGTAAAAGAACCTGGTAAAAAACAATTGCTGACTGAATTATAAAGAGTTATTCGGTACTTTCTTCCAAAGTTTTAATTTCTCTGAGAACTGATCCCAGCATATCTTCTTTTACTTTTATCTCAGAGTAACGAAGTTCAGATAATGAATTCTCATGCTTTACTCCTCTGAAGTTTTTATACAATTCATTTATCCTGATTCTATATTCATCTCTTTTTACTTTTAGCTCCTTTAGTTTTTCTGATTTACTCAGCTGTATCCAATTTTGATTATCCATTTTAATTCAGCATTAATCTAGATTTAAGTCTTTCCAGCTCTTCTCTTCTATATTCAAATTTATTCTTTTGGCTAATTTCTTCTTCAACCAAACTTATCCAGGCTTTAGTTTCTTCTGAATTAAGCTTGAGTTTTTTGTCTATTACTGCATTTATTGTTCTTATAACTATGCCACTTAACCAAATTGCCCATGTGTTGTGGTCTACTTTATATAAAAATTTTCCTATTTTTGAATCTAAAAATTTATTATGGACCGATTTAAAAATTTTCATCCCTTGAGTGTGTTTTCCTGACATAATTAGACTGTGTGACAAAAATCCTTCCAGCTCGAGTATTCTCCAAGGCTCATAGTCTGACTTAACAAGTCTTACTGCCTTTTTATAATAAAAAACTGCCTTGTTAAATTGTTTTTTGTAGTCACAAATCCTACCTAAAAATCTATAAAGCCTGCTGTTCCACTTTATTAATTTATATTTTTCTATATAAAACTTGGCTTTTATTACTGTGTTCTCCATTTGAGATAAAGCAGAAGTGTTTGATGAGTCAGACATATAAATATGCTGGTATGTCAGTGCTTCTTCCCAGAAAAGGTTGATTATAAAATCGTGACCAAATCTTAGTGACTCATTTATTGTTTTAAGTACTTCTTTTTCCTTCCCTTTTTCTTCACGAATGTTTTGTATATAGGTGACTATTTCTTGAAGAGAAGTCTTTGATGTAATTTTTAATAGCATAATGTGGCCCGGGATGGGCTCGAACCATCGACTTCCGTCTTATAAGGACGGCACTCTGACCACTGAGTTACCGGGCCCAGTTTCTGGATTATATCAAATTTAAGATTTTTTATCTCTTCCTACCGAACACTTTTATTTTATGAAGTTTGTATAATCTAAACATAATAATTGAAGCTATTAAAAATGTCACAATGGCTACTGCGGTTATAGAATAAGGAATCCACAAAACATCATTTTGCAGCTGATTAATGTCCCCTACCCAAAGCAGAAACTCATCCAAAACCATCCCTAACCCAATTCCATAAAACAATGCAAAAAGTTTTTTGTGCTTTTGAATCCCCAAGCCAATTGCCAAAAAACTGGTAATTGTTATTAGGATATTGCCATAGACAAAATGATGAAGTCTAAAACCATTTAAGTCTAAAAACAGAAATTTGGGCAAGGATTCTTCAACCAAAACTAAATATGCTAACGTTCTGGAAAATAAAAACATAGTTAAAATACTTATCAGAATAATCACCAGTGAAGCTATGTTGTTGGGCAGTTTCTTCATATAGAAGCATTATAACCAATTGAATTGTTTTTCGGAAGTTGACAAGAAGAAGAAGAAGAAGTAAAATACCCTGTAATATGAATGATGTACCTAATCAAGCAGGTTTTGGGGGAGAAAGAATCGTAGAACGAAGACTAACAGTTGCTGAAGAGATTGGATTGTTACAAGCAGATCCTGGAAAAGATGGAAGGTCGGCATTTTATCCTAATCTTACTAAGGATGAGGCATTAACTATGGTTCGATTTAGCCAGAAAATTAGTGGGGGGAACTACAATCCAATGGAACTAGTAAGATACCAAGAACTTCAAAGAAAAGCTGCAGGTCAAATCTAACATTTACTACTTATTATTATTTGATGCTCCCCTACCAAAGGCATTGTTCATGTGCTCCCAATCACGGTTTTTCCTAATTTTTAAATTCTTTTTCCAGATTGCTTCCAACGCACTCATATCTATTTTTTTAGATTTAGCAAAAGATAATAGTCCTAGTGTGTCTTTAGGAAAACAGGAACCGCCAAAACCCAACTCCCCGTCAGAACCGGGGACTGCTAAGTGGCTTCCTATTCTGGGATCAGCTTCTACTGCTTTATAGACATCTTTATAATTGGCACCTACCTTTTCAGAAAGGAGATAGAACTCATTTGCCAAAAGAACTTTACTTGCCAACATCAGATTGCTCATGTATTTTATAACCTCGGCCGAGGTTAAATCCGTCTGAAAATATTTCTGATTTTTAGGGAGAATTGTTTTATAAAGTGCCACTAATCTTTCACCTACTATTTTTTTGTTTGTCCCGATTACCGTTCTTGCGGGATTCATAAAGTCATCATTAGCCTTTTTCTGGGTTAAAAATTCAGGGTTCATGACAAAATTAACTTTGGGGTATTTTTTGGCAAAACTGGAAGTTGTCCCGGGAAGTACTGTGGATTTAACAACTACAATCTTCTTTGTTCCTGATACAACAGGTACCAGTTGGCCTAACACTTCTTTAACAATACTAATATCCTGTCCAGTATAATCACGATACATTGGTGTAGGCAGACAGATGAAGATGAATTCTGAATTCTTAACAACTTCATCGAACGAATTTGGACTGTCTTTGTATTTATCAAACCAGAAGATTTTATTTTGTTTGGATTTTGAAAAGCCTGTCCCAGTTGCTTCCCCTACAAATCCCCAGCCGATTATTCCTATATTATTCATGGTAGTAAGTGATCTGATATTAAGTTAAATTAGAGAAGAAAACAACATGCACGTTATTTACGTTTCATTTAAGATTTGACCGACCCATTCTAATCCTGTTTCCAGATCTAAATTTATGAAATGGCCTGAGCTATCAACCGTATAAGCTTTTGATTCTTCAGGGTCTATTATAATTGCGCAGTCGTCCGAAGGATCGTAAAGATATATTTGCCCTTTATTTTGTGGGATTGGTTCATTATATTCAATACTTTTCAAGATAACTCCATTAATATACCTACGTGCTTCCATTCCGATCCTTATGCCTTGCGGCGTAGATGCAACTTTAAATTCATGAAATTCGTTGCTGAAATTTCTGCTTCGAACAGTGACATTTTCTATTTTTCCGCTATCTCTAATCCTAATAAATTTTTCCCTAAGTAATGGTGTATATAAATAACCTTCCTGAGCATAATCCTTTTGTTCTTGAAATGATAATGTTATCCACTCATCATTTCTTCGTCCTTTAAAAAACTCCATAATTTAGCTGTAGTATATCACTAAGTTATAATTTTGCCCGCCTGGTTATTTCTGCATCAACCAGCCTCACATCCCTACCATGCTTAAGCCGGCTCATTTCTTTAATTATCTCTGCTACTCTTGAGTCCTCGGTTGCCTTGATTTTATCTATATCCAAAGTAGTATCTATGGAAAAAGGAGTCATAGGTTGATTTTTAACTATAGTTTTAACAAAGGCATGAAATCTTTCTACATTCAAAAGATCATCCTCTCCGAAAACAGGACTAAACTCGTGCTGCAGATAATTTGCATCAGTTACTCCTACTCTGAAGGATATTTTTGTACCTACATTACCAAAAACTGCATTTTTTACTTCTTCCTCTACCTGACCTATAAACTGGTTGGCAACAGTCAGATTTAATTTATACTTTCTGGCCTCTGATAATATAACTGCAAAGTCAGGGGTGGCAAAGTTTTGAAATTCATCAACATAGAGATAGAAATCACGTCTTTGGTCTTCTGGAGTATCAGTTCGGCTCATAGCTGCCATTAAGATTCGGGGAACCAAGATGAGTCCCAAAAAGTTGGAGTTCTCTTCTGACAGTTCACCTTTGGCAAGGTTGATAAGAAGTATTTTGCCTTGATCCATAACCTCCCTGAAAGAAAAAGATGAGGTTGACTGACCAATGATATTTCTGATCATTTTATTAGTAACAAACCTTCCGAATTTAGATACGATATAATCCAAAACTTCAGATTTGTGAAAATCAGAAGTTTGGGCAATTTGGTCTGTCCAGTATCGTCTTATTATCGGATCATCCACTTTAGGTAGAAGTTCCTGAACATATCTGGCATCAGTTAAGGCTCTCATAACCTCTATAAACGTTGCACCCGGTTCACACATGACGGTCAACATGGCATTTCGGACTGCATGTTCAAAACGGGGTCCAACTATACCTGTTTTATAAGGATCAAACAGTTTGTACATCATATTAATGACTGAGGTTGCCACAAAGTGTTTCTGGTCTTCTGTGTTCGCCTCCAAGAGGTTAAGTCCCATCGGACGGAGTGTATCTGATGGTCTGAAGTAAATAACGTCTTCTGCTCTTTCGGGAGGGATTCTTTTAAGAAGATCCTCAACAGCGTCACCATGAGGATCCATAAAACAAATTCCTTTACCTGCATTTATATCCTGCATGATCATACTTTTAAGTAGTTCAGTTTTTCCTGTTCCTGTTGCTCCTACAATATATAGGTGTCTTCTTCTGTCGTCGTCCCCCATACATATTTTTCTTTTGACACCCCTATAAAGGCTATGACCTATATAGAGTCCATCTTCAGGTATTTCAGCAGGTGCTGGTGCTGTTTTGCTATGCAACCAGTGAATATGTGGAGTAGTTATTTGTCTGTTTGGAAAATGAAAAATAGTTGCCAGTTCTTCCGAATTTAAAATTGAAACGTGATTTTTCATGATATTAAACATCGGATGATATCTGTATAAAACATCATGAACAAAATTTGATTTGTTATAGATTTTTCGGCTACCAAGATTGTTCAGCTCCCCAGATGTTTGACCGATTGATGAAGCTATGTTGGTTAGATGCATTTTGGCAATCTCAGATGTTGGGGCAACCACAACTAATCTGATTGAAGTCTCAAAACCTGGTTTACTGATTTTGTTTTCAACAGCTTCCAAGGTTTTACCTGACACCGAATATTTGGCGCTTTCAGAACTGCTTTCCTGCTTTTTAGTATCGGAGATAAACTTACCTCCCTGTTTTTGCCAGTCAGACTCTGCAGGAGAAATTAAAATCTGAACTAAAGATGATTCATTGGCGCCCATTTTGGCCATTGAGGATGTCACTGAAGCTAAAATATCGGTAGTCAAATCTTTAAAAGTTTTTAAAGGATAAAAGTTGGCTTTTCCCAATTGTAATGATTTATAGGCAACTTTACCTTCGGATTCAAAGATGTTAACTTCTTCTGCTTCCATCACTTCTGCATCAGAATAAGCACCATGTATTTGCTTTTCCAATAAATCTTTAAACTCCACAGGTGTCCAAACATAAAACTTGATATCCTCTGCCCGGGCTACAATTTCAAAGGAAATAGTGGGCTGAATTGAAAATTTTTGCTTCCAACCTCCCTTTTTAATGGAGTATAAAGAAGAGATCAATTGTTCCATGGCATCAATTTTTATTTCATTTAAACGGGGAACTGAAATCTGCAAAAGTACCGAATCAATTGAACTAAGCTCTCTGCCTCTATACCTGAATAAGATAAAACCTGCATAACCTAATATTGCCAAAAAAAAGATAAAGAAAATTAGACCTATAAAAAGATAGGCTAATGTGTTTATATCTAGAAAAATTGGATTTATCATTTTTCTTCTCCTTTAAAAACATATTTTTTACTAAAATGTAAGGCCTTTAAAATTCTTCTGATCCAGTAGACTGCCGACCAAGTCCAGGTTTCTTCGATATTTCCTTTTGCATCGGCTTTAAGTTCTTCTTCGTTTACAGCAGGAATAGTAATAACTACTGTTTGGCTCTGAGGTGTTGAAATTAAAGGTTTACCATTGTCATCATAAACCTGTGCTTTAAAATTAGTAGGTATTGGAGTAAGTACTTCTTTATGTTCGATACTTAAAGCTGATGCTTCTTGATCATGTTCCTCAACAACATTAAGTTTTGGTTCTTTTTCAGGAAATATACCCATACTTCATTGTAGCATTTTTACTATTATGAATTATTGAGAAATTTTAGCCAGTTTTTTATCTAAAGTTAATAATTTACTTTTATATGTTTTTGCCAGATATAAATAAGTAGCATCGTAAAAAGATATATCATGCTTTATTGAAAGATTTAGAGTTTTTTTGAAATCTATGTCTAAATATTCAATCTTCATCAATACAAAGGCTGAATACAAAATCATTGCCTTTTCAGCACTGATTCTTTTCTGTAGGATAGCAGATTTTAAACTATTGCAAATTTCATATTTTAAAAGCTCACAAGATTTAAAAAATACTTCATTCCTCCTAAAGCTATCTATATGTTCTTTAAATTGAGCGAGTATGGTCTCATCTGGCAGTAAAGTTGATAATATAAACGAAGAGTCAACTAAAATTGTCTTGATTTCAATTTTTTCTCCCATTATTAATCAATTCCTTGTAATTAATTCCTGAAAAATCAAGTCCTCGTGTTACCTTTTTAATTATACGAAATGCCTTTTCATTATCTGTGAGTTTTTTTCTCGTTTTATAAGTCTTTCTTACAGCTTGACGTACAAGTTCCCCTATTGTTTTTCCCTCTTTTTTAGAAATTCTAACAAGGGTAGTGTAATCAATCTCATCAAATAAAACGTTTGTTCTTCGATTAAGTAACATATGTACTAAATGTAACATGTTACATCACATTTGTCAAACTTATGTTTTTATCTGATATCTCAATTTATTTGTTAGGTTGTTATTGATACAATGTGTTGATACGTATATGGATAAAGTAGACTCAATCCAATCTGTTGGGGAAATTCCAGCTCATGTAGATGTAATTAATTTAAAACCTGTAGACTTGGAAAGGATTAAGAAGTATGAATCTGAGGCGTTGGTTGGTGCTCAAAACCAGATTGTTGACTATATAAAAGAAACAGACCTTGAATTCTTTGAAACATTTAAGGATGAGATAATCGAACGCGCCTGCCAAACACCTGCTTGGGGTGTACGCACCATGAGGGGCGCAAAGATAATTTTAAATACTGAGTTGGTAAGAGATGCTGACGTACGGAAAATATTCTTACGACACGAAGCAGTTGAGGTATCAACGCAGTACCTTGCCCTAGACTCGCTTGACGTAGCTACTCAAATTGGTATTGACCCGCAAATCGTGATTTTTGATCCTTATAATGGTCCCCAACATTATGTCGCTTTATACCATCAGGTAGTAATGGCTCACGAGTTAGAAAAAAGTAAGGAAATGTTAAGTGAGTTAAAAAGAAATGTGGGGCAAATAGTAGGTAGGGAGATTTTACCAATGTTTAAAGGTAAGGAGATAGAGGATGGTAAAACCTAGCAACAAGCATTCAAAGCTGTGAGTAAAGAATATGTGGCATTGAGTTTAAACGTCACACAAATGCTGGTTCAAAATATAGAAAAGCAGTCTAGCTCTTCCATGTCACCTCGTTTGCCTTCTTTTTGAAGTTTGTATACCGGGCTAACATAAATAAGTAATCTGACAGTCTGTTTAAATACATCAGCTTTTCTCTGTTGGGATGAGTTCCTCCGGATATTGCTACCAAGCTCCTTTCTGCTCTTCTTGTGAGTGCCCTGGCATAATAAATCTGAGTTGCTTTCTTATCACCACCATAAATAATGAAATTTTGAAGAACAGGTAATTTACTTTCCATTTCATCAATTTCTTTTTCCAACTTTTTAACTGCATCTTTTGGAAAAACAAGTTTTGCACCAGACAACATTGAGTTAATAGTAAAAAGATTTCTTTGTATTTCTACCAATCCCCCGATTATCCCCAAGTATGAATTAAGTTCATCAATAGCTCCAATTGCGGCTATGAGCCGTGAAGCTTTGGAAATTCTTTTGCCACCAAATGTTCCTGTTTTTCCTTTATCCCCTGTTTTTGTATAGACTGCCATATCTTGTATTAAATGATAATAATATGCTGACGTTTTTATTTTTCATAGAAAGTATATAATAAAAAGCAATGGATAGAGTTGATATTACGGAAAAACGTCTAGAGGTTAAAGGATACAGAACTCCGGTTCTGTCGCCGGACAGTAAACGGGCATATCCATTAGACTCTCAAAAATATGGAGGAAGAGTAACGGTCATTTATGGAGGCAATCCTGATGAGAATGAAGGTCATCCTTTCCTTTCACCCGTAACACTCCTAATTAAAATTACTGAAAGTGACGGCACGGACATGAGAGACCCGGGAGTACAACCTAACGAATTTGCATTGTCGTTTGGTGTTAGAGACCAGGATATAACCAACGACGTATTTCTTACCAACCTGGACAAAAGTGTTATGATTTGGGGATCGGGTAAACGCAGCCAGCAATTGTCTGCCGGTTCGGGACAAACAATCCATTTAGATGAATATCCGAACGGCTTTTGGGTAGCAACCGGACCACGGGGTAAAGTTATGTTTTATCCGAAAAAAGCTATCAAAGATCAGCCACCTTATCTTAGTTTTCGTCCTATGAAAGTTGGGCAAATATAACTTCTCCTTCAAGATATACAATTAAATACTGTAGTATTATCCCACGAAGATAATATAACTCCGTTTATAATTAAACTCATTTTCTTTTAACACTCACTATGCCCGCATGCATGACATTTGGAACAACCTTCTTCAAAAACTAAGGCAGAAGCACCACAGGAAGGACAGATGTCCCCTGCTCTTTCTACTGGGATAGTAGCTGCCATGAATAAGGTTTCCTGTTTTTGTTCATTAAGTCTTGGTATTGTAGCCACCACTTCACTTTTGGGATCTTTTGTGTTTAATTCACCAAAGATATTAGGGCTGTTGTGATAACCGTTAATGCCCATGTTGTAGTGAACGGAAATAGCTCCAGCTATCGCATCAGGTAATGATCTGATTTTGGTAGGCCCAAAACCGATTGATCTTCTTCCGCCTATACCTGAAAGTTGTTCTGCTATTTCTCTGGCTTTTTCTTTAGCCGATATGTTACCCCTGAATTTCAATGTTGTTGAGATGGTTCTTCCCAAAGCCTCAGCCATAGCAGCGACATCAGATCCAGCTTTACCGACGTTTATGAATATCTCCAATGGTTGACCTTCAAAATCCTCATTAATGGTAATAAATGCCGTTCCCATAGGAGTATTCATTCTGTAAGTTGAACCCTTGACTACATAAGGTCTTTGTCTTAGGGGTTCAGGTTGAATAAACACCTGTTCTTGAGGAACGGTTTCTTTCTTTGCTTCACCGTTATTAACTCCTAAATTTAATACCTGGACATCTTTGCAACCATCTCTGAAAATTGTTATACCTTTACAACCACTATTCCAGGCCAGAAGATAAGTAGATTTAACATCTTCTACTGTAACATCATGCCTCAGGTTTATAGTTTTACTGACTGCATTTTCCGTATATTTTTGAAAGACCGCTTGGGTTTTAATATGCCAATCGGGATCTATTTCGTGAGCAGTACCAAACATGGCTCTGACTTTTTCAGGTACTTCTTCAATGTGTCTAACCACCCCTTTTTCCCCGACCTTATTCATTAATTCCTGACTCCAGAAACCTTGTTCTTTTGCAATCTGTTCAAATTTTGGATTGACAAAAGTTAATCTTCTGTCCAAATGTTTATCTTTGACTATGTGCTGGAATGCAACAGCAAACAAAGGTTCAATACCCGAACTAGATCCTGCAATTATTGAAATAGTTCCTGTGGGGGCAATGGTGGTAACTGTTGAGTTTCTTCTTGGTTTTTCGTCTTTATAAATAGATCCTTGGAAAAGTGGGAAGGCTCCTCTAATTTTTGCCAATTTTTGAGTTTCGGCTACAGCCTCATCTTGAATGGTTTTCATTAATTTATCCCCTAATTCCAATGCTTCATTGGAATCGTATTGGATTCCCAGTTCGAGTAGCAAGTCGGCCCAACCACCTATTCCAAGTCCAATTCTTCTTATGGCAAAAACTGTGTTTCTTATTTGTTGTAGCGGATATGGGTTTACCTCAATTACATTATCCAAAAACCTGACTGACTGCCTAGTAACTTCTTTAAGTTCATCCCATTGAATCAGGCCATCTTTAATAAAATAGGTTAAAAATATACTTCCCAAGTTACAAGCATCAAATGGGTATAATGGTTGTTCCCCACAGTCGAAGCTTACGACCCCATTTGTTATAAACGTATAACTTTTTTCCTCAGTAAGATCATATACTCTTTGTTTACCTGATGGAACCACATTTACAACATAATCTTCATATCTGTCTTTATAATATCCCTTGGTGCCAAACTTTTTGATAACTTTACTATGACTCCCATTTAAAAAACCTATTTCTGACAGAAATACCATTACAGACTCCTTCGAAAGCTGGAGTTCATACAAGACTCCATCAGTTGAGTAACTTCTTTTATTCCCCCGTTTGTTAATATATTCAAAAACTCCTATTCGTGGTTTTCGACTTCTGTCATAAATTCGTGAAATCATACCTAGATTTAGTAAGAGTTGTTGGACACCTTTTAGAAGCAATCTTGATTTACTTGTAAGCCTTACATAAGAACTAAAGCCCATTCTGAAATTGACAGTCCCATCTGCTGTAAAAAGTCCTCTTAAAAAGCCTTTAACTGCATCTTCAGTTGCAGAATAAATCAACTCTGGTACTTTTTTATCAATAGCTTTCACAGGTTCTATCCCGAGATTTTCAAAAAATTGGATAAATTCTTTACCATGGTAAGACAAATGATAAGTATTTCTCACTCGTCTGACTTCATTTATTTTCCTTCCGTACCATTTATTCAAAATGTTCTTTAAATATTTCAGGTTATCAATGTCATTTTTACCAAAAGTCCAGCCAACACGGCAATTCTTATCTCCATTTCTTAACCAACCGTCTCCAACTAGCCATCCTAATGCCTCCCCCAATTCTTTACTCCATTTTTTCGGAAAAAATGGGCGTGCTGGTTTAAATGGAAGTTCCAGATTTTTAGAAAATTTACCCTTCCCACTTTGAATAAGAATTTTTCCACCCTCTTTCAAATCACTCAACTCCACCCAGCCAGTTGGTGTCAGAACTTTATGATCAAGAGTTCCTGTTAACTCAAACCCCATTTTTGTAGTTAGTCTCAAAGTATCCTTTATTCCATTATCAAAAAATTTAAATGCTCTCCCTTCAGTTACTCCCAGATCATCAATTTTAAGAGTTCTTTTATCAATAATTAGCCCCATGTTTCCTCCATGTCTTTTACCTCCTTCAAAATGACTTTCAACTACATCCTTCATTCTCACCAGACCTTCATCTGTGGAAACTAGAGTATCTCCTGTCACACATGGGTTGGTAGCCTCAATATCACCCAATATTGGAACCGGATTTGCTGTACTTTTGTTGATCTTGTCTATAAAAATTAAACCTGGGTCTCCTGTCCTCCAAGCCCCATCCGCAATCTCATCAAAAACTTTTTTGGCATTAAGTTGTCCTACCACTTTTCTTGATTTAGGACTAATAAGATCATAATCTCTATCTTCCTGATAGGCTTTCATGAAAGAATCCGTCAAAGCTACTGAAATATTGAAGTTTGTAATTCCTCCTTCTTCTTTACAATGGATAAATTCCAGAATATCAGGATGATCTACTCTAAGTATTCCCATATTTGCCCCCCTTCTTTTTCCTCCCTGTTTAACTTCGTTTGTAGCAGCATCGAATATCTTCATAAAAGAAACTGGACCAGATGCAGTGCCAGATGAAGTTTTGACAATAGACCCACTCTCACGAAGTCTTGAATACGCAAAACCTGTTCCTCCACCAGTTTTATGTATTATTGCCTGGTATTTAATAGCATCAAATATTCCTTCCATTGAATCTTCAACGGGTAGAACAAAGCATGCAGAGTACTGAAGACCGTTACCGGTTCCTGCATTCATTAAGGTTGGTGAGTTAGGCAAAAATTTTCGTGAATTCATTAAACTGTAAAACTCACGGGCGTAATTCTCTACCTCACGTTTACCCGCACCCCATCTAACTTCAGCAGAAGCCACTTCCCAAGCAACTCTCCAAATCATATCTTCGGGAGTTTCAATAGGGCTTAAATTATTGTCTTTAACCAAATATCTTTCTTTTAAGACCTTTAAAGCCTGTTCTGTCCAATCTCCTTCAGGAAGGTTTATCGGTCTTTTTGGTCGAACTCCCAGTTTTTTATCTAACAGATTCTTTATCTCACCATATGAGGGAGCGGTGAAATCTTTAAATTCCAATTTACTACTCTTTTTTACTGATTTTTTAGATTTTAATGATGTGGTATTTTTTGACATATTTGTTGGTTATAACATAATTTTCATTAAATATTTATTAATATTCATACGTTTCTGTTTATAAGTTTCTGTTTATTAATTTCTCAAAATCTTCCAAATCCTCAAACTGCAAATAGACGCTGGCAAATCTTAACCAGGCTACTTTGTCAATCTTTTTCAGTCTCTTTAAAACTGCATTCCCTACAACTCTACTTGGTACTTCCTCTTTAAGTGCTTTTAATAGTTCTCTCTCTACTTCATTTACCGTTTCTTCTACCAGATCTAAAGATACAGGTCTCTTTTCTATTGATCTTAAAAGTCCCCTTTTAATCTTTTCTCTATCAAAGGGTTCCCGCCTCCCATCTTTTTTGATTATCCAAAGTACCGACTTTTTAACTTCTTCATGTGTTGTAAAGCGTTTACCACATTTACCACACTCTCTTCTTCTTCTTATTCCTTGCCCTTCATTAATAATTCTGGACTCCAAAACCTGAGTTTCTGCTGTGTTACAAAAAGGACAATTCATATTAATATTTCAATCAAAAAATCTTTTCACTTGTGAAACATAAAAACACTACAACTAGTGACGTAACAGATAATCTAACACTAGAAGTGGTGCGTCAACTATCAACTTTTGATACGAATCATATCATGTTAAGCGTAAATCAAGCTTGGAAAAAACTACTTGAGGAAATTGTGAGGAAATTTTATTAAAAGCTGGATATTCCCCTGTCTAAAAAAAGATAACTAAACTCCTAAATTAATCCAACTCGAAGGGATTAGTTGGAGATGTTATCCCGTAAGAATGAAGGGTGTCTCGGGTTTTTGTGTAGCTTATTTTGGAGAGATCTTCCGTTTTTACTATCATTGGTTTGAGGTCTTCAGGAGAAAGGGGGAGAATATTTTCTTCAATAATTTCCCTATGCTTTAAAGCAGCCAGAGAGGCTGTACGTAAAAATTCTTTACTTTCTTCACTACTTTCTGCCTCCTTGGCATGATCTACCGATTCTGCTAAATACTGTTCCGCTCTCTCCAATGTTGCCACTCCCAAATCCGGTTTCCCTTTTTTAAACATTTCCTGAGCCATTTGCAATCTTTTATCTGCACACTTAAGTGCCAATTTTGCCCGAGACATGTGATTAAAAGTTAATGAGTGTACAATCTTATCCCGAATTGCTTTTACATACCAAAGAGGATGGTCAGGCAATATCTTTCCCGGGTAAATTAAATCATAGGCAATATTAATCGTACTTGGAGTATCAACTGTGTCCGATAGAACCTGTGGAGAAAATGCATAATTTGGCATAACCCCTCTAATAATTGATACCGTAAATATGGCAATTGCCATTAGTAATGAAGTTAAAATACCCGCAAATCGCTTCCGCATGGGTATCATCTATTGTACGCTGGTCTGTCAAATGATGCAAAAAATTTATAGGATTTTAGGGGAAATTAAATAGGGATATTTTCAAAATAAGACTAACTCTGTATATTCCTCTAAATTCCTTTAAAGTTTTTGGGTTGAAGATTCGCCATATGAAACTGCTTTACCTGTGAATTTATCACTTCCAATTGGATCACTTTCGGATCGAAATTGTATTTTTCCGGATTGTCCAGAAAGCCTAGATGTTTTTCTAGCATTATGAATTGAATGAACTACACCATCTTGATTTTCTGAAGTGGTATCTAGAAACTCATAAGTTGCAAAAGAATCGGGAAACTTATGTTCATAAATAAATCCATTTTCATCTTCTGCTATTTCGAAATCAATATTTTTTGGAACATCAATCATTAAAGTCAGTATTACTCTCTCTTTCTGCAAAAGTCAAATTGCTCTAAATGATTAAACTACGTCAACCGGTTCTTTTCTTTTTATGCCTGCATTTATTGCCTCCAAGTGCTAACATCATTTAATGTTGTCTCGTGAGGAATACCTAAAACAATTCGACGAGTTGCAAAAACTTACAGTCGAGGCTACAAACACGCTCACTAAATGGATTTCACCAGGGCTAACCGAAAAAGAAATCGCTGATAAATATTACTCCTTACTATCAGATTTTGGTTTTTCTGAACATTGGTATCCAATCCTAATCTATTCAGGAGAAACAACTTCAAAACCCATTACCAGGAGGGTTCATTTACCCTCAGACAAAGTAAAGGTCGGAGAAAATGATATTATTTTCGTGGACTCTACCCCAATGAAAGGAACTGTTTGGAGCAACTGGTGTGACACTGTGGTTATTGGAGATAACGAATTCTATGAAAGTCTTATAGAAGGCGTTAGAGATATTGTGAAGGAAACTGCCGTATTTGCTAAAACCAAAGCAAAAAGTGTAGGCGACTTATATAGCTTTGCAATAAACTTAATAGATAAAAATAATCTGGAGATGCTTGACCCCTATAAAGATGTCGGTCACTCAATTTTTCAAGTTCCTGAGCACCAAACGGTAGATAAAACTCCTATGGAAGACAGGTTGCTACTAAACGAAGTGTTTAAAGATAGAAAGCTGGAAGGAATTGTTTCGATAGAGCCTCAATTAGGAAGAATCGACCCCCTAGACGGAAAGATGTATGGAGCAAAACTGCAGGAAGTTGTTGTTTTCTGAGGCAATTTTGTGCCAGATTGTTCGAAGTTGGTATACTAAGGCCTAGCTTGTCAAATTCTTTATCATTGGACATAACTATTATTTCGCCTTCTTAAAATACTGTGGTTTAAAACAATAAATGTTTATCTTCAAGTCTAAGTGCAGTAAAAATATATTTGTATCAACAAAGTATTACCTAAATAAAATTATCGGCCACTGCCAAAGTACGTGAAGTAAAATTGAAGAAAATACATTCTTGGTCTTGGTATAAACAAATGAAGATCCCAATCCAAAAATAAAAGTTAAAAACAGATATGTAATTGCTGATGTCAGGTCCAGTTTCCAGACAAAGAAAGTGATTGGTACATGTACCAAAGCCCACAATAAACTGGTTACGATAATTGCATGCCAGGGATTTTTCAATGCATTCCAGAAACGGCTTAGAATATATCCCCTGAACGTCAGTTCTTCAGAAAATGCTGTAGCAAAGGACAGACCAAAAGATGTAAGGATAGGAAGACTGCCTATATTCGCTCCAAAATTAAAACTGCCACCGTATTTGATATAGTTGATAAATAACGCTTCTATGACAAAAAACACTCCAAGCCCTAACGCAAAATAAACTGCAGGAAAAATATTTTTTAAAGTTACTCCAATACTTTCCAGCCCGGCTCTTTCCTTTCTTAACAGGTACAATACAGGAATAAGCCAGATAATGGGTTTTATTACAATTTCTTCGACATTTTCGGGTAGTTGAAACAGAAATCTATAGAATCCCCAAACTATTAATAGATATGCAGCCAAACTTACCGCATATTTAAGCGATTTAATTTTTGAAGTTTCGTCTGGTTTAGTCATATTACTATTGGTTACGGTTTTATCGGCTACAATTTTATTTTACACTCAGTAGACATTTTGTCCATTGCAGACAGGATCTGTTCTATTAACTTTCCAGCTTCTTCAAAAGATATTACTTTTTTTTCTTCCGGAAACCAATGGAAAACTAAATTCCTGCCATTCTTCCATGCTTCCCATAAAATATCTGCGAGCTCTTTTCCACCACAATAATTTACCACTCTGTCATAGACACTCTCTCTTCTGTATTTTTTCTCCAGAAACGGATTTAATGCTTTACCGATTCTGAAATGTTTACCGTAATATTCTGCTTCTGTTATGAATTTCATATCAAAAAACATCTTTTTCAAAAATCCTTCATAGGCTTTGGCTGCTGGAAAAACACAGAATGAATAATCATGAAAAGCCTTTCTACCATTAGGTAAGTCTGCTCCCCAACTTCTGGATACATTGAGTAGAAAAACTGAAGATTCAAGAAGTTTTTGCAGATCTTCTTCTACATATCCCCACCAATTTCTTTTTTCTAGATTAAATTCCATGATCTGAAACACATAATACACTTTACTCTCCAAACTCTCCACCCTTCATTATCACCTGGCCTCGGATTTTGTTCATATTTTCACGCCACCAACCAATTATTTCTGTTTTATCAGAAGGTACTCCACGTTCTTTGACAAAATCAATTGCTTTTTTAAGGTCCATTTCTTCTAAAGAAGCGAGTTCCAGTATTGAACCTAAAGCGTGTTGATGTCCATTAGTTACACCCATTAGTGCTTCAGCTGCTTCTTCAGCACTTTTAAAATTTCCAAGTTTCATGCCTGTAGTATACAATATAGAGACTTAATAATCATTTTTTACTTGATAATGATAAGAATCAACAAAATCAGCCCTAATATTACCAAGGAAGGATATCTTACAAAAGTTAAAAATTTCTTTGCAGTGGAAAAAAACAGAAAAAAAGTTATTTTTTTTACGGTCTTAATCTCATTTTCATTTTGGCTTTTTTGGGGAATCCCCCTTCCTACCAAACTATATTCTACTGATATACCTGTCTCGACAAAGCTTTTAGACAGAAACGGTAAATTGATTTACGAAATTTATGCAGATAAAAGAAGTTCTCCTGTTAAACTTGATGACCTGCCTGACTATGTTAAAAATGCAACTATAGCAATAGAGGATAAGGAATTTTACAAACACTATGGTTTTTCATTTACAGGTATTGCCCGGGCAGCTTGGAAAATAGTCACCCGCGGGAAATTGGAAGGTGGTTCTACCCTAACACAACAATTAGTTAAAAATTCCCTGTTAACTCCCGAAAGAACAATTAGAAGAAAGGTTAGAGAATTTTTTTTGACCGTAGTTGTTGAAGGTATTTACAGTAAACACCAAATACTAGAGCTTTACTTAAATCAAATTCCTTACGGTTCAACAGCTTACGGAATTGAAAGTGCATCTGAACTTTATTTCGGTAAACCGGCTAAAGATTTAACTCTGGCACAGGCTGCTCTTATTGCAGGTCTACCCCAAAGTCCAACCCGATATTCTCCATTCGGAGCGCATCCTGAACTGGCAAAAGAAAGACAAAAAGAAGTACTTTCACAAATGATCAAAGCAGGATATATAAATGAAGAAGAAAAAAACAAAGCATTAGAAGAAGAGTTAATCTATGCCGAGATTAAAGCACCTGCTGCTCCCCATTTTGCATTATGGATCAAAGATCAACTGGTTGAAAAATACGGAGAAAAAATTGTTGAACAAGGAGGCCTAAGGGTTACAACCACACTGGATCTGGATCTACAAAATTTTGCACAGGAAGCAGTAGCTACCGAAGTTGGCAAACTGGTAAAACAGAATGTTGGCAACGGCGCAGCCGTAATAACACATCCTTCAACCGGAGAAATCCTGGCCATGGTCGGAAGTAAAGATTATTTTGCCAATGATGAAGACGGTAAAGTAAATATTATTTTCAGAGAGAGACAACCGGGTTCATCTATTAAACCGCTTAATTATGCATTAGCTCTAAAAGATAAAAAGATTACTGCAGCAACTACTTTTATTGATGTTCCGACCTGTTTTTCCGTTATCGGTCAAAAACCCTATTGCCCGGTCAATTATGACGGCGGTTATCACGGGCTGGTCCAAACCAGATTTGCACTGGGAAATTCATACAATATCCCAGCGGTAAAAGTATTAGCTGTTAATAGCATTACTAATTTTGTCGATTTTGCAAAAGATATGGGACTGACTACTTTCAAGGATCCTGATCGTTATGGTCTTTCTTTAACTTTAGGGGGCGGCGAAGTCAAACCTTATGACATGGCTCAGGCGTTTGGTGTCTTTGCCAATGAAGGAATAAAACAACCGCTAATTGCCGTTACCAAAGTTGAAAACTGGAAAGGTAAAGTTTTGGAAGAAGTAGATATTAAAGAATTAAAACTTTCCGGAGAAAGAGTTCTAGATACAAATGTTAGCTTTTTGATTTCTCATATCCTTCATGACAACAATGCCAGATCACAGGCTTTTGGGTCTTCTTCATTTTTAAATGTCAAAGGACATCCCGAAGCATCCGTAAAAACAGGAACTACCAATGACAGACGTGATAACTGGACAATCGGTTATACCAAATACGCGGTTGCCGTAGTTTGGGTAGGAAATAATGACAACTCCCCTATGAGTGGTGCAGTGTCAGGAGTTTCCGGGGCTTCCCCAATCTGGAATAAAATAATAAAAGAAGTTTTGGATAAAGCAGAAAAAGGGACGTACGACCCTGATGATGATGGTCATGCTTGGCCATTACAACCTGAAGATGTAATTGGTGCCACAATTTGTTCGGACACAGGCGGTGCTGTTCTATCATCAGATCCGGGAAATCCTGGTTGTCCCACCAGATTTGAATACTTTATGTCTGGAACTGTTCCAAAAACAAACAATGTTAGTAATAAAGATGTGTTTATATTCAAAGATACTGGCCAAGTAGCAAACGAAGAAGCTTTACCAGAACAGGTAGAGGCGCAAAACAAGACATTTTATACGGACCCAACAGGAGCAACATATTGTTTAACCTGTCCTGTATCCTCCAGTTCTGCAACATTAAAGTATCCTTTGAGAGTAAATTAAGTTGAATCTACAAGTATAATTTTGTATAATACGCGGCATGACAAACAAAAGATGTAGTATTTGTTTATTGGGTACTGATGTAACTCAACACAACCAGAGGGAAATGGCGACCTTAACTACAGAAAACGGATTTATGGTTGATTCCGGTCAATCTCTCGAAGATTCATGGACATTTAAAGTTGTCCGGTCTTGCAGTGAAGGAGGAGAAACTGTAAAAGATTTCGACAAGTGTCTTAAACCCAGAGAATTTTCTCCCCGTCCGATAGGTTAATATCTTCTTTTCACTCTCACACTATAATGTTAGAATTATGTCGTGGCTCGGAGAAAAATATCCGCCACCAAGCGGATATATAAACATTATGAAAAAACTGCCCCAAAATATAAAGTCTCATTATTCCTAATTTTAGGTTATATCCTTGCGTTTATCGGTCGTCCTGTTTATTTTCTTCTTTCAAAAATATTAATCACTCTTCTCTTTCTTCTTTATCTTGTAGGACATACTGTTTTTGAAATATTGAAATTCCTTGATGGAGTAATAATTCCAAAAATTAAAGGGTTTAAACTTCCTTCATTTAAATTTCCCGTAATAACCCTACCTCAATTGCAACTTCCCAACATCAATTTACCAAAGGTGAACATCAGACTTCCAAGAATTAGAGTTAGGAAAAGATTTTTATTTCCTGTTCTGTTTTTGTTTTTTGCTTCCCTTTTTACCTGGGTTTATATTTTAAAAGATCTCCCCTCCCCACAGAATCTTATTACCCGTCAGCAGGAAGTCTCCACTAAAATTTATGACAGAAACGGAATATTACTTTATACAATTTACAAAGATAAAAATAGAACCCCGGTGGAACTTTCCCAAGTGCCAAGCTATGTCAGACTGGCAACATTAGCAGCTGAAGATGCGGAGTTTTATAACCACCCAGGAATTTCTTTCCGTGGCATGACAAGAGCATTATCCAAAAACATCAGTGAGGGCAAACTGCAAGGTGGATCTACTATTACTCAACAGCTGGTTAAAAACGCACTTCTTTCTTCTGAAAAAACTTTCATCAGAAAAGCCAGAGAAATTGTTTTGTCTTTTCAGGTTGAAAATTATTTTTCAAAAGATGAAATTCTGGAAATGTATTTGAATGAAGTTAGCTTCGGAGGTACTAATTACGGAGTCGGCCAAGCATCTTTGGTTTATTTTGGCAAAAATATTGAAGATATAAGTCTTGCCGAAGCTGCCCTTTTGGCAGGTCTTCCCCAAAGCCCGTCCAAATATTCTCCGTTTGGGTCTCACCCTGAACTTGCATTCTCCAAACAAAGAGAAATACTTCACCTCATGCGAGTTAATAAATTCATTACCCCTGAAGAGGAAGAAGAAGCAATTTCCCAAAAAATTACCTTTGCACCTAATAAAACTGAAATTCTTGCTCCCCATTTTGTAATGTATGCAAAAGATCAGCTGGTCGAAGCATACGGTGAGGAAGTTGTCCAAAAAGGCGGACTAAGTGTCAAAACCACTCTCGATTACCAAATACAACAGCTTGTTGAGAAATCTATTGACGATGAAATTGTAAAACTCAAATCGTTAAACGTAGGTAATGCAGCAGTTGTAGTAATGAACCCCAAAACTGGTGAAATTCTGGCTATGGCAGGAAGTCATGATTACTTTGATTTTGAAAAAGACGGTAATGTCAATGTAACAACAAGACCCAGGCAACCGGGAAGTTCTATTAAAATAATAAATTATGCATATGCACTTTCTAATGGATTAACTCTTTCGTCAACTGTTGAAGATACACCGATTACATTTAATACTCCGGGTTCGCCACCTTACACACCAAAAAATTATGATAATAAATACAGAGGTACTATTACTTTAAGATCTGCATTGGCGGAATCAAGAAATATTCCTGCTGTCAAGATTTTGGCTTCTTACGGTGTTGGTAAAATGATTGATTTGGGAGAAAATATGGGTATCACAACTTGGAGTGACAGAAGTAGGTTTGGATTGTCACTGACTTTAGGAGGCGGTGAAGTTAAACTTCTCGATCTGGCTCGTGTCTATGCAACAATAGCCAATTACGGTGTAAAACCACAAATAAGATCCATCACTGAAGTCAGAAATTACAAATCTAAAATTCTCTATTCTTTAAACAGGTTTGAGATAAGTAAAATACAAGTATTGGATTCCCGAGTAGCTTACCTTTTAATTGATGTCTTGAAAGACAACCATGCCCGTTCCCCGGCATTTGGCAGCAGTTCCATGTTGGTTATACCAAACCATTCTGAGATAGCTGTTAAAACAGGTACCAGTAACGATCTCAGAGACAATCTGACAGTCGGCTTTAACCAAAACTATCTGGTGGCCGTTTGGGTTGGAAACAATGATAACTCCCCCATGGCCAGAATTGCTTCGGGTGTTACCGGAGCAGCTCCAATCTGGAACAAAATTATGAGAGGGCTTCTTTCAAATACCGCATCTGTTGAATGGCAAATACCTGAAAGGATGGTAAAAAGTGAATGTTTCAGCAAGAATGAATGGTATTTGGAAGAAAAGATTCAGGTTTGTCCTAAAATTGTTGAACCTGCTCCCTCAACTACCGGAGTTCCTCAACCCCACGTCTTTATACAGGAGATAGAAAGGCAAAAGAAAAAAAGGAGCGGCAAAAGTGGTCAGCAAATATCCTCCACCGTAAGGAACTAAATCTACCAGTATTGAAATTAACATCGTAAATAAACCAAATACAATGAATCGTCCAAAAACTTTCCAGAATATCCCTTTAACCATTTTTGAACTTTCAGACAAAGCTGCTTTTACTCCCAAGTTCTTTTCCATTACCAAAAATGGAGACATGGAATATTTTACCGAAAAAATTATGCCAGGGATAATAAGAGCTACTAATCCCAAAACAATAATTAATCCGGATACCAGCATAATCAAGAAAAACTTCCACATTTTAAGATAACCGAGTTTCAATATTTCTTTTTCATCTTTCCCCATTTTTATGACAGCCATATATCCAACAGATTTACCCCATAAACCAATAATACTTATAGCAACGACCAAGATTATAAATAGTCCTAATTCCCTAGGATTGGAATAGTCAATACTTTGTGCTGGATATTTGAACGGGTAGAAATAACCCATTACATAACTCAAAATCCCAGAAAGTACTGTCACAATTGCCATTACTCTGGCAAAAAACCTAAAGTTCTTCTTATCTGTATAGATTTTCCAGGCTTCTTTTATATATTCAATTGGTGTTTTCATTTTATTTAATTATCGTTTGATATCTATATATCATCTTTTGTATGCATATCATACAACAATTTGGATAATTTTGGGAATAGTTCATCCGCTTCAGTTTCAATTACTCCGTCCGTCATGATAACCAAAATAAAAGGATCTGTATCAAAAACTATCCCTCCGTCACTGACGCTGTGAATTTCCCGGCCGTATTTATGTGAGACTTTAATTTCTTCAGGAATACCCCCTGCCAGCCAATCTTCAAAAATGGTGTCCGTCAGAAATCCCAAAAGCTCATCTTTATCTTCCTTGTTTATAATTTCATTGTTGTAAAGTTTCTTGAAAAAAAGACCGATATCGGCAGGCGTTGTCAAGTTTTTTTCCAGGGAAGTTTCACTCATTCCCAATGAATTTATATATTTTTGTATTTCAATCCGACCTAAAACATCAACCATTTTCAAAAAAGCCTGATTATCTGATCTTTTACCCATATTTTTTAGATATTCTCTGTAGTCATCAATTTTAAGTCCTCCTTTTTCCGCTTTGCTGTATGTTAATGCCATAATGGGAAGTTTGATTAATGATGCAGATTGCATAATTTCCTGATAGTTTTCACCGTAGAAATAATCACCCTTAAGATCGTATAGATAAAATGCATAAATCCCAGAAAAACCGTCAGTTTCTTTTCTGAATGCTTCTTTGATTTTAGCTATCTTTTCCTGGTTGGTTGAAAGTGAAGTATTACCAACAACTATTGTTTCTTCCCTAAAAAGAAAGAAGTTAGAAAAATCAGGAGCTTTAATACGGGGTAAATTAGGAAGTTTCCAAGCCCTGGCAGAAGCAGACATCATTCCTGCTGTTATAACTGTTGCGAGAAAAGTCAGAAGGACGGCAAGTCTTTCCCTCTTTCCCCAAGGTTTTGGAGGTTCTTTTCTTTTTTTTCTGTTCTCAGGATTTAAATCACGTATTCTTTTGGGGCGTTTTAATTCTTTAGTTTCCAACTCGTCTTCATCTTCATAGTCCTCTTCTTTTTTCTTGCCAAACAATACCATATTTAAATTTTATCAGCTTTACTTTATTAAACAAACTAATATGTTAATATCAATGTAGTTATGGACATAGTACCTAGCGATGGCTTAATTACTGAGGCACATAATATTGATAAGTTGGTCAATCATAATTTGGTATCTCCTAAAGAAATAGGGAATGCGACATTTAATCAAATTGATGAGCTGGCACAACGATTTGACCAGTTTGAAAATATGTATACTCAAGAAGAAATCCCAGAAGCTGCGATTAGAGCTAAAATCGAATCTATTTTAGGTTTAGGTGATAAAAGTAAAAATCCAAGTAGGTTTAAATTAAAAATTGATGCTTTTATAACATCATTATATCTAAAATACCAATTTCCTAATACCTTCGCTGGCCTAGTTTTATATGGGAGTAGAGTTAATCCTAATAAAACACCTGGGAGGTTTAGTGATCAAGATATCGCCTTGATCACTAATCCAAATATCAAAAGCGCTGCAGATATACCTTTAAACGAGATTTTATTTGTACAAGAGGCTGAAAACTTTGCCCAAGGTGTCTTTAAAGTACCTGTCGAGCTGTCTGTAATTTGGGGTTATGACCTTGTAAGGTATAAAGATCCGAACGTACAAAAAGGGGTTACTGCTAACTATAAAAATATAGACATGTACTCTATTCCAATTATTCCAGATAGTTCGGCGAGGGATGGTTTTAAAAAAACATTTGAAACTCCGTTACGCAAACCACAAACAGACTTCCGACCAGATTTAATTTCGGCAACTCTAGGAAAATAATGGCTAACCTGGTAATTAATTATTTTATAAAAACAATTAAAAATTCCCTTTTTTAATTTATTTGCTAGATATATTTGATATCAGGAATAGACAAATAATTATTAGTCCACTTTTAGAAAAATATAGGGGGTTTACTAGTAAAAGGAAGATTTACTACAAAAACCATCGTTTGGAATAAACCATAATGACCACTTTTTACCAAACATTTATAGAATGGGTACCATCTCTAAAAATCACTTTTCTCTTTTATTTTATTTCTGAATTCAGTTAAAAGTACATCAAGTGAATCAGGAAGAATTCTGGTATCTATATCACCAGTATATCTTCCTACCCCTGGGTGTCTAATCCTGTAGAAGACAAAATATGGGGGTACTTCTTGTCTAACATCTAGCCTTCCATATTCAAAAAGGTCTAAATTATTTGCTAACTCTGGAATTTCTATTAATATAGACGCCTCTGATCCATATAAACTTGCCAAATGATATGCATTTAGAGGAATTACTCCTTCAGGTTTGTCTCCCACCCCGTCTATGAGCATTACTTTTGGTCTGTACCCTTTCTCAAAAAAATTAGTTAATTCATTAAGAGTTTCCCTAAGCGATTTTGCACTTCGATTATCCATTTTCCTTTTAGGATTCCTGTTTATGAATTCGCTTATTACTTTAATAAACTCTGCAGCGTTTGAATCTTTAGATATTCCATTGGCTTTAAGTTCCTCCAAATAAGCATCAACTGTGTAAACCGAAAATTTGTCCAGGCTAAAAACTGGAAGGTCTTCTTTAATAGATAAAAAGGCTGCTATTAAAGATTTACCAGATTTAACCAATCCATTCAAAGAAATCAGCCTTGTAGGTACAACATCCTCATCAGGGACAATCCATCCTGACAGATTTCTTTCCGAATCATTAAATGTTAGTTGAGCAGACACTTCATAGGGAAGTTTTAATATATTTCTACAATGATTCCACCTCTGCTTTTGTGCTTCACTCATTTGGGAAACTTCAATTTTTGAATTTGAACCTTTAAGCTTTTCTCCAAAACGGCTCATGGGGCTTGAGTACGGATAATTACTGTTTGAAATAATACACACGTGTACTCCATCCCTTCCATTTAACTCATCTACATCAGGAAATTTTATTATTTCAACAGCAAAACCGGTTATCCTATCTACCTCGATCAAAATTCGATCAATGGTAAATCCCTCTTTAATAAGTGGAATCTCTGGTCTAAGGTATTTAAAGTGTCGATCTGGAGCGGTTGAAATTTCTGTTTCAGTTATTTCTAGTAAATCGGTCATTTATTTATTAGTTGATATCCAAGCGTTGGAACAGATATGAATTTATACCTCTGTAGCTTTTTATTCAACCTGAGCATGGTTTTAACGATTGCGTCATCAGAATAAGAATCATAGCTATCTTTTTCCCATTTTATATCAGCTATATCTTCTTTTGAAATTATTCCATTGTTTTCGATAGTAAATTCAATAATTTCTTTTTCTAATTTAAGAAGTCTTTCCGAATTTAGCAAACCATTTTCTTCAAAGCTTAAATCCTTACCTATTAATACATCAACAAGATTAATATTTTGATTTTCAAAATACTTTTGTATCATTTTACTTTTAAATTCTCTGTTTTCTAATATACCCAACTTTTCCAAATACGAAATTCTGGATTTTCTTATCATTTCAATAGTTAAATGGATTGATTTAATAAACTCCTGATTATTAACCAATCCTTGAACAGGGTTTCCAATTAGCTCCTGATTAGCCAGAAGGTATTTTACGATTGAACTGATTCCTCCACTAAGGTTTAAAATTTGCTCGATTTCATCATTAGATACTTTAATTTTCATATTCAAGGCAAACATCTTTATCAAATCAAAATCTAATGGCTTAAAGTAAAAGATTTTATAAAAATGGTTAGCCAGATAACTCTTCTTAAAACTGTCTGTGTCTAATATATGAGGATTGTCGATAACTACCATGAATTTATCCTGACTGGATGCAGAGCTTAAATAGGAATCTGTCAAATCTAGTGCTTTTTTAGATTGTCTTGAATAGTCCAAATCTAGAAATGTAAATCTACCGTTTTTTTGGCCACTTTCATTGACAACACTATAAATACCCTCAGCATCTTCTTCTAATAATTTGTTGATAAAAAAAGTCACACTCATACTGGGTATACTTAAAAGAATTACATTCATATTCTGCTTATAAGCCACATTACAGAAAATTTTAAATTCTTTGTAGTAAGGGTGTTTGAAAAAATCCATGACTAAAATATAACACAAATTTTAAGGTATTACGCTTAAACATTGATTTAACCTCGTTTTGTCTCCCGTTTGTCCTGACTTTAAAACATAGCTATAGGATAATATTTTTAGTTATTTAAGGTTTAATAGAGTTTGCTCTAGGGTAACTTTAAATAAAATTAGCTCTTTAAAATATAGTGTGTAGTTAAAGTTTCTCCCAAAGGCTGTTGAATACGGCACATAGATTTTAAGTTATTTCTATTTGAAGTTTTTGCGTCGTATTCAAAATAGTCAAAAGGAGAAATAAAATGGACGAGTTACAGTTTTGCAAAAATGTTGATTGTGGTGCGGATTTACCAAAAAAGGCAATTCGTTGCCCCAACTGTGGAAGCAAAACAGCCCGAGGAAAAAAAGGTGTGGCCGTTTTGGTTATCACCATCCTTTGGGTTGTAGCTACTATTCTGGTATTGATGGCCGCTTTTAAGCAGCCGGATCCAGAAGTGGCATTGGAAGCTTTACTTAAGGTCACGGTGACCGAGCAGACAACAGCAACATTGCCACCAACAAACACACCTATCCCTACTGAAATCGTCTTTCCTGAACCGCAAGGGAAAGGTTGGTATGCCCAAACAGCTGCCAGGACGGTTTTTGCCAGAGGCGGAAACGGTTGTTTGAAATTTGACAATTCGATTCGCTTTTGTGCGGGAGAGAAGGTCGAAGTTTTCGTTCGACTTGGTTACTGGCATGTTGTCTGGACAGATAAGTCTGGAGAGATAGTGAAAACTATCATTACTCCTGGCAAAATTGTTTCAGTCAGTATCCCCAGTGACGCGACGAGCATCAGCTTCGGCAATATGCCCTAACAACTTAATACACACTATGCCGCTGGCTTAATCCTCATTTATTTGAGAACAAGATTTAGCCAGCGAAACAATTGATTGCATAAAAAGTTTGTGTAATCAACTGTACTTTCAAGCATTTTTAATGCAACTAGCGCATTTAGTAAATAGTTTGAAGGTAAGCACATTTACATGTTGGTTGGATAAATTTTCTTTTTGGGTAGAAAGATTAAGCCCACGTGGTGGACTTTATATCAACTACTCAAAAGGAGAAATAAAATGAAAGCAAAGATTGGTTTCTTGTTGAGCGCTATCATTAGCGCGCTGTTCATTGCCACAAGTATGGCAACCTTCTGGATCCGATACGGCAACGATAGGGTCTGGCCATCACTTTTTGTAGAAGTATGGTTTTTACCGCTCGTATTCTTTACTGGATATCTATGCTTGGAGGCATATGACAGATATCTAAAAGTCCGGATCCTTGATGCAAAAATGGTTAACGCCATTAAAGTAATTGCTAAAGGTTACAAAATCTGGGCAGTTGTGGTTCTGATCTGGGAAGTGATTGTTTTTCTTCCCGTAGTGCTAGCGGATGCAGATGTTGATTGGGCTGATGTTCTTACATTCCCGACATCAACGCTTATCTTGCCCTACCTCCTTCCAAAAATATTTGGGTTTTGGCAGGAGAAGACGCCTGAAACAAAACATAAGGTTTTTAGGGCGATCGCCAATGTTCTGATCGCTATCGCGATTGGGATGATCATCCGCGACTTTGTCAAGCTTTTCTTCATTGAAGAGCCCTGGCAATTGTACAACTTCAATCGGGCAACCACCCAAGCACTTAAGGGAGCACTTGGCACCTGGACTGTCTTCTTAGCTTTGTTCCTCCTTTCAGAAAGGAAGAAGCAGATAGCAATTGCCATAATAGCTGGAACGATCCTTATAGCTTTGCTCATTAGCTTGCAATATATCCAGAGCACGGCTATAGATCCGAATCCTGAAGCAGAATACACTTTTGAGTGGGGTTTCAGGAACAAGTGGCAGCTATTTGCAGTTGTTAAGGGGTTTGTCCGGTATGACGAAGAAGCCAATGAGTCTATTTATTCCCCCTGGACAGTAATTCGTCTAGAGGAAGATGAGGTGAACTTTGACTGCAAAAAGTGGGGGTTATGGGCATTATGCAATTCAAAAGATTATCTCATTATGGACTTCCATAACAGCTTCATGAGCCGAAGTGGAATTTTCAGCGAAGGAGGAAGGTATTATTCGTCCCCCGCAGATTTGGGCAGCATGGGTAGTTACGATTACCTCGCTTACCGCCTCTACAGTAAGAGGTTGAAAGAATTAGAAAAGCAGGGGGTTATCATAATTCAAGATAAGATTTACATGCCATACGACGCAGCCAGGTGTTGGTTAAAATCACTTTTCATCCAAAAGGATGACTGGATTTTAATCTGCACCCGCTAATTAACTCCAACCAATACGCCAGTCTGCATTCAGATAAAACTTTTTTAAAAAAATTAAAAAGAAAATTTGTTTGCAGGCTGGTACGACTGAGTACATAAGATTATTTTGTGTTTTCAGTTGTACTAAAATCCGAAGTTATTTTCTCCTGTTTTCCCAAACGTCTTTGTTGACTATATTGGCAGGCATCTGACCTTTTGAAAATTCCTCAATTGCCTCAATTGCCATTTTACCCATTTCTTCTCTAGCTTCATAAGTAGCTGAAGCTATGTGAGGTGTTGTTATAACATTGGGCATTCCAAAAAGTTCAGGATCTATATTTGGTTCTGTTTCAAAAACATCCAAGGCAGCTCCCCCCAAGTGCCCATCTCTTAAACTTTCAACCAATGCGTGTTCCAAAACTACGGGGCCGCGAGCGGTATTAATAAGATATGACCCCTTTTTCATTTTCATAAGAGTTTCTTTATTTATAAGATGCCTGGTTTCATCATTTAACGGAACATGAAGGGTAACAACATCGCTTTCTGCCAAAAGTGTGTCCAATTCTGCAAATTTAATACCTAGTTTTTCTTCAGCATCGGTATCTCTTGTGTGTTTATTATATAAAACCTGCATACCAAATCCCTGTGCTCTATTTACAACCATACTTCCAATCCTTCCCATACCCACTATTCCTAATGTTTTTCCTTTTAGTGATTTACCCAGGAAAATATCAGGTTTCCAACCTTTGTATGCTCCTCTTCTTGTTGCTTCATCTGCTTCTACTACTCTTCTGGTTAAAGCTAAAATCAAGGCCCAAGTATGTTCTGCAACTGCTTCATTGACTTCATCACTAGGAGTATTGGTTATCACCACTCCTCTTTTTGTTGCTTCATCAACATTGATATTGTCAAAACCAACAGCATAATTACTGATAATTTTAAGTTGGGGTCCAATGGCATCTATTACTTCTCCGTCAATTTTATCCGTCAGAAGAGAAATTATTCCTTCATATCCTTTTGTTTTCTCCAGAAGCTCCTCGGGTGTAAGAGGTCTGTCAAATTCCGATATCTCAACCTCAAAACCCAAACCTTTTAGTTTTTCTAGGTGATCTCCTGGTATTTGTCTTGTGGCAAAAACTCGCATAGTTTAAATGTAACATCTATATTTAACTATTTAAAGTGCCTTTGAATGTTTTTTAAGCCATAACGAAATTTCAACCAACTTTGGATGTTTATTATCTACATTTAACATAAAATCTACTGTATCCTTTGTGTGACTTGACAAGTGATATCCATTAATCCACAAAAATCTTTTTGCAGAAAGCCATGCTGTCCTTTTATTTCCATCTGTAAACGGATGGTTTAGACAGATAGATTGTAAAATTGCGCCCGCTTTCAAAAATATAGTCGGATAAAGGTCCTGTCCTTCGTATGTTGCATAAGGTCTTTCTACTGCTGAGTGAAGCAATGAAAAATCACGGACAAAAGCTTTCGTACCTGCTTGTTTAATTATAGCTTCATGAATAACATAAACTTCATCTATGCCTAACTTAAGCAAGTTCTTCGAGAATTTCGGCATCTTCTTTCAAAACCCCTTTCATCCAATTGTTGAACTCTTTGTTTACTGGAGATACAGAAGTTGTTTGTTTTTTGACTTTTTTAATAATTACTGCATCTTCACCCACTTTACTCACAGTAACCCTAATCCCATGAGTAAAGCTGACATCTCTGGCAACCTGAGGTGGAATTGAAACCACAAATGGGCTGTTTCCTGCTTTAAAAATTGTCTGAATTTGCATATGTACTTACAATGTTAGTACATGTTTTTGTACAAGTCAATAGTTTTCGTCACTTTACAAACAATTTCATTTTAGATAAAGTGATAAAGATGGAAGACACGACTACCCAAAATACTCCACCTGTCCCAACACCAACTGTTGAAACATATACAGAGCCAGTTCACTCTGTAACAAATTCACCTGTTTCTGAAACTCCACCTGTCAAATCTGGTAATTTTTTGATAACTTTACTCTCTTTACTTCTTCTTATTGCAGTTTTTGCTGCAGGTTTTTTTGCCTGGCAAACTCAAAATATTGCTAAACAAGTTAAAGGAACCACAACTCCGGAGCCTGTAGATACATCTACCCCATTCCCGACACCGATCGGATATTACGGCTATCAAAAAACCAGGATATTTAATTTATCTCTTCCTGAAGAATGTGTTACAGGGGTAATGATCGAATGTACTAAAGATAGTTTTAAATTAAGCATTGATCCCGAAGCAGGAGGAAGAGGTACGGAATCTCCGACAACCAGTGAAAAAGTAAATATTGGCGGAATAGACTGGGAAAGAATAACTTGGGACGTGGATAACACAAAATACTCAACTTATGGACTCACACAAGACAATGATTATTTTTTAATTGAAGTCAGATATAATACTTTCTCAACCGAGGCTCGGACTTATTTCGAAGAAATACTCTCTACTTTTGAATTCAGTGAATAATTAAAATTCTCCCACTTTAACCGCTGAAGACGTAAATCTTTCAACCCAGACATCGATATCTTCTTTTGCCAAAAGCCCTTTTTGTGAACCTACATAGCCAATTACGGAACCTGAATTAACAGTTCCCCAGACCAAAGAATCAGAAATTGATCTGCCGTTTATGAGTCCTGCCAAAAATCCCGAACCAAATGCATCTCCTGCCCCCGTTCTTTCATAGGCATCAACAGGTAGAACATCACAGTGATAATACTTTTGACCGTCAAATGCGTAGCTTCCGTTTCCTCCATCCGTAATTACTGCAACTTTCGGTCCAAGGTTGGAAAGCGCAGACAATAGTTCTTTAGTTACTTCCGTCTTTTTTCCAAATCCGGTCAATTTTTCTGCCTCCTGTTTGTTGACAAAGACAATCTGACTTAATTTAAAAATATTAGACAGCTGTTCAATACCGGAACGCAGCTGCCACGAACCAGGATTAAATGCAAGCTTAATTTCAGGATTTTTAACCAACCATTCTGTTACATGATTGTAGAATGGTCTGTACGATTCTCCCATTGATGTCAAATAAACCCAGGGGGCTTTGGGAAGCTGAACAGGAAATTCATAAGATCTGGGAGCATGGTAGGTAAAAATAGTTCGTTCTCCTGTATAGGTTACTGCAACATTAAAGTTTGAACTGGTTGCTGGTTGCTGAACTACATATGTCAGATCTACTTTTTCGTTTTGTAATCTTTCTATAATTTGTCTACCTATACTGTCATCACCCAATGTCAATACAACCCCCACGTTAACTCCCAATCTCTTAACTCCAACTGCATTATTAGCTGCATTGCCTCCAACCGAGAATTCCAAATTTTTAACTGGGATTTTATCCCCGTAGGAAAATGCGATCATGCACTGTTTGGTGTTTAAATTGCAAAGTGACTCCGACTCAGACGGGGCTATAAAACAATCTAAATTGGCATCCCCTATAGAAAGTAAATCAAAAGTGCCAGCCATAACTACAACTCCCCCTTCCTTGCTTTTTGGACCATTAAGAGTCTTTTATTGAAGACCTCTTGTGCATTTGTGATATTTTCATCTAAACCCTGCCAGGTTGATAAAGCTTCCTGTTGTAGAGCCCGGTCATATGAAAAGGACAAATCCCAATTACCAAATGTTTTAACTTTATTAAGTTTTACTATTTCATTTAGATTTTCTGTAGCCTGATCCGGAGACTGTCCTCCTGATAAAAAGACAATTCCGGGAACTTCATTGGGTACCGAGTTTTGTAAAGTCCGAAGTGTAGCATTTCCTACCTCAAGAGGTTCTGCGACCACTCCGCTGTCTTGCCCGGGTAAAACCATGTTAACTTTAAGAAGTAATGTTTTCAGATTAACTTTTTTAACTTCTAATAATTCAAACAGTTTTTTTAAGGTTTTGGTTGTAATTTCTTCGCATTTGGAATTTGTATGGTTACCATTCAACAAAACTTCGGGTTCAACTATCGGAACCAAACCATGTTGTTGTGAAATTATTGCATACTCCGCTAACCTGGCTAGATTTTCATCCAAAAAACCATCGGTCGGAAAAATATCCGATATTTTTATAACAGCTCTCCATTTTGTAAATTTTGCTCCCAGTTTGGAATATTCTTCTAGTCTTTGTCCCAACCCGTCCAAACCCAAAGTAGTCTGCTCTTCTGTACTGTTATAATTCTCCAATCCCTGGTCTACTTTAATACCAGGGACTACCCCCAAATTATTTAAAAATTGAGTAGCAAAGCTACCCCGGAACGTCTGTCGGATAGTTTCGTCATATAAAATTACTCCACTTATAACATCTGAAAAATTGGGGGTAGTAAAAAGTACTTCCTTATATTTTTTATTAAGTTCCGGAGATAGAGTCAATCCTAGAGCAGTAAACCTCTTGGATAACGTTTTCGTCGAAGCATCTGCTGCCAGAATTCCTTTCCCGGGAGTTAATAGTTTTTGAATAGTTTCTTCCATAGAGTAGTTAAATACCAGTGTACCAGTAAAATGTTAGAAATGAAATTTGCCATTTAGTACACTCGTGATAAAATAAAGGGGTGAAATCCAAAGTATTATTTTGGGTTATTTTGATTATAATCCTTCTTTATGGGTTAATTTATTTTAAAAAATCTCCCTCTCCTCTGACTTTTCCGCAACCGTCATCCATTTCCCAAACTTCAGTATTCATCACCTCTCCCCAATCAAACGAAAGGATAAAATCCCCGGTTTCAATAACCGGACTGGTCGAACCCGGTTGGATGTTTGAGGGAATCTTTCCAATAAAAATGTTGGACGAAAACAGAAATTTGATTGTTCAAGGATTGGCAAAAGAAAAAAATCCCGGTAGTTGGCAGTCGGGTAATCAGGTTGAATTTATAGCTACATTAAACTTTACAACCACAACAGATAGTGGTTTTATCGTTTTTGAAAATGATAATCCCAGCGGTGATCCTGAACTTTCTAAAACATTTGAAATTCAGGTAAATTTTAAATAACATTTAAAAAAAGGAATATAATCAATTAATGGCAAAAAAGATTAGCTATAAATTTTCTGCTCGTGCAGTAAAAGATAATTTTTTACTCTTACTTCTTTCGGTAACCTGTCTTTTTTCAATCGGCATTGGTGAATATTTTTTGATTAAAAGAAATAACTTGATTAGTAAGCCTCCTTTACCGATAGTGCAAGATTCGACACCATATTCAAACTGGAACACATTTACGAGTGATGAAGAAAATTTTGAGATTAAATATCCAAACAATTTCAGTATTGTGGAAGATCAGACAGGTTGGCCCAATTCTGTACTGATATTGTCTAAGGGAAACCAGGTATATGATCTGGTGATTGAATCTTGGGAAAATGAAACTCAATACAAATCTAAATACAATTCTGGAAAATATATAAACAGCATAAAAATTCAATCATTCGGTACAGGCACTTATACTTTATTTAACATCAACAATGACCCACAGGTTGAAGAAATTATTTCCACATTTAAATTTTTAGAGACTTCCCCCATACCTGACAATTCCAGTGTTTCCTGCACTATGGAGGCTATGGAATGTCCTGATGGTTCATTTGTAGGAAGAAGTGGACCTAAATGTGAATTTACTCCGTGTCCCTAATTAATCTAATTGTTTTTTCTGGTAATTACTTTTTTAACAGCTTTTACAATATCTTCTTTGGTTAACCCATACTCTTCAAACAACTCTTTAGGTTTTCCTGATTGACCAAATTTATTCTGCACCCCCAACATCTCCATTGGAACAGGATAGTTTTTAGATAACACCTCGCTTACTGCTGAGCCCATTCCTCCCATTAACTGATGCTCCTCAATTGTTACTACTGCCCCCGTAAGTTTTGCCTGCCTAATTACAATCTCATCATCCAAGGGTTTTATCGTATGCATGTTAACCACAATTGATTCTATGCCATTTTTCTCAAGTTCTTTGGCTGCTTGCAAAGCCCGGTAAACCATTAAACCACAAGCGATTATTGTTGCTTCAGGCTTTTTACTTTCCGTCAGGATGTTCGCTTTACCAATCTTAAAAGGAGTTTTTTCTGTTGTATAAACAGGTGAATCTATTCTTGGTAACCTCATGTAAAAAGGTTCATCTATCTTTGCCATTTCCAGTGTTGCTTTTTTTGCTTCTTCATAATCAGACGGAGCTACAACATTCATACCGGGAATTACTCTCATCGTGGCAATATCTTCCAAGCCTTGGTGAGTTACTCCATAATGTCCTATGTTAAGTCCACTTTGAGCTCCTATTATTTTTACTGGATAAGCATCTATTCCGATTGTTGTTCTTATTTGCTCCCAATTGCGCCCCGGTGAAAATATTGCATATGAAGTAACAAAAGGAATTTTACCGTAATTGGCAAAACCTGAGGCAATTGTCACTAAAGCTTGTTCGGCAACACCCACTTCAATAAATCTATTTGGAAACTTATCCGCAAAATAATTTGCCTTGGTACTTTCTTTAAGGTCGGCAGATAAAACAACGATTCTGTCGTCTTTCTCCCCTGCTAAAAGAAGTCCTTGGCCAAATCCGTCACGCATAAATTTGACCTCAATGTCTTTTTTAAAAATATTATCTGATAAATACAAATTTGTTTTTAACATACAGTTAATTTTAATTTAATAATTTTATATCTTACTCACCATACTCTTTAATCTTTCCCTGCAAAGTTCTTAATTCCTTCAATGCTAGCTTCGCCTGATCGTCAGATGGAGCTTTTGCATGCCAAGATGGAACATTTTCCATAAAATCCACACCTTTACCCGGTATGGTTCTGGCTATTATTACGGTCGGATTTTCATAGATTGCCCTGGCCTTATTGACTGCACTGACAATTTCTTCAAAATTATGCCCGTCAATTTCTATAACAGACCAATTGTAAGCTTTATATTTATCAGCTAAAGGTTCAAGCGGCATGACTTCTTCGGTATAACCGTCTATTTGTATATTATTTCTGTCTACTATCATAGTCAGATTGCTAAGATTATTTTTCGCAGCAAAGGCTACTGCTTCCCAATGGTTACCTTCGTCGTGTTCCCCATCAGATGTAATGACTATAGTTCTAAATCTTTTTCCGTCCATTCTTGCAGCCAAGGCAATTCCTGAAGCCTGGGCTAACCCACAACCTAAAGGGCCTGAGGTTGTTTCAACACTTGGTAAAAATCTTTTGTCCGGGTGTCCCTGTAGAATACTTTTAAATTCCCCCAGTTTAAAAAGATGTTTATGGTCAAAATAACCTGCGTGGCTCATTACAGCATATCTGGCGGGGCAAATATGACCACAGGAAAGTATTAACCTGTCTCGTGTCTCCCAATCAGGTTTCTTGGAATCATGATTTAATATTTCATAATAGAGGGCAACAAAAACATCAACCATTCCCAATGACCCTGCTGGGTGTCCAGCCCCTGCGTGAAGTATCATCTTGATAACATCACGCCTAACTTCAGTGGCAATTTTTTCTAAATCTTCCAATTTGTGTTTCATTTTAAAAGTTATATTTGGAAGGGTTTCTCTTCCTCATGAATATGGTCATTTTGAGTTAATACATATTCAAAATCATTAATTGCTTCAACTACCTCTTTGGGGTTTTTGGCCACCCTGTAAACCTTCAGGTCTTCAGGTCTGATTCTCATATTGTCTACAAAGGCTTTAATGATGTTGTTCCAATAATCTCCATACAAAATTAACGGTTTATGATGACCAAAATAAAGCCTGGCCAAACCCCAGGCCATACCAAATTCAGAGATGGTACCGGTTCCTCCCCTAAAAATCACATAGGCATCGCCAAGTTCCAAAAGTTTTAAGGTCCTTTCAAGATAGTTTTTGCATTTTATTTCGATATCCATGGGATTATCCTGGTCCCGTCCTTCAAAGTTGGTTATATCCTTAGGGTAAAAAGTAACTCCGACAGCAGTACCTTTGGCTGCCTTGGCACCTTCCGAGACGGCTCTCATCGTACCCGGGCCGCCGCCGTTAATGGCAACAAAACCATGTGAGGTGACATATTTAGATACTTCAAAAGCTTCTTTATATAAAGGATCGTTAACACTGGCATCGGCGAAACCGAAATAACTGATTTGCCTGATTTTTTTCTTTGAGTTTTTATCCATCATATGGTTTGTTCATCCATTATGTGTCAGAGTTAAGGGATCAGTGGGAACTGAATTTCCTGATAATGCATTACCTACTCTGATAACCTGTTCAACTAATCTGTTGGCATAACCCCATTCATTGTCGTACCAGGCAAAAACCTTGACCATATTTCCCGCAACCACTTGCGTTAATGGTAAATCGACAATGGCCGACTCACTTCTTCCAATAATATCACTTGATACTAAATACCCTTCAGATACTGCCAATATTCCCTTATAGATGGGATTATTTACTGCATCAGAAAAGGCTTTATTTACTTCGTCTTTTGTCACGTTTTTAGATAATAGAAAAGTAAAGTCAGTTAAAGAACCTGTTGCTGTTGGAACTCTTAAAGCCATCCCGTCAAAGATTCCTTTTAAAGAAGGAATTGTTTCAGTTGCTGCAACTGCAGCTCCGGTTGTAGTTGGAACTATATTTACTGCAGCCCCTCTGGCTCGTCTTAGATCTGTATGTGAACCGTCCTGAAGATTTTGGTCATCGGTGTAACTATGAACCGTAGTCATCATTGCTTTTTCAATTCCAAAGGCAGATTGCATAACTGCAGCAACAGGAGCGACACAGTTAGTGGTACAGCTGGCGTTTGATATTACCAGAGCAGTTTTATCTGTTTCATTAACACCCAAGATATATGTTCCTACATTTTCCCCTTTGGCTGGGGCAGAGATTACCACCCTTTTGGCTCCACCAAGGGCGTGTTTTTTGGCACCTTCAGCATCTGTAAAATGACCAGTTGATTCGATAACAACGTCCACACCAAATTTTGACCAAGAAATTTTAGCAGGATCTCGTTGTGCCAAGACTGCAGTAACCACTCCTCGTTCAGAAACACTGATCTCCCCTATTTGTGAATCTTCGTCCGTAGCTTCTTTGGCAGGTTTTAATTCTTTTGCTTTAACTTCATATTCAAATTTTCTGTAAGTGGAATCGTAATTGAGAAGATGGGCCCAACCTGCAGTATCCATACTTCCAGAAGTATTGACCGCAGTAAAGTTTACTTCTTGGGAATGCTTTAATAAGCCTATTCTGTAAGCAAGTCTTCCTATTCTCCCAAAACCGTTTATTCCAACTTTAATCATATGGCAGTATTACTATACATTCTATATCTGATACTATTAAAATCAAAGTATGAAAGAAGTTTATCTTTGGTTTATCATTTGGTTTTCTGTCTGGGGATTATTTAATATCAAGGTTCGCTGGATACTGGAAAAATTTCATAGCAGGAAATATACAGGTAGAGGTCTTTTTTTTCTATTTGCATTTATTATCACTAGTTTCTATTTTGACACTCATGTGACCAAATATTTACCCCAACTGTTGGTTGGCACATTACTTGCTAATATATTAGGTATATTTTTCGCCTTTTTTAAAAACTATTATAAAAAGTTTGCTAAGGACAGATTTTTTCTATTGTTTCAGACATTTAACATTCTCTTCCAACAGACAATGGTAGTTATCGCTATCTCAATTTTAAAAAATATTTTTGGGCAAGAATACAAAGATTATTATTTTGGGATTTGGTTTTTCATGGCCCATTTACCTGTCTTATTTGTGCCTTGGGCCAAATTGAGATACCAGTATGTTATTTATGCATTGATCGGAGGAATTGTTTTTAGTTATCTTATAAACAATATAAGTAATGGGTTAATAATTACTTTTCTGACACACTTTTGCATCTATATTTGGGTAATTAGTTACTTAAAAGACGAAGAAAAGATATGAAAATCACAGATGAATTCTTAGAAGATTATTATTTTTTTGAGGAGGCTATGTTTGACGATGCCTGCCAGGAATATATCTACGAAGGAATCAATGGTCCAATAATAGGAATTCACGGTGTACTATATGGTTGGCCTGAAGATGGATTACGGGCTTTTATGAAGAAACACAAAGTCAAAGGTCAGCTTCTATATTTAGGAAGTCTGATGTATGGTATCAAACAGTATTTTAAACAATTAGACATAGCTTTTTCCAAGTATAAAAATCCGTTAATATTAGGCTTCAGCGCAGGAGGATTTCTTGCCTTGGATTATGTAAATAAAAATAATTTATGGAAAAAAATAAACAAGATTATAACAATAGGAACACCGTTTAATGGAATTCATCAACTTTATAAAGTAGCAGGTAAAACTGCAAAAGAAGTTGTTCCCGGTAGTCCTTTATTGGGTAGAATCAGAAAAATAAACCCTCCAAAAGATAAAGTATTAAGTATCTTTGCTAAAAAAGACAGATTTGTTGGCAATCCTGATTTAATTGAAATAAATTGGCCAAAAGTAATAACAAAGGCCCAGAGTCATGGTGATATTCAGAATCATCAGAAATGGTTTGAAAAAATACTAAAATCTGAACTTGGGATATAATACTACCTAATGAAAGTTTCTGTAGTTATCCCAGCCTTCAATGAAGAAAAATATATAAAAAGGTGTCTCTTGTCGATAATCAATCAAGAAGTTAAAGCTGACGAAATTATTGTTATCGACAATAATAGCACCGACCAGACTTCGAAAATCGCTAAAAGTTTAGGGGTAACCGTAATTTTTGAAAAAGTTCAAGGGATGATTTTCGCCAGAAACTCAGGGTTCAATTATGCGGTAAATGAAATTGTCGCCAGATGTGATGCTGACGTAATTGTTACCCCAGATTGGATTAAAAAAATTAAACTTAATTTTAGTAAAAACAAAATTGATGCACTGTCAGGCCCAATATCATACATTGATTCTCCCTTAATATTAAAAACGTCTATGCCATCCCAGATTTATCTGAAATCTTTAAAGTTATTTACAAAAGGGAAAGTGTTTTTGATAGGACCCAATATGATCATCACTAAGAATATTTGGGAGAAAGTAAAGTTGAATGTGTCTTTAGACGATTCAAGTGTACACGAAGACATTGATTTGTCATTAAACATAATAAAAGCAGGTGGAATAATTGGTTATGACAGATCCCTTGTCGTTGAGTCATCAGCAAGAAGAATTGTCAGCAACCCGCAATCTTTTTTTGGTGAGTATTCAGCCAGATTATTGAAAACTTTTTGGCTAAACAGAAATTAATCGACAATTGCATTAATTCCTGGTAAGGTTTTTCTAGTTAAAAATTCCAATGCTGCCCCTCCACCCACTGAAATCCAGTCAAATTTATCCTGAATACCATAACGTATTATGGCATTTATGGTATCTCCTCCTCCCGCAATTTTAAAAGCAGTTGAGTTGGCTACAGCCTTGAATACTTTTTCCGTTCCCTGAGAATGGCCTACATCTTCATACTTACCCAATACCCCCGCCAGAAGGATTGTTTTTGCTTTGAGAATTTCGGAATTAAATCTACCAACTGTATTTAAAGTTATATCTTCTTTGTCCATTATTAAATTTCCTACAATTACTTTTTTGTCTTCCCCTTGTAATCTGACACTCTCTAGGGCTTTGTCCCCCAAAAAGTCTGGTAGTCTTCCTCCTACCAGAATTTTATCCGCAAGTAATGACAAAGGTTCAATCATTTTAACTTTGTCTTCCTTGACTCCGCTTATCAGTACAACCAATGGTCTAACAGGCTCCAATATTTTTGAAAGATTTTCCACTTCTTTTATAAAATGTATCCCAAATGCAGAAGGCATTAGTTTTGGAAGACTCACAATTGATGCATGGTTTCTGTGGGAACTGGCAAACGCTTCATTAACATAAACATCTCCCAGACTTGCTAATTTATTGGCAAACTCAGAATCATTTTCTTCTTCGCCCGTATTAAACCTTAAATTCTCCTCTACTTTGGCCTCCCATTTATCAAAATAGGGCTGGAATATTTTTAGACTCATACTTTGATCAACTTTTCCCTCTGGTCTGCCCCGATGTGCCAGTATAATTATCTCTGAAGCTTTTCCTTTTAAAAAATCTAAAGTTTCAACGGAAGCCTTAAGCCTTAAATCGTTTTCATCAAATTCCTTTATATCCAGATCAAGTCTTAGTAAAACTTTTTTCTGACTTACATCTATATCGGTCATTCTTGGCAAATTAAGCATATATTTATATTAACACCAAAAACGTTGACAATTATAGACACTGCGCCCATAATCCTCTCAAATGCCACCAGTTACGATAATAATTCAAAAGGATAATATCGAAGAGAAAATTGAAATCACAGACAGAACTCTAACAGTACTTTTCAATGCGACTGATCAGGCAGAGGTAGGTACTTATGGCATTGATAATCGCCTAACAGAAGATCTGGGGAAAATAAAGGCGGCGATTTTAAGAGTCTCAAAGGAATCTGAGACTTAATTATTCGCCTCGATTTATTTTACTAATTCAATATCACCCAATACTTTTGCTTTTTTATAGTATTCGTAATCACAAGTTAAAAAGGTTGCATTGTGAGCCTTAGCCAATACATGGTATGAAGTATCATAGACAGTCGTATTTTGAGAGTAAGAAATCTCAATTGTTTTTCTATAATCAACTTCGTCCAAGTCTATAAATTCTATTGGTAAAACTAAAAAATCATTAAAGGTTCCTAAAGCCTCCTCACTATCTTTTGTTGAATATCTTATCGCGTTAGCTACCTCACTAAATATAAACCTTGGGGCGAGTACTTTAACTTTTCCCGATTCAGCTTCTTTGAATAATTTCCTAAATCTTATGGATACTGACTTTTTTTCATTGAGGAGAGATTTAAGAGTAAATGAAGCATCCACTACAAACTTTTTCACTTTACATTCTTCCTTTTCTAATTGCAGCCATAATCTGCTTGTCACTTAATTTAGGCAATTTATCTCTATGGGATAAAAAGGCATCCACGGGGCTACCTGGAGTTAATTTTTCATCCAAAACCATCTTTTTTGTAGCGTTAGCAACAAAACTACTAACCTTACCCTTTCCAATTAAGGTAATTAAATCTTGGTATACATTCTTAGGTAAACTAACAGTCACTCTTTGGTAATTCATACCAACAGTATGAAACTATTTCATAACATTGTCAATAATTAGTTATTTGCTTCAATTTTGGAGATATCATCCAGCCTTCTTTCATGCCTGACTTTCTTGTCATAATCAGTATCCAGGAACACTTTAACCATTTCTTTGGCTTCGTTTTCTTTGGTATAGTCAGAGGCGATAACTAAAATATTCATATCATCATCAGTCCTGCCTGCCTTTACTTGTTCTTTGTTTTTTCCTATCGATGCTCTCACTCCATCGAACTTGTTGGCTATAACATCAACTCCCACCCCACTACCACACAGAAGTATTCCGAATGAATTTTTGTGATCAACCACAAGTGAGGCAACTTCAGTGGCATACTTTGTATAGTCATCAGTCGTGTCAAGACTTTGTGCACCCAAATCCAGAAATTCGTACCCCCAATCAAAAAGCCAGGAAGCTACTTTTTCTTTTAACTTATAACCTCTGTGATCAGCACCTATAAATATTTTTATCATTTAAACCCTTCTGCCAAATCCATTAGTTCCTTCTGAGGATCCGCTGCTTTCATTACATCTGAAGCTACGGCAATTCCAGTTGCCCCCATTTCCAAACTTTTTTTGACATCTTTCATTGAATGTACTCCTGCCCCTACAATTAACGGTATACCAGCATGCCCTGCCACCCTGACCGCTTCAGCAATCACATCAGGTTTAGCAGAGGCTACAGACATTGTGGCACTACCAATAAGTTCCGGTGGTTCATATGAGATAAAATCGGGAGAAAGAGAACTTACCTGCCTTAGTTCATCCACATCCACTGCAAAAATCAAAGTTTTAAGGTTTACTTCCTTTGCTCTGTCGTGGGCTTTGGCTAAAGTTTCAAAATCAGCCAGTCTGTTTTCAGAATGATTCAAAAAAGTTCCCATCGCGCCGTCTTCAACCACGGCTTCAGGTAAAATAGAACCCGTGTTAGCCCCAAACTCAACAGGATCTACTTTTTGTGCCCAAATCTCCAGTGTTGAAGTACTGGTAATCTCTTTTAAATCGGTAGCCTGGACTACCGGAATTATTTTCACACCCGTAGCTGAAGAAACTATTTCGCAGATAGCAATTAGTGACTTGGCTGATTCTCCGGTTCCTGCTTCATAGGTTTTAAAATTGAGAAATATCATGCAAAAAGTTGTTCAAATTTGCCTTTATCAAATCCGACAATGTCAATTTTGGTGCCATCATCCTTTATAACTACAGTGAACGGTACTCCCAAAAATCCACCTGACTCTTTTGACATTTCCTCTCTGGCTGCATCATCAGTATCAACCACTTTTTCAACAAAAGTCACTTTTTTTTCTATTAAGTAGTCCTTCAGCATCTTGCAATAAGGACAAGTTGTTGTTGAATAAATTTTTATTTGCATACTTTTTTATTATTCATCTTTCTGTCTGGCTTCAATTATTTTTTCTATTAATGCTCCATCCTCTAAAAGACCCGTAAATTTATAAACGATTGCTCCCGTATCAGAATTAAGGATAACCGAAGTGTTTTCTTTTGCAATGCTGAATTTCTTTGCCAAGTTTTCTGTATCAATAGTCGCTTCTGAATCCAAAATATGGATTCTTAAAGCAACTACTCCATCTGTGGTAAGTCCGGAGAATACTTTTGTATTTATTTCTTCCTGAGTTCTACATATCTCACACCAGTTGGCTGTGAAATATAAAACAACTACTCTGTCTTCTGTCAGTGCTTTTTCATATATTTCAGCACTATAATCTTCATAAACAGATATTCCTCTGTCGGTATTAGCCTCAGGAACAGTGTTTTCCCCAAATTCTGTTGCCAGTGGTTGTACAGGAGAAGGTTGTCCTGTTTTCAACTTACCTGCAAACAGATAAAAAGCTGCTGCAAAACTAATGAGTAAGACTGCAAGAACAAAAATTAATATAAATTTTTTCATCAGACGATTAATTGATTATCTTAATAGTAACTTAAGTTGTCTACTTTAGAAAGATCCTTCCAGAATTTTTTTCTCCAGAGTATTGTCTAAAACTTTTTCCTGACTGACTATTACCTTTTTATGATCAGGGTATTTTGTTCCATCAAAATTAATCAGCCATCCCCCTTTGGCTATTTGCAATTTACCCAACGAAACTAAATTGCCGTTATTCTCCAACCATCCTTGGTAAAAATAACCTGTTTCAGGAGTGGGTGCATCTACTAATATTTCTTTTTCGGTGGCTATACCCCTACTATCACCACCTGTGGCATCCTTTAGTTCTATGGAATTTACATCTTTCGGAATTTGATATTTAAATTTATCTTGTATTTCCTGCGTTAGTGAAGTATTTGAAATGGGTGTCGGTGTTGTAGTGGTTACCCTGTTCCTTGAGCGTCTGATAAGAAGTCCTACAATAATTACAACTAAAACTATGGCTAGGCCTACCCAAACATCGCGCCTATTGAATCTCATTGAAATAAAAAATACACCCTTGTCTTATAGTTGTCAAGTTTTCTTTAATAACTACAACTTAAAGTAGATATTAACTAATCTTCAATTTCCGCATAATTTCCGCTTTATTTCCGCTAGCCTCAGTTTAATTTAGAATATACACCAAATAATGCTAATACTGCAGCCACCAATAACCACTGTGTTGATGCCAGCCAAATGTCATAACCGACATAACCAAGAGCGGAGAGTGCTACCGCTAATCCCGATCCCATCATTAACATTTTTGATATCCCAAATGAATTTTTTATATCTTTTTTCGCCATATCATCACCCGCTTTCTTTATATTAAATACCTATCAACTAAACTTCCGACAAAGTATGCAACCATTGCAGCTGCTCCACCAATTAAAAGATTTTCAAATGAGGTCCTAATAATACTTTTGTTGGTGTATCTCCCCCTTAAGGCTCCAACTACCATTAGTGCCAAACAAACTGATACAGCTGATATAGCAAAGGCATTATTAAACTTAAAAAGATAAGCAATTAAAGGAATAAAACCGGCAACAACAAAGGAGATAAAAGTATCAACTGCATTTTTTAATGGTTTATGACCCAGAATTATGTTTTGTCCTGACTTTTCTTCAAACTCTATCTCACTTTTGACTCCCAAGTAGGCTCCTGTAGCCATAGAAAGACCGTCTGCAAAAAGGTTGGCAAAACCCAATATCAAAACAACTTTTGGCGAAAGAGAGGCACCCAATGATCCCGCAACAACTGCAAAAGTGGTTGTTATCCCGTCATTGGCAGCCACAACGACAGAACGTACTAAAGAAGCCCGATCATGAATTGATACATTAATACCCACTTTACAAAAAGTTTAACATAAATTGTAATTACGTTTAAGGATTGTGTTTAAGGAATGGGGTGAAATTCCCCAGCTGTGCCGCAACCGTATAGTCGGAAAACTAACAATTCCCATAGAAACCCGAGCAGGAATATGTCACTTGAAAGAAATGTCAGAACAGTAGCAGCGTATAGATATGTAGAGGCTCCCAATATCCAAACAGCCGTATTGCATATCGATTCCATTCACAAAGAATCCAACAGACAACCGGATAAATATTTTTTCTGGGTAGACAAATGGGGAATTGTAGATCCCGCAACGGGAAAATATATACACGATATCATAACTCCCGAGTCACACAGGAACCCGTATTTAGGACTTGTTGAATTTTCAATAATTTCTCAATTAGATGCGTGGAGTTCTAAACCTCAGAGCACGGTTTCAGCTTGGATAAGTACCGAACTTAATAATGAGAAAGAATATCCGGACAATAAACTTGTCATTCATGAAATACAGAAATCTCCTGCAGGTCAAAGAATTCTACATAATACTCTCATAATCTTTAAGTGTTCTCGCGAAGAAGTTCTATTAATTGCCCAAAAACTCTTTCCATCAAAAACAACAGGCATGAAATCTCCTGAAGAACTTAGATGCACACTGATAGATATTGGAGAAACTGTTTCTGTTGTTGATATCTTGGAAGCTATTTCCGTATATGTACCTAAAAATAAAAATTATGTGCCAATGACTCCAGAAACCAGACTATATCTTGGTCAATTATTAGTAAATCGCGCTCCGTCATACTATATTGCTCAGGAGATGGCCAAACTTGGTGTAATGGGAGAAAACGCACTGACCTGTGTTGGTGGTGGTGGAACTTATTCAAGTCTGATTGAGTCTAATTCTGTAAGTTTCAACACGCCCGAGGGAGTTAGGTTTTTAGAGTGTACATGTCCATTTTGTCAACAAAAAGTTACCGCAACCATAGCCGGTGGAACCATAACCTGTCCCAGATGCAATCAGTCTTCGATTTATACTTGTTAATTATTATTTCTTTCCTGAACAAACCTTACAATCCCCCATGTGAGTAGCAGCAGAATAAACCGCTGATGCACCTACTAAGACATAAACCAAATTAACCAGTCCTGATGACAACCCTAGACTTTCAACTAAATTGAAATCAAAAAGTCCCACCAGACCCCAGTTAAGACCTCCAACCCACAAAAGAGTATATGCAGCGTAATGAAGATACTTCATAAATTACTCACCCCCTTAAACACAAACACCATTACACTAATACTTAATTATTTTTAACCGTTAGTCAATGGGGCTTTTTCTTCACCCCAATGAACCCTATCCCAAAACCGCTCGTGAATAAAATATAAAACAGTACTGGTAATGGTAGTAATTGTCATTACGGACATAGTCGCCATGATTTCTTTGGTATAGATCCAAACAACCATGGAATTGACAACTATAACCATAATTCTAAATGTTAAAGTTTTTCCTAGTTGTTTTGCAAGCTTACTTTTACTAGGCATTGCTTCATGGTAGTCCTACAGATCATCTATTACAATCCGTATTCTATAAGATCCAGAAGGTAATGATTGGTGGGATGAATTTTAAAACCTACTTTTTGGTAAAGAGAATTTGCAGCTACCCTTTTTGGATTGGTGGTCAGTTCTACTGTTTCTACTCCCTCTTTTTTGGCCCAATCCAACAAGTTTCTTAAGATCTTTTCTCCCAATCCTTTTCCCCTTTGGGATTCGTCTACAATCATATCTTCAACCACCGCTTGTCGTCTGAGCATTGTCTGTCTTGGAAAGATCCAACCCATGCCTTGTAGTTTTCCGTCCACTTCAATTTTGGCAACATAACCGTCCAATAAAGCTCGATACAGGCTATATTCGTTTACTTTTGCGGATGCATCAAGTTGCTTGACCAATTCATTTATTTTAGATAGGTCAAAAATCAATTTCTCTTTAACAAACTCCAGAGCCTTTTGGTTGGTTTCAAAGGCAATTTTCGAAAGATCTTTAATAGGAACCCATTCAAATTTTTCAATTTCATTTTCTATTAATTTTATTTCACCTTTTAATTCAGTCAAATATACAAAATTAACAACCTGAAATTCATAATCGCCATATGTGGAAGTTCCTGGAATGGCAGTCAATAGATTAGTTTCACAATCAACACCCAATTCTTCTTTTATTTCTCTCTTGTGTGATTCTTCCGGTGTTTCACCTTTCCCTACATATCCTCCGAAAAAATCATATTGACCTTTGAACGGTTCTTCTCCTCTGACAGCCACCAGAAGTTTTTGGTCTTTAATAATAATGGCTGCAGTAGAAATTTTAGGGTTTTCAAATTTACATAATTGACAGTCACATTTTTTCATATTATTTGTTATGGTAACCTAGCACAAAGGATCATTTTACGAATAGGTATCATTAAATGAAATAGGCAATTTAAACAATTAAGTAGAATTAGTATATTATCAAATATGCATAATTCTAAAGGGTTTACCTTAATCTTTTTAATTTTAACAATTTCAACAATCTTTTTAGTAACTGCTGTAAGTATAGCCAAAAAAATAAATTCTTCAGAAAAATTTAGACTAAAAATCTTACAAAATACAGGGCAACCTACTCCAACTCCGTATCAATTTCCTTATAATAATCCGGTTATCCCAAAGAACGGATCATACAGAATAATAATTGTGGGAGATTCAATAGTTGCTTCTTTGGGAATCAACGCAAACACTTTAAGAAAGGAATTAATCCAATTATATCCAGACTCCGAATTTGTGACATACAACTATGGCTACCCGGCAACGAATATTGAAACTTTGACAGACAGACTTACCCAAACAACTTCAGATAGAGTAACCGATCATCCGGCTATACTTGAGCAAGGTTTTGAATTAATCATCATAGAATCTTTTGCATATAATCCTCTTTCTCACCTAATGCTTAGTGAGGGACTTAAAAAACAAAATGAGATTCTTGAAAAAAGTGTAAATTTGATATTAAACAAAAAACCTAATACTGCATTGGCGTTTTTAACCCCACCTGCTTTTGATAGCAAAAATTTTGCTAGAGGTACTTATGATTTAACAGCTGAAGTAAGACAATCTTGGATAAAAGAAAGAACAGCTTATATTGAAAACCATATAAGATTTGCTAAAAGTCTAGATATTCCCGTAATTGATGTATATTCGTTGTCTAAAAACTCAGACGGAAAAGTTAAAAAAGAATTAATTTCGGGAGATTTTATTCACCCTTCCCAAAAGGGAGTGGATTTTATCAGTAAAACAATTGCAGATTTCATTTACCAAAATAAAATTTTCCCTGAGTAATTATTTCAAAATACAATTTCTCCATTTCGAATGTTTGACAAAAAATAAACACACTAGCGGTCAATTTTTATCAAACCGGAAATACTGCACCGTACAAAACGATCCCGTTCACGAAGTAACTATACCATTATGGTTTGATAATAAGTAAGAAAAACCAGACAGTTTTTAGGTTTTTTTTATTTTAATTTAATAGACCCAAGCCAATAACTCCAATAATAATTAGATAGAATGCTATTAAATAATTAAGAAATTTCGGGAAAACAAGAATTAATATTCCAAATAATAAAGATGCTAAAGGACTCAAATTTGTTGTTGATAAATTCATACTTAATCACCCCCCCCTACTCCGTTCTCTCACCTCTGTGCGTCGTAGCGAATCTGTTTGATTTTAGCTGCTACCTCAAAATTAATATTTTTAATTTCAAGCTCTGCAGCAGCTTGCCTTTCGTCAAATGCAGTTTTGTCAGCTTGGCTTTGGCTCTTAATGCTTCTTTGTCAATTTCGTCCTTTTGTTGTTGTAAAGTTTTCATGATTGATCTATTTATCTTTTGATCATACGACCAATATAAATAACTACAACGGCTCCGATAACTGCAACCATAAAACTATATAAATTAAATCCGTTTACACCGGATTGACCGACTAAGCCCATTAAAAACCCTCCTACAACAGCTCCGACAATTCCCAAAATAATATCTGTTAAGGTTCCCTGACTAGAGTCAGTCTTCATAACCAACGAAGCCACCCAACCTGCGATTGCTCCAAAAATAATCCAAAGTATTATACCCATAAATAATTCACCTCCAGTTTGTTAATCAACTTGCTGTTCCTCTCCCGATGATATTCTAATTAATTTAACTATTCCAACTGCCAGTACTGCATAGACAATAATCGCAACCAAGGTTGACGGCTCAAGAACAGAAGTGGTTTCTGTGCCCTGGGTATATCCCCTTTTAAATATCCCTTCAAATGGGATAATAAAAAATCTGCTGATTGCATAAACTGATTTGACAAAAAAACTGCCTGCACTTGCTCCAGCCAATTTGAGAACAAGGCGGAAAGCAAGGATTATATCTAAAGCTCCAAAAAAGTAGTACACTAGGTACTCAAAGGTTTGGGAGCCGGTTGCCTGCTTATTAGAAGAAGAGTCAGAAACAGCTTTTACGTTTCCATTTTCTGCAGTAATTGTCTCTTTTGTAATTATTGTCATAAAATTTCAACTTTTTTAATTACCGTTTGATTAGGTAAATACTTATTAAGTGCCTTTTCGATTAAAGAAGTTAATGTTATCTCTTCAACAACAGCCTGAGCCCTAGCTTGTTTTAATAAACTGGAATTTAGAAAAAATGTTGATCTTTGTTTACCACTAGTTGTCATATTACAACTATTACAACTAGTTGTAATAGTTGTCAAGTAGCATAATACATGTTTAAAGTAGTCTTGTTGGATTTATAGGTCTAAACCGAGAGCGAGAGAAAGATCGTCAAGAACGTCTTCTCTCAACTGAGGTACAATTCCTTGGCGAATCATAGATAGAATTGTAGCCGAAACACCCGATTCACCTAATTGTGTATTATCGGTTTTTTTTAAGACATCAATAATTTGCTGATCTATAGGTACATATTGCAAACTACTAGGATTATATTCGGACACATCCCATTGTACAATAACGGTCAAATCTCTTAGGTGTGATTGTGATAAATTTTTAACTAACGTGTATACTTACATTAATGGTCTTGCTTATTTTATTATTGATAGTTGGTGGGATCATGGCATATCTTGCACAAAACAACTTAATGTTGGTGTCGTTACGCCTGGGACCATATCTTATTGCTGATATTCCTCTTTTTTATATTATTATCGGATCTCTTTTAACCGGTCTGTGTATGGCATATTTAATTTATCTTGTAAATTCAGTCTTTACAGCACTTGTCATGCACGGAAAAGATAAAACAATCAAACAGACGAAGGATGAAATAAACAACCTGACCAAACGTATTCACCAGTTGGAACTGGAAAATGAGAAACTTAAAAATAATTCGGATAGTGATGAACCCCAAGATAAAAACGCATTGTGAAATCAATACTCGCTAAAATCTGGAAATTATTAAGTCTGCCAAAAGGAATGCAGTTATTCTTGATGCGCTTTTTCCAAAATCAATTTTTAGTTGGTGCTACCGGAATAATCTTTAATAAAAAAGGTGAAATACTGCTTTTTAAACACACATACAGGCAGCATTCATGGAGTTTACCTGGTGGTTATTTAAAAGCCGGAGAGCACCCTACTGAAGCTCTGGAAAGGGAAATCGAAGAAGAATCAGGTCTTGTTGTAAGTGTTGATGATCAGCTTAAAACCCGCACCGATCGTGATGGGGCCAGATTAGATATGTGTTATATCGGAATATTTATTGGTGGTGAATTTACCCCAAGCCATGAAGTATCAGAATGTGGCTTTTTTTTAGTTGAGAATATGCCACTTTTGCGAAGTAACCAGCTGTTCTTAATAGAAGAGGCTCTGCAACAAAAAGGTATTAAAAGCAAAATATAACAGTCAATAAATAATGGATTCAGCTACCAAGATTAAAATGAGGAAAATTCCGCTACTTCCCCTCTCTGCATTGATATTCTATTTACTATTGGTTTTTTTATGGAATACAAATTTAATACCTCCCCCCAATGAATTTATTGAAATATTGGAGAAATTATATCAGCAATATGGATATGCTGGTCTTATCTTGGCAACTTTTTTGGAGGGAACTGCTTATATTTGTCTTTATTTCCCGGGTGCTTTTATAATAGCTTTAACAGTTTTTTTCTCGGATAGATCTTTAGTTTCTCTCGTTATCATCAGCTTAATTGTGTCAATAACTTTAACTGTGGCTGCATTTGTTGATTACTTCTTAGGTAGATATTTTTCTTCAAGAATAAACCAAAACAAAAAAGGTGTTGAAAAAGAGAAAAAAATATTATCCAAGGGATTGTTTGTTTCAATGTTACATCCTAATTTTTTGGCTTTTTATTTTTTTAATTCAGGTTTAAGGAAAAAAAACTTTAGGCAAATTTTTTATGTCCCTTTATTTATGTTTCCGTACGGAATAGTAGTTGCTTTTATTTTGTCGATATTCTCGAATACTGTTAGAAATGGTCTGGAAAGTCCGATGATGTTGTTTACAATATTGGTTATCTGGTTTGTAGTGGCATATTTGAAAATTAATACGAACCACCAAAGTAAACTTAATAGAAAAAGCACTGCAACAAAAAGATATTAAAAATAAAATATAATCTATCATGTCTAAAAAAGTTATGTACTATCTGTCAATTTTTATAGGATCGATTGTAGGCGGTTATGTTCCCACTCTTTGGGGAGCTGATTTTTTATCAATATCTTCACTGTTTTTTAGTAGTGTAGGTTCTATTTTAGGAATTATAATTGTCTATAAATATCATTGAATATTTTGATCATTACAAATAGATCACAAAGGTGATACGATACAAACTATGGGAAATTTTAGAAGAGACAATAACGACAACCGAGGAGGCGGTAGATCTTTTGCAAGGCGCGATTTTAATAGAAGTGACAGTGGACCAAGAACTATGTTTAAAGCAGTCTGTAGCAACTGTGGTAAAGATTGTGAAGTTCCTTTTAAACCGACAACTGGTAAACCAGTTTATTGCAGTGACTGTTTTGAAAAAGTAGGCGGAAGAAGTGCAGATTCCGAAAGACTGGAAAGAAGTGACAGGTTTGAAAGAACAGAAAGACCACGCTTCGAAAGACCTAATACCTCACAGGTGGGATCTAACAACGCTCAACTTGAAGCAATCAGCGCTAAATTGGATAAAATCATTAGTTTATTAACACCAAAAATTGAAAGTGATATACCTTTACCGGTCGCTGAAGATGTTGCAGTTCCTGTTATGATTGAAAAGACAAAATCGGCTATAAAACCTAAAGCTCCTAAAGTAAAAAGGGTGACAAAAAAAATAATTACTGCAAGTGATAATTAAGGTTATGTTCCGTAGTTATCTATAAGAAGTCCTATGTCCACAATGTCTACCTTCCCGTCATTATTTATGTCAGCTTTGGGATTAGGAATTGGTGATAATGCATAATTATCAATTGCTATTCCTATATCTACAATGTCTACTCTCCCGTCCTCGTTTATATCCCCCACTTTTCCTCCTGGGGGAGGTGTTGGAGGAGGTGCAGAACCTGATTCCTTCCAACCCAGATCGGGTGTACCGCTATAGGCAGGTGGATTAACCCCGAATTCCTGGTACATCAAGGTTACATCCATACCTGCATTTATCGCAGGACTACCGGCTCCCAGCTGAAAACTTGAAAAATTTGGAGGTACAGCTGTATTAACAAAATTAGGGTTGGCTAATACGTTGGGATTTTGGCTATTACTTCCGACATTATCACCGCCTGTATTTTCGAAAAACAAATTATATGAAGCAACTGATTGACCTGCTACGTTTTTTAATGCCGGACCTTTATTTTGGTAAAATATGTTGTTATGAACCTGCATGTTGGCGCCCCCCAAAATACCACCCATGCCGTTACCTACAATTGTATTGTTCAAAATGTACATTTTCTCAGGCAAAGGATGACCATTGGGAAATTGAGCTTGATCGGAAATTGCGTTGGCAGTTGTACCTATACCGGCCTGCCCGTTATTAATTATCAAATTATTGGCAATTAAATATTTTCTTCTGGTTAAAGTTGAAACAATCCCTATAAATTGAAGGCCGTCTTTGGGATTACTGTAGATGATATTATCCTTAATAACCATATTTAAGTCGCGCGTACTGCTAAAAGAATGAAGGCGGTTTTCCAAACCGTCCCCCCCTCCTTTGCTGGGTCCCAGAATATTTCCGAAAACGCGCGCTTCAGATGCAGCATCAACATCAACTGGGTCATCAGTTTGACCGGTAATATGATTATTTTGCACAATTCCACTTCCCGCTTGGTAGCTCACCCCATCATCAGAACCGTTTAAAACAAAACCTGAAAATTCAAAATGATCACCTGGCTGAAAATTACCATCGTTATCAAGTGGTGTAGTAAATAAAACAACGTGACTACAGGCACTGTTTAGAATGGAATACTGGGAGGGTGCGGAGGTTGTTGCGGGAAATTCCGCTTTTATTGAAATCTTTTTATTTGAATTTGTAAGACAAATTGAATATGTCCCAGGGGAAACAATAATTTCATCACCGTTAACTGCGGCTGCATAAGCTGCGGCAATTGTCGAATGGGTTTGAGATACTCTTAAAGTGGCTGCACTTATGGAAGTCGGTAACAATAAAGCCACTATGGTTAACAAAAAAAGTGCAGTTTCTAATTTATACATTTACATAGTAATGATCTATTAAAATTAAGTTTTTTACAACATGGATCTATTAATTTTTCTAAGAAACCGTTAGATAACTATTACAGGTTATATGCTCCGCATATTAGATGAGGTAAGAACTTATTATTCTTCTCTACCCTGAGATAGAACAATTTTAGAAAATTCTTGGGTTGGTTCTTTAACTCTATACAACATCTTTAGTTGATCTATTTCATCTTGATCCAAAGGACGTTCAATTGCAGTTGCTAAAAGAGATTTTATCATTCTTTCTTGACCACGAGTCAAAATTGACCTCAGATCTTGATCCGACCGAACAGGTTTTGAACCATCTTCACTTAAGTCTCTAATAGAAAATCTATCCTCTGTCATAGATGAATTTTACTATATTTAGTCGAATAATTCAAACTATGGGTAATTGCTCCCCTTGGTAAACGCATTTAAGAACTGAGAAATTGTTTTTAACTACATTTTTATTTGGAAAATAAATCACATAGAATCTATAACACTTTAGAGACTGTTATTTTTGACAAACTATCTTATAATGTTATAATGCCCCAACATGGAATTTGTATGTGAAGTCGATGACATGCTAAAAGTCATGGGAAATGTTAACTTAATGGAAAATGGCTCAGGAATTTGGATGGATCTTCCAGACGACACTTCAGTTAACAATGACAGATACATGACAATACGTAGAATAGCATACGGAGCAAGTCAAAGTGGCAAAAGGTATATAGAAACAGTTTCAAGTGTAAATGACTGTTGGCCAGTTTATGGTGAGGCTTCGCTTCCCGAAATATTGGCATTTGCAAAAAAGGCGGTACAAGAACTACCAAAATCTGATTGGGTAAAAGAACTTTACAGTCTATCTTTAAAGCTCGAAGAAGCTCTAAAATAATATCAGTTTAAAAAACTTACTCCCTCTAATAAACGCATTCTTAAATAGAGAAATTGAATTTAAGTTTACTTTTCAAAATATTCAAACAGTATTTGAAAGTTTTAAATACGGCTAGTAATCAGTGTATTGTGATAATATCTTTATAATGTCAGAGGGTGGATCAGCTCAGTTTGATAAAAACGCTAATTCTCAGCAAAGGTTGCTAGATAGAGTCCCTGCTCTTAGACCATCTAAGATTGGAGATATTACGGACCGTATGGGAATTTTGTTAATATTACCAAACCGCCAATACAACGGGGTTGTAAAACTATGGTACGAAAGATATGAATATGATCTTAAAAGTGAGTTTGCTACTATTGTTTCTTATATAGAGTCTACTGGATCACCAGTAAATAAAGACCCTTTACAAGGAGTATCTACAGCTTTTACAATGGCTGCGATAATCAATCGTGCTTCAGAGCTATGTGGCAAACCAATATTGCATAAGGTTTTGGCCAACAAGCGAAGCGCTCCACTTTTTGAACGACTAAAAGAATGGGGAATATACCAATACAGTGATAGTTTGGGTAGTCCTTCAATTTCGCCTGTTATTGCAGAAAGTATATTTAATCAGGTTTATTATTCATGTTTATTTCCAAATAAAATTATTGGTGAAAAATTTAGAAAATATATTATTGAGGATGCATCCAAAAAGCTTGTTGAAAAGTATCCTACTCCCATACGATTACTTCGATATAGAGTAGCTCAAACAATCAAAGATATTAAAGAGAGAGAAAATAGTGTTTTATCCTAGATTCAAACAAAAACATTGCTCCACCTGATGGAGCGTGTTCGAACATACCATATGAATCAACTATACCTCACAGCAAGCTGAGCTTTTGCCTGTAATGACCACCACCACACCCCTTGCAACCCATCCAAAATACTAATTAAGTCTGTCTTAAATCTGCGATATAGAATTAGGAATTGAAGTTGAAGTACTGGAAGTGTTACTTGGGTTTCAACCATGAATCCTGACTGATAGTCCCCGATACATTTATGGATTGTATTTGCGCACCTGTAGGAAGCGAGTTAAAAGTCTTTTGTTCAACAAAATCTTCTATACGAATTGGCATTATTGGATAATGCTCTTTGTAATAACGCCATGCTTTAATTTTCAGAGTGTCATTTGTCTTCAAATCGTCCCAATATCTTTTAACAGCATCTTCTAAATCTTTAACAGCCCAACCTAAATGGAGATAAGTCCCCTTTTGAGACGCAGTTAAGTGAAGGCTTTTATTTTGTTCAAGATTTCTTTCGTGATAAAGAAGAAAATAGTGTGGTGAGTAAAAGTGAAGAAGTGACCATCTGAGCTCAATAACTTTATCGGGGTCATATTTGGTCATGTATGCCTTAATAAAAGACCTAAATCTGGCTTTGGTAGCACCCTGAGATGTATAACTCGTAAATAACCCTCCAAAATAGTCAATTGCACAGCACCAAAGGATAAATGCACCTACCAATGCGCCATTATCATCACAAGTGCCATCTTCTTTCATTCTGCAACACCTCTTAATATCACCCACAGCCCAATCAATTATTCTCTCAAAATGTTCTTGAATAAAAGCATTTGCAAATTTTAATTCGTCTTTGTTAATTTTCATACATTAACATTTACCTCGACTCTTTTATCAACTTTTGCGTCTGGGTCAAGTACATAAAACTTCTGTGGAATAATTTTGAAGAATCTATACGGAGCAGAGCCAGTGAAAGATTCAGGTTTCATTTCAACGAATGTAGTGTGATACCACTTAAAGGCTTCTGTAAGCTCATCATCTTTTAATAAATGCACCTTACCTTTTCCTTGAATGCCATTCCCTGTACCCTCCTTTTGGTGTGAGTCGAAAATCGCAAAAGCAACATTTGGATTTTCCAAAATATGTTGAGTGTGAAGCGAATCCATCTGTGAGATGTAGTAAAAGTTATAGTTGTCATCAACTGCATAAAATACTGGTGCAACCCAAGGGTCTTTATCGGCAGTGCCGAGAGTAAGGTAAACATTACTCTTAATTATTCCCTTTGCAATTTCAGCTAGTTGCAGTTGGTTCATAATAGTCTTAAAATTTCAGGCAATTCTTTTACTCCTTCTTCTTCGGTAAAATGGCCTTTGTTATGTAGCACTATTATTCTTGGACGTAGGTTCTTTTCGAACAACTCTTTATTTTCCTTCAATGGTACCCATTGGTCATTATCTGAAAATACTGCTATGAAAGAATCTGCCTTTGATTTTACTTTCGAAAATATTATTGGGGATTTTATCCAAGGGTCAGCGATTTTCCACGCTTCGTCATTCTCAAGATTTGTCAATTTGAACCATGGAGCAACTAGAATGACTTTACTAACACTCTGGTTCTCTGGCAACGCTGCTAGAAATCTTAAAATGGTTTGACATCCGATACTATGGCCTATTAACACATCCTGCTTCTGTGGTTCCTTAATAACTTCACTCAATTTATTAACCCAAGGTTTGATTTGTGGATTATCTGTGTCAGGCATTGTGGGAGCCAGAACCTCGAACCCTTTAGTCTCGAGTTGTGACTCAACCCAGGGAATCCAATCTTTATTTGGATTACCACCCCAGCCATGAATAATAAATACTCGTTTCATAGTTTAATTACATTCCCCCAAATAGTCTCAGGTAGTCAAAATTTTTCATCTCTTTATTAAGGTTACTTACTGAAAGCTGATTCTCGTCACCAAGCACTTCCCAAACCATCATAATAGTCTGTTCCCAGTCATGACCAAGTTGACCAAGAATAAATCTTAGTATAAATTCCGCAATCTCTTTATCCGTTCCTATAAATTCGACTTTTCGACTTGCTAATTCGTTAATGAAATTATTTACAATTTCATCTTCTTCATAAGTTACCCATGCTGGCTTTTGCTTATCCACACTGTCTGGGGGATATTTGCTTAACAGTATTTTTGTATCAATGGTGTTATTACCTTTTATTTGTGCCAAGATATCAATTAAAAATTGCCTCCAGCCGTGTAGAGATTTCTGGGTTCTAATAAGAGTTACTAAGAATTTACTCTTTTCCTCTTTAGAGCCTAATATCTTCGGATAATCTTTTGTTCTCGCAATTTCTTGTATTAAGGCGAAAGCGTCTTTATCCCATTGTTCAAAAAGAGAATATCTGTATTGTGGTGGGTAATGCATTACCATATTTACGTGTGATAACCCTCGTAAGGTTCTTTTCCTTTCTTTAACACGAACACTTTACCTGAAATATCGTTTGCCTTGCCTGAACATATATGGACAGCGAATTTGGCGATTTCTTCTGGTTCGATTGCATCAGAAATATATCGAGGAAAATATTTCTTATATGCTTCGGTTGCTGTATCAGAGGGAGAGATTGCATTAACTAAAATTCCCCTGTCTTTTAGTTCTTCTGCTAAACCAATTGTTAAATCTTCAATTGCTCTCTTTGAAACATAATATGGTAACCATCCCTTAGCTCCACTCTCAAATGTCCCTGAAATGTTAATTATCCTTGCCCCTCTTGGCATTAAAGGTACAAAAGCATGAGTAAGTAGGGTGGGACTTATTGTACCTACCATGTATGTATCAAGAATTACCCTTTGAGAGAAGTTGTCGAAATCTTTTCCTGCGTATACTTCGTTCTCTCCATGCCAAATGCCAGCTACATTAACCAAGACATCAATGTTCTTAAACTTACTCTTTACGTTTGAGATTAGTTGATTGATAGAATCAAGACTACTTAAATCCGCAACTATAATTTCTGATTTACCGCCCGCTTTTACAATTAAATCTCTAGTAGCTTCTAATCTACCTTTTGTTCTTGCCACCAATATTGTAAAAGCGCCCTTTTTCGCCAGTTCAATTGCTATTGCTCTACCAATACCTGTACTTGCGCCAGTAACTAGTGCGATTTTATTCGAAAGTTCCATAAAAGCATCATAATTATATCTTAAAATTCGAACTTGTTCTTGAAGAATTTACTTCAACTCTTGAAGTTTTAATTGGATTTCTAAGATTCTCTGATTGATGGCTTCCTTCTCATCATTTAACCCACGAAGTTTTTCGCCAGTCTCTTTGAGATTACAAATAGTTTGATTTGTCATGCATCCACCAAACACCTTGTACGCTTCACTAGCATTATTTGCTAGATTATTGCTTTCAATCACTGTATCAAATAATAAAGAGTTAACCTTTTCCAGTTTCTGATTATTCTTCCATAAAAGAGCTACCAATATACTTGCAGCAATTGCCCAGCCACAAAGTAAGTAAAAGGATAATTTGTTAGTTATGCGACCCATTATTGACCAAACTCCTTTACACAATTTTGGTACACAGTACTATCAACTGCTGGATGTCCCTTAGCAACCCCACCGTCAAATTCAAACCTAGCTAACTGCATACATCTTAACTTAATCTCCTGAGGCCGATAGACGAAAATGTAGTATCCGATACTAGTAGATAATAGGCCTATTAGGATAACCAAAATAAATTTTAATTTCATAATTGATTAGATGACTACGCTATATAAAATACTATGAGTACGCTGGAAAATCAATGGTATGAAATCGTTGATTTTCAAAACACCCCTTGAGGCCAATGAAAATAGGAAGTTAAGAAGGGAGTACACGAAAAGATTGAGCGAGAGGCTTCGAGAAGCCCGCAAGCGCAAAAAGATGACGCAACAGGAGCTTGCCGAAAAGGCAGGTTTGCATCTTACTTATGTTGGTCATCTAGAACTTGGTAAATACCACCCGACGGCGTATGTGATGTGGAAGATTTCAAAGGCGCTTAAAGTTTCAATAAGTGACCTTACTGATTTATAACTTCAGATTCTGAAATTAGAGTACTCTTTTAGTATCTTCTACTCCCTTGAAGGCGACACTCTAGCCACGACTATCTACATTGTAATACCTTTATAAGTTATAAAGGATTTGTATTGTAAATCCTCTTTATATTATGACAGGGTACCCGATTTATATACTTTTAGCTTGGAAGCTATTAATCTCCCCTGAGTACCCTCAATATTATTCCGTATCTATAACTTGAACTCGTTCTAGTCGTACTATCTCTAGTAGTGGTACTTGACAAGCACGTAAAAGATGTGATATAGTCATCTTGTTATGGAACGACTGAAAGTCACTTTAAGACAAAAGTCAAACGAAATTCTTCAGGGAATCCTTGTCTTTTTGACCAACAAGGACAAAGAAATTACCTTCGAACTATTTGAGAATAATTTTCCCGAGATTAAAGGGAAAAGGCTTGGTAGTCTATTTAGTGGAATTGCCAGAACTGATATTAACGGCAAGCGTATTGCTGTTTCTATCCCCCAATTTGGTAGTAGAAGAAAGGTGTGGAAGTTGAACAAAGAGTTGACCGATAAAGAACTTGAAGAACTGGAAGTATTAATTACGAATATTCTTGAGGAACGAAGATGAAAATTTGGATAACTAATGATTTTATTTTTGAGGGAATTAGAGACTTCTTATTTTGTAATCTAGGTAAGGTTAATACTGTAGGGTCAAAGGGCAAGCTTTTACTAGAAATCTCAAACTCGCAGATTAGAGGATATTACGAGACCGAAGATTCCAAGCTAAAGCTAAAGCCTATTAACTTTTCCCAAAATGACATTCTAAAAAGAGTTAATAAAGCCAAATATTCGCAGGGAAACTAGGACGAAAGTAGTTTCTCGCCAGTCGTGAAGTGAACTAGGCACGCAGAAAGGATTGCGTGCCTTTATGTTAAGCAAAGCATTACTTGCTGAATTAAAACTTATTCTTAAAGAGGAGTTTAATCTTGAATTTAATGATGATGAAGTTGCTAAATTGGCAAGAAATCTTGTTGGTTACTTTTCATTATTGGCCAAAATACATTATAGAAATCAGGAAAATGAAGCTAATCATGCATGAATATAAATGTCAAAACGAGGAAACCATACAAGGGCTTCTTTTGCTTTTCTAGAGTTATGTTATTACTATTTCAAACAGGGAATAATGTTCTTGATTTTGGAGCTCTAGGCTCATATATTGCTCTAGTGGGTGAAGCTGATTGGGATAGGAGACATTCAACATATGGATGTATAACTAGGTCTGATGAGGACTTAGCACGAAAATGGAACTGTGACCCCTCAACCGTATGGAGGAAGAAGAATCAACTAAAAGAACTGGGCGTACTTGTAAAAAGAGATGATGGATTCTATCGCGTAAAGCATATCGAACTTCTAGAACTTCCTACTGCCATGAAGTTGTCAAAGCTAGTAATTGCAGATTCGCAAGATTTAATTGCAAAAACGCAAGAACTTATTGCAGAGTCGCAAAAGAATATTGCAGATATGCAAGAAGGTCAAGGCCAAAATAGTACTCAAAGCTTTAATGTTTCTTCTAAGGATAATTTAAGTTATTTTCAAGAGAGTCCAAGAGTTCCAGAAGAAGAATTAGATAGGATTTCTAAAGAGATTGATGAAGATTGGAGTAAAAAGTAGCTTGTGGGTTCGAAAATCATCCAAGCCAACTTATTGAATAAGTATTA
>CAZIPM010000003.1:84509-93184 GCA_964541395.1 uncultured Gammaproteobacteria bacterium | reverse complement strand
GAGGCGCCTGCCACTGAAGCACCGACTGAGGCGCCTGCCACTGAAGCACCGACTGAGGCGCCTGCCACTGAAGCACCGACTGCGGTGACACAGGAGTGTAGCCTGACAGATCACGGTCTGATCTTGGCATTGACGCAAGTGGGCGACAAGTGGGTTTTTAACCCGGCTGCTCCGCAAGTTCTGGACGGCGATGGTAATATCGTAGATCGCCCAGACCTTGTCGGATGCAACCTGCTTGCACAGGGACAGAAAGATCCGAGCGTCGAAGAAGGGCATTTGTGGGTGATCCGTGACGAGTTCACGAGGAAATCTCCAGAGATGTCCTATCTCGAGGCAGATGGTACTTTTGTCTGCAGCAATTGTGCGGCTTGGGCGTTCCCGAAGACCTGGAATATGAGCACATGGAACGCGCCGGAAGGACAGGGGGTTGTCTATATGTTTGTGACTGACCTTCGCACAAATATGACCCAGAATGTCACAACCCCTCATGATTGGCCTATCTTTGCACATCTGATTGATGGGACTACCATAACCTACAACCCTGGTCAAACTGCAGGTGTTGAAACGGGAGCAACCTGTAAAGGTCTAGCCGAGCCCCAGCGAATCCGAGTAACCGGCATTGTCGGAGAAAAGTTTGTTGGCAGCCTTGGGGAGACAGGTTGTTGGTCCGTTGCGTGGAAAGACGGTGCATCTGAGTATCAAGCCTGGAATGGTGCCTACGACAACTTTGAGTTTACTCAAGTTGAGTACTGGCTGATGCCATTCGAGTTCGATGAAACCGCTACGCGAAATTGGGCTGATAATCATCCCATACCCTAACTCAAGGGATACCAAGTCTGCTGAGGATAGTTTGTAGACTTGTTTAAGCCTCGATAAAGAAAGCCGAACCTGCGATTTTTCGCAAATTTGATGACTTATATAGTCGCAGGTTCGGATCGAGGTCTGTCAGTTGGCTTTTGTTTGCCAAATCAAGAATTGTTTTGATTCGGGCGAACGCTAGCCTGACTGATAGATCAAGCGCTTACATGTTGTATGGCGTTTGAATGGAAAGATAGAATGCTTCTATCTAGGTTCCTGGGTATATCCCAGACAAACCCTAAACCCATTCAAACACCAAAAAAACACATGTAAGCGCCCTCAATATATGTACTTAATAAATTTTGAGTCTATATATTGAGGAATTTGTTAATGAATGTATTAAATTTATTAGCTAAAAAGTTCATGGGTAGGGGAATTGATAAAAAATTCCCTGTTTTAGTGTGGCTTTATAAGAAAATTTATACACACTTCACACCAAGTAAAGAGTTGGAAGTTTCAATCCCATTAAATTCTAAAATACTTGTATCTTCTAAAGATTCAGGCTTAGGTCTAATGCTTAGATCTAGCGGAAAGTTTGAACCACTTCAAAGTAAAAGATTTATTAATTCTGTTAAGCAGGGAGATGTGGTTCTGGATATAGGTGCTAATATCGGATATTACAGTATTTTAGCCAGTAAATTGGTAGGTAAAAAAGGTAAGGTTTATGCCTTTGAACCTGATCCCCAAAACATAAAATTACTTTATAAAAATATTAAATTAAATAACTGTCGAAACATAACAGTTATTGAAGCTGCTTTGGGTAGTAAAAAAGGAAAACTTGATTTGATACAAGATCTTTCCAACCCGGGAGAAAGCAAGTTGTCTAAAAAGAATATAGCGAATTCTGTAAAAGTTAAAGTTTTAACGCTCGATCAGTTCGTTAAAACAGAAAAGATAAAAAAGATAGATTTAATCAAAATTGATGTTGAAGGAGCAGAGCCCGATGTTTTAAAAGGATCAATAAAAACTTTAAGGTTAAATAAATCTTTAAAACTTTTTATAGAATGTAATCCTCAGGCTTTAAAGGCATTTAATCAGGACAAAGTTGCACTGACTGCTTATCTGCGTGGTATGGATTTTGAATTAAAAGAAATTATTGATGAAGGTAATCGTAAAATCTGGAAATATTCAGAAGAAAACCTGTCAAATGTTTTAAAACAAACAGGATTTACAAATATTATTGCTATTAAAAATAAGATATTCGAAACTAAACCCAAAGTGTCAGTTTTAATGGCTGCTTATAATGCAGAGAAATATATAGAAGGTACAATTGAAAGCGTACTAAACCAAACTTATAACAACTTTGAGTTCATCATTGTAAATGATAATTCTTCCGATAGGACACTGGATCTGATTAATAATTATTCCAAAAAGGATAATCGTATTTTTGTAATTAACTTAAAAAAGAACCTGGGACCCAGCTTGGCTGCAAATATAGGTTTAAAATCGGTGCACGGAAAATTTCTGTTTAGGGTTGATGCTGATGATATTTCGGAAAATACACGCTTGGAAAAACAAGTTTATTACCTTCAAAATAATCCGGATATATCAATGTTGGGTGGACAATGTAAATTGATAGATAGCGAAGGTCAACTAATAGGGATAAAGAGGTTTCCTCTTGATAATCAATCTATTTATAGAAGTTTATTTAGTCGTAACCCAATCCAACATCCCTCATGTGTTATTAATTTGAAAAATATGTCCAAATCAGCGATGTTACATGACGGAAAATCTGTATTGGCACATGATTTAGAATTAGTTTTTTTAGCTTCAAAACATGGACGACTGGCAAATCTAAATGATTATATTCTAAAATACCGTCAATATCCTAGCTCTTTTTCTTTGACAAATCCAAAAAAAACATTTGTCTCTACTTTAGCAGTTAGAGCAGAGTCTATATTTAAATATGGACACATACCTACGATAAACGGAATCTTGGCTACTTTAGCTCAAATAGTATTTTTAACATTTATCCCAAGCAAATGGATATATCCGATTTATTCTTACCTAAGAGGAATGAATAAAATAGATTTTAGAAATGCTAGAATTAAACTTGATGCTAATATTTTCTTCAAAAAAGCTTTTGAGCCGGTTAAAGCATAATTTGCTCGACTTATTTTTTTTGTTGTTAATTCTGATTATTACTTCGTTTCTTGTTTTTAAAAACTACACACCACATACATTCTTAACGGGTTGGGATAATGTGCATCCTGAATTTAACTTTAAATTAAACATAGAAAGATCATTGAATGCTGTTTGGCAAGAGTCCTTTGGAGTGGGAAATCTTGGTGGAATGGCACATATAGCGGATCTACCTAGGCAAGTAATCTTGTGGATATTGTCTGTATTTATTCCGATTTCCTTAATACGTTACTTCTGGACATTTTTGATGTTTTTTTTGGGTCCTTGGGGAATTTACTTTCTTTTAAAGGAAAAAACAAAAATTGGAGCCTTTACATCATCTATTTTTTATATTTTTAATTTGGCTACGGTTCAATACTTCTTTGTTCCCTTTGAAACTTTTATCAGTTTTTACGGTTTTTTACCTTGGCTTTTGTATTTTGCATCTAAGTATTTAACTACTGGCAAAAAACTTTTTTGGTTCTTTTTGGTTTCAGTGATAGGAAGCTGTGCTTTTTATGTTCAGACATTATTTATTGTTTATGCAATATTTTTATTATTTCTAATGTTTGGTAGTTTTTTTAACCACAAAAAGAATGGAATTAAAAGGTCATTTAAATTGGGATTGGTAACTTTATTCGCTAACGCCTTTTGGCTATTACCTGTTTTATGGTTTAGTTTTACCTCAGGGAATATACCGGTTAATTCAGATATCAATAGGATTGCCACTCCCGAGACTGTGTTTATGAATCAGGCCAGAACCAGCTTTTCGGATATCGCCTCACTGAAAGGCTACTGGTTTGATTATTACGACTTCGGTAAAAATGGCCAGTTTGATTATCTTTTCAAAGATTGGATTGACTATACAAATACTCCAACGGTTGGAAGAATAGGAACATTATTGTTTATTACTTCAGTAGCTGGCTTACTTTTTTCAAGGCAAATGATTTGGTTAATTCTTTTGGGAGTAAGTTACCTAATGCTTTCAGGATTTACACCACCCACGGCACTTCTGCAGGAAGCATTCAGAAACAGTTTTACCAAATGGTCAGTTGCTCTTTCTTTTGTAATGGCAATAGGCTTGGGATATTTTGTAAGTATATTCAAAAAGTTGGCAATTATACCCGCGATACTAATAATAGTTACTTCTATATATTCCGTCCGGCCTGTTTTACGGGGAAAACTGATATCCGAAAGGGTAAAAGTAGATATTCCTATGGAATATTTTAAGAGCTTTGAATGGTTTAACAAAAATACAGATGGTGGAAGGGTTGCCTTCTTTCCCGCATTTGATAAATGGGGCTGGAATTACCATAACTGGGGTTATGGGGGATCAGGTTTTATCTGGTATGGAATTAAAAACCCCATTTTAGACCGGGCATTTAATGTTTGGAGTCCATACAATGAAGGTTATTATAAGGAGATAACTAAAGCTGTTTTAGATACTGACCCAATTGCTTTTAAAAATACCATAGATAAGTATCGGGTCAGATATTTATATCTCGACGGATCTGTAATTTTTCCCTGGGGAGATCAGAATCTTTTGAAACTCTCAACAATTAAAGATTTTGCAAACAAGTTAGGATTCACTAAACAAAAAGAATTTGGGTTTATTAAAGTTTATGATACCAATGTAAAAACAGATAAATTTGTTCGAGCCGTAAACAAATTTACTTTGGTAAATGTCAATTTAAAATATTCCCAAACTGATCCAGTCTTTAAAAAATACGGTGATTATATACAAGATAAAAATGGATTGAAACTGCCATTTGTTAACTTTGACATGCGAGGAGACGTTAAAATCTGGGAAGTAGACAATAAATTGCAATTTCTAAATACTACAACTGGTTCTACCGTATCATTATCTACGGATCAAAAAACAAAAGAAACATTTGAACCTAGTCATGGATATAAGGATAGTTTCAATTGTGATTTGAAGAAAAACGGCAGCGTCGAAAGAAAATTACTTTCCTTAGGTAGATCCTATTATGCCGCTGGTGGTGGAGTTTCCTGTGACTATTTCTTATTTTCAGAATTGAAATATAACCAAGCATATGTCCTCCGTATCAAAGGAGAGAACAAAGAGGGGAGAAGTCTAAAAGTTTATTTGTATAACTGGGACAGTAAAAGAGTGGAATTAGAAGAACTTTTACCTTCCAGCAAATTTGATTCTTTTTATATTGTCTATCCTAAACTTACTCCAATTATTAAAGATGAGACCTCACCTGATTTAAACGGCTATACACTAAATCTGGAGACAAGATCGTTTGGAAAGGTAAGTTCTGAAAATGAAATTCAAGCAATAGAGTTTATACCCTTTGATATAGAACCACTTAATAATTTATACATTGATATAGATAAAAATATCCATATTACAAACAATTTGCAAATAAAAAACGTAGAAAAGTATGGCACTATTACATATAGAGTCGAAACAAATGGTTCTGGTCTTCTTCAATTAGGCCAAGGTTACGAAGATGGTTGGGTAGGATTTGTTAAAGAAGGAAATGGTTTTAAGAAACTAGAACATGTTAAGGTAAACAGTTGGAGTAATGGATGGATCATACCAATTACACAACAATATAATCAAAGTATTGTCTATTTATTATTTTGGCCTCAATTTCTGGAGTGGGGAAGTATATTATTAATTCTTCCGACATTTTTAATTATTTTGAGAAAAAGAAGAACTAATTAACTGAAAAAGATTCTTTGGCTTCAATTTTTTCGGAAAGATTTTTTAATTCTTCCCAGATCGTCTCTTCTTCCTCAAACCTATTAGCCAGATTAGCCTGTCTTAACTTTTTCCATTTAGCGTCCCATATTTCCCAGAGGGGATCATTTCGCCTATAATCTTTCTTGTCTGCACTTATTGACATCTCCGAGCTTAGTTCTGTTAATCTATCTGTCAGTAAATATAACCGCTGTGTTGACTCGATATCACCCGTATCTGCTTTTGGAGTAATGGCTTGGATCATTTCAAGTATATTTGCTTATATTCACCCGCAAGAGGATGGTTATTTAATTCACCAAGGTGTACGTCAGTCATATAAGTCATTATTATAACACGTTTGTCCTTGACAGGGCTAGTTCTAGGAATTAATATGAATTCATAAAAGTATAGAAATGTATACTTTACTGAAACCAATAATAGTTAGACAGGAACTTATCAAAAGACGACTTAAAATTTTTACGCCTTTTGATTTTGTGCGTATCTTCGAAATAAATTCATTAAAAACCAAGTATTTTTTAGAAAAAGAAAGTCAAATAAATGGTTTTCTTATTCGTCTTAAAAAAGGTCTTTATGCGTTAAAAACAGATATGCCGTCTGATGAAGAAATCGCCAATAGTTTGTATAAACCCTCATATATTTCATTTGAATATGCGCTTTCCCGTTACGGAATTATTCCAGAAGCGACATATGCAATAACTAGCGCAACCACCAAAATTACTAGGGAGTTTGAGGTAGAAGATAAGAAATTTACTTATTTGTCTATTAAAAAACAAGCCTATATTGGATTTAATCTTGTCAAGGTTTCCAGTAAAAACTACTTTATTGCTACCCCTGAAAAAGCGTTGGTTGACTATCTATATTTCGTTTCACTTGGTCTAAAAACTTTAAACGATCGAATGATTTTGAACAACCTCAATAAAAAAAGAGTTTATGAATATGCTGAAAGATTCAAAAGAAAAGGTCTTATTAATTTACTAAAGAATACACTGATATGATTACAAAAGATAACATTGAGCGTTTAGCTACCAGGTTTCAAACTAATGAACAAAATGTGGTTAATGAGTATTTCCAACATATTTTTTTATCTTACTTTTATCGAAACAAAAATAGCCTTGACATTTTATTTAAGGGAGGAACTGCACTGCGTATAATTTATTTAAGTCCAAGATTTTCTGAAGACTTAGATTTTAGTGCTAAAAATATTGAAGTTAACAAGATTGAAGAAAGTTTGTTATCAACAATTAATTTAATAGAAAAAGAAGGAATAATTGTTGATTTAAATGAGGCGAAAGAAACATCAGGGGGATATTTGGGGATCATGAAATTTACTGATGGTGATTATACTTCTGGAATTCAAATTGAGATTTCATTAAGAAATGAGAATGTGAATAGTCAGATAATTACTATCTCGTCTGATTTTACTACTGCCTATTTAATATCGTCTCTGACCCAATCTGAAATTGTAGATGAGAAAATTCAAGCGCTTTTAACAAGAGGAAAACCAAGAGATTTTTACGATTTATATTTTATGATTAGGACGAACCTGTTATCAAAAGATCAGAAAAAATTATTTGAACAAGTTAAAGAAAGATTGGAGAAAACTGACATAGACTTTGAAAAAGAGCTAAAAACATTTTTACCCAAAACCCATTGGCCGATTATAAGGGGTTTCAAAATAAATCTTGGTCGTGAGTTAGAAAGATGAAGTTGTCCTTGACAGGGGGCTATTTAATAGTAAAATCTAGATAGTCCACCTGTTTTAGACGCCTTCTTTTAGACGAAAGTGCCAATTTTTAATACACGAACATGACCACTAAAACTGATGATAAAATAACTGCTACTGATTTGGTTGGCAAACCTGTTGCACCGATAGCTGATGTTGCCGTTGCACCTGAACCGGTAAACGATATTAAAACAGAAGATAATACCAAGACCTTTGATTCAGGAAATGCTTTCAATTCAGGCAGCTCATACTATAGAGAAAGACGAATTCCTGATGCAGATCTGCCGACAGAAGCTGTGGAAGGAATTTTGGATATTGCCCATGAAGGATCGGGACTGCTTCGTCCTAAGCATTTTGCCCCATCAGAGAATGACATCTATATCAGTTCTTCCCAAATTAGAAGATTTAACTTAAGAGTGGGAGATCTAATAGGAGGACAGGCTAGAAGACCAAAAGAAAACGAAAGATACTGGGGACTTCTGAAAGTTGAAAAGCTAAACGGTGAAGAGATATCCCAGGAACCGGCAACTACTAAACGAGTTGATTTTGATGACCTTTTGGCTATATATCCTGACGAACAGATAAAACTTTCAACCGAAGCTGATATTATGACTACCCGTATGATTGATTTGGTAGCCCCTATAGGTTTTGGCCAGAGAGCCTTAGTGGTTTCCCCACCTAAGGCGGGAAAAACATGGCTGGTAAAAGATATTATTTCGGGTATAGCTGAAAACTACAAAGGCAAAATTCATTTAATGGCTGTTCTTATAGGAGAAAGACCAGAAGAAGTAACAGATCTCAAGCGTCATTTGGAAAAAGTAACAGATGGAAAAGGTGAAATAGCCGCTTCCAACTTTGACGAATCTCCCTCAGACCAGACCAGAGTAGGGGAATTAGCCCTGGAAAGAGCAAAGAGGTTAGTGGAGATAGGACAGAATGTAGTTATTCTTCTTGATTCCATTACCCGTATGGCCAGAGCATACAATCTGGCTCTTCCCACATCAGGAAGAACATTAACGGGAGGATTTGATCCGGTAGCTTTGTTCCCGGCCAAGAAATTCTTTGGCGCAGCCAGAAAAATTGAAGATGGAGGTAGCATCACTATTATAGGTACCTGTTTGGTTGATACAGGATCCCGTATGGATGACCTGGTTTATGAGGAGTTCAAAGGTACCGGTAATATGGAACTTCACCTAACCCGTAAACTGGCAGAAAGAAGAATCTTTCCCGCCATAGACATTT
>CAZIPM010000003.1:24654-84496 GCA_964541395.1 uncultured Gammaproteobacteria bacterium | reverse complement strand
GAACTACTTTTTGGTAGAGAAAAATTGGCAAAAGTAAACACCTTAAGACGCATGATTGATATGATATCGGAAGATGAACGAACAGAAACACTTCTGGAAAGACTGGCAAAGACAAAATCCAATGATGAGTTTTTGGACTCACTCAAAACCGTCTAACCACTACATGTAACAAACTGGTACTTGCTTATTGTATAATATGTAGTAAACTGATACTATGCTTACAAGAAATATAGAAAATGAGCTCAAAGCATGGAAAACATCTTCAATTCGAAAACCATTAATATTGCCTGGAGCAAGACAAGTTGGAAAGACATCAGTTGTGAGAAAATTTGCAGAAGAGAATTTTGATAATTTAATTGAAATTAATCTTGAGCAATCAGCTCAAAAGAGATTTCTTGAAGGGGCTGATACTGTTTCAGAATTTATTAGAAGATCAGAAATTTTGACAAACGAAATTGTTGTAGAAGGTAAAACGCTCCTTTTTATAGATGAAATTCAAGAATCGTTGGAAGCCTTAAAATTGTTAAGATTTTTTGCAGAGGATAAGCCTAATTTACATTTAATTGTTGCGGGGTCCTTACTTGAAGCTAAAATGGCAGGCAAATGGAGTGTTCCTGTAGGAAGAGTTGAGTATATGTATTTATATCCAATGACCTTTTTTGAATTTTTACAAGCACATGGTCAAGAAAGATTTATAGAGAAAAATAATTTTAGGGTAACTCATGATTTGTTAATAAATCATTTCAAAAATTATTTATTGGTCGGTGGTATGCCTGAAGCTGTTTCAAGTTTCGTAAAGGATAATAGTTTTATTAAAGTACAAGATATCCATAGTAGATTAATCTTATCTTATAAAGAAGATTTAGACAAATATTCAACTACATCCAATAAAAAATATTTAGAATTAGTTATGGATTTTGGCCCTAAAATTGCGGGAGGGGTTTATAAATATGAAAATTTTGGAGGCTCAGAATATAAGAGCCGTGAAATTGGCGAAGCTATTAATATGTTACAAAAAGTAATGCTCTTAAAAGAAATTCCTTCCATAAACTCAATTAATTTACCTTTTATTAACAAATTTAAAAGAGCCAAGAAAATGATTTGGCTTGATGTTGGAATTGTTAATTTTATTAACCGAATAAGTATTGAGATTTTAAAAGGTGAATATAAAGGCAGAATAATGGAGCAATCAGTAGGTCAAATTTTGATTTCAAAAGGCTTAAGAAGAAGTGAAGAATTAGTTTATTGGTCAAGAAATAAAGATGAGGGGAGCGCAGAAGTAGATTTTTGTTTTCAACATAAAGATAAAATAGTGGGTATCGAAGTAAAATCAGGAAATACCAAAAATTTAAAATCTTTATTTAGCATGATCGATATAGGAGGGGACAAAGTTTTTCCTGTGCGTGTTTCTTGGGACTCATTTGGAATTGAAGAATATAATTATGGTGGTAAAAAATATAAGATTTTGTCTTTGCCGTTTTATCTTTTAGAAAGAATTGATGAGTTTCTGGACTCCTTGAATACTGTTTAATCTAGGCCTGTCTTTTGTGGACAAATTATTTACCCATAACTTAAATTTGCCTAACTAAACTTCATATGGTATCGTTTGAGACTGTGAAGTTAAGTGCTCTATGCTTACCGCATAATATATGGAAGAAATTTTAAATTTTGTAAGTGAATTTAAACTGTTTTTAACAGAGTTAGGTATATTTATAACCAAAAAACTGCATCTTTCCTTTGTCCGTTTTGAAGAAGGTAAAGGAGTTTTTGTTTCTGCACTTTATAAACAAAGGGGAAGAAAAGCCAGACAATTAATCCACACAGGAATGGCAGGATTAACCGGCTTAGGGATGATGATTGCCCCTGTTATTGCTCAGGAATTTCCCGGAAGATCGGTTAACCCCTGGGAAATAGAAAGTAGTACGGAAGTACTCTCAGCAACCACTACTTCACCTGAATTTGATACTTTAATATCAGATAAAGTCAGAGATAAAATTATTGAGTATAAAGTTGAAGAAGGAGATACCATAGCGGGAGTTGCCAAAAAATTTGGAGTTTCAACAGAAACCGTTAAGTGGCAAAATAATATTACTGGGGACAAAATAAAAGACGGTCAGACTTTAGAAATACTTCCTGTTACAGGAATCGCTCACAAAGTTCAAAAGGGGGACACAGTCTATTCTATAGCTAAAAAATACGACAGTAACGCCCAGTCAATCGTCGATTTTCCTTTTAATACATTTTCAAATGATGAAACTTTTGAATTGGCTATTGGTCAAAATGTTGTAGTTCCTGAAGGTGCAAAACCTTCAGCTACGATTATTTCACCCAGAATACAAAGAATTACTCCGGATGCAGGATCGGTTGTTGCATCAGGTAATTTTGTCTGGCCTGCAAGCGGAACAATCTCCCAAAACTTTGTTTGGTATCATCCCGGTCTCGATATCGCCAACCGTGCAACCCCCAATGTTTTAGCAGCCGACTCCGGTAAAGTCATTTATGCAGGCTGTTTGTCTTGGGGATATGGATGTCATGTTATTTTAGACCATGGTAATGGTTACACAACACTTTATGCTCACATGTCCACACTTTATGTATCAGTTGGACAGTCAGTTTCAAGAGGTACCGGATTAGGAAAGATGGGATCAACAGGAAGGTCTACAGGAACGCATCTACATTTTGAAGTTTCCAAAAACGGTGTTAAATTCAATCCATTGTCTGTGTTAAGATAGTTCTGTGAAGAAGTTTAAAAATATATTGTCATTAGTTGTTTTGGTTTTTGCCTTACCTGTCGGAATTTTTCTCATTAGTCAAAAAACCGAATTTTTTCAAAAAGCCTTTGGTACTAACGCCAGTATAGTAGTTGATCTAAACAATATTAGTGTTATACAAAAAACAGATTCCTGGCACAATTTGGCACAGGGAGGAGAAGAGAAAGGAAGAATGTTGTCTTCAGTCACAGATAAAATATCCGTTTTAAAACCCAAGTATATTCGTCTAGACCACGTCTTCGACTCATATGATCTGGTCAGTAAAGACGGTAGCGGTAACCTTATATTTAACTGGGTTAATCTGGATCAAACCATTTCGGACATCATCAAAACAGGTGCAAAACCGTTTATATCTTTATCATATATGCCACCAGTTATTTCTTCAGGAAATGTTACAGACTATCCCTTGGATTGGAACGATTGGCAAAAAACAGTGACTACAACGGTTGAACATCTAAGCGGAAGAAATGGATTTAACATCAAAGATGTTTACTATGAAGTTTGGAATGAACCGGATTTATTCGGAGATTTTAAGATAAGGGGTAAAAAGGATTATTTAACTCTCTATACTCAAAGCGTATTAGCAGCAGAAAAAGCAAGGAATGTTAATGAATTTAAAATAGGAGGACCGGCTACAACAGGGTTTTACGAGAATTGGTTGAATAAACTTTTGGAATACAGTCAAACTCAAAACGTCAGATTGGATTTTTTAAGTTGGCATAAATACTCCAAGAAGTTGTCAGATTATGAAGCAGATCTTGAGAATGCTCAAAGATATCAGGGATATGAACTTATTATTTCCGAGATAGGACCAAACAATGAAAATGACACTGTCTATGACTCTAGCTTTTCTGCATTTCATACAATTGCAACTACCGCATTAATGGAAGGGTATGTAGATAAATTGTTTACTTTTGAAATCAAAGACGGTCCCGGCGACTCCAAAAACTGGGGCAGGTGGGGGATGATGACCCATGAGAAATATGGAACTCCCGAGGAAAAACCTCGCTACAGGGCTTTACAATTTTTAAACAAACTTTCTGATTCACAAAATTTAACTGTCGAGGGAAATGGTTCCTGGGTCAAGGCCGTGGCCAAAAGGAAGGATAGCAAAATTCAACTTCTTTTGGTCAATTATGACCATTCGGGACGTCATAACGAATCGGTTCCGGTAAAGCTGACTAATTTACCCGGAAGTAGCGGAAAATTAACCAGGTATGATTTTTTGGGATCTACATCTACAACCGATCTTAATTTACCCGATAACACCTGGGAAAGTACTATCTACATGACTCCCAATTCGGCGATTATTTTTGAGCTTGATTTATAACTTAAACAACAATATGAAACACAATTTGTTTCACTATTTTTTAACTTTTTTGTTTCTGCTTTTTAAAAATTTAATTTTAAGCCTAATCTGGATCGCTTTAGGAGGAGTAGGGTATTTGGTATTTCAGTCTAAAAAAAGTCCAATTGATATAATTATTGGACTTCCTCTAATACTTTTATGTATTGGACTTTTGATTAATAATATTCATACAGCTTTTTTGGCCTTATTTTCTCCTAAATACAATCAAGCATTTTGCCCTTTTTGTAATTGACAACAGTACTTCACAGAGTATAAAGAAATTACTTGTCCTGCCCAAAGTGACAATATGATTTTGTTTTTTTCACTAATTACTTTGGGTTATATAATAGGGGTTATGACCACCCTCTATATTTTTCCGCCTAATTCACGCGAAATTGAGATGCAGGAAATGGATAGTGACATGAATCCTGAGAAGGTAACCCAAGCGGAAGACTCCCAATTTGATCCTCAATTGAGCTCATCTTAAAAAAGTGTTTCTCCTGAGGCTAAAATAGCTATTCACAGATGAAGTATGGTTGGTATAAAGTTGTTTATAGCAAGTTTATATATACTATTGTATTTTTAAATTTGTTATAGTAAATAAAGGAACTTTTGAGTTGTATTTAAATTAAATGAATAAGAAACTGCTTTTTTCAATTATAGGAGTTGTCGTCTTGGCTGCAGGCATGATTGCAGGGATATTATTGGTTCAAAGAAATCAGGAACTTAGGGAGAGAGCTGCTCCTGCCACCAACTTATCGTTAATCCCCGGAACCCAGAGTATTCAAGCCGGTCAACCATTCACTTTGAATGTAAAAATGGACACTGGGGCAAATTATGTCACAGCAGTTGATCTGGACCTGACCTTTAATCCTGCTGTTTTTCAGATTAGTAAAATTCAACCCACATCATCTTTGGCTAATTTCACAACCGTCATTACCAGTCAGGTGGACAATACAGGCGGTAAGATACGTTATGCTGTACTTAACTTAGACAAAACTACCGCAATAAACGGAAGTGTTAATATCCTGACCATTACCGGGAATATAGTCTCCACTTCTGGCAATGGACAATACCAATTTGCATTTGGTCCTGAAACATCTGCAGCAGCCACACAAGAAGGTGTTAACGTGGTGGTCAATAAGACCGGGGCAAGTGTTACGGTAACGGGTGGATCGGGAACAGGTCCAACCGCCACCGCGACATCAAAGGCCACAGCAACCGCAACCTCAACTTCAAAGGCAACCGCCACGGCGACATCAAAGGGAACGTCTACCGCAAAAGCAACTGCAACCTCTACATCAACCATTAAAACAACCGCAACTGCAACGTCTACAACTGCAGGAGCGACAACTGCACCTACAAATCCACCAATCCCAGAAACAGGTGTTTCGTTACCGGTAGTAGCCGGTATGGGTATAGGCATAATGGCTATACTATTCTCCCTGTTCTTGGTATTCTAAATCCATCATGGATTTTCATATTCCAGAAAGGAATTAGTTATTTTGGAAACATTTTTAAGTCAAACTTCATTCATTCCGGTGACAGCAGCACTGACACGTTATCTATATGAGAACGGTATCTCTGCATTTATCTCCAATTACCCGTATTGGTATAACGGAACAACACCCTTTAAATTCTTTATTGGACCGATTGTGCCTGTGGTTGAGGTTCTAATAAAATATCTATTGGGAGATGTATCGTTTATTAATATTACGATCTGTTTAATAGTATTAAGTTTTTTGCTTTCTGTTATAGGCTGGTACTATTTGGTTGTTTCATTAAATCCGAATATCAAAAAAGTAACTAAAGTTTTATTTATCATAATTGCAATTTTACTTCCCTGGAGGATGTTTTACGCCTTAACTTACGGGGAGGCAACTTTGGTGATTGCCAGAAACCTAATTCCTTTTGTTTTCTGGGTATTTTACCTGAAGAAAAAATACCTGTCCTTCACTTTGTTATCCATGCTACTTTTAATCAATACATCAGTGTTGCCGTTTGTTTTGATAGGTCTTTTGGCGGTTTCCGCCGCAGAGAAATTTAAATATCTGAAAAGTTATCTTAGCCTGGTTTTATATTCTTTAGCATTTGTCACAATTTGGTATACCCCAGGATATTGGATTGCCATCCTAACCAACCCCTCAGTAGGGGGTACATCAGGTCTGAAAGCGATTCTGAGGCTTCTGTCTTACGTCAGGGAAGGTTTACCGGTAGCCTTGGCTATTGTTGCCGTATTATGGCAGAAAAAAATCTTAACCAACTTGGAAAAATTTACTTATACCTGGGTTTTCAGTTTTCTGTTTTTAACTTTATTCCGGTTTGTGGGTGATATGGACTTTTTTATGGATTGGAGTATTTATTTTTATGAATTGGAAATAGCACTGTTACTTCTTTTTCTGGTAAACAAAAAGTTCTTATCATTATTTGTTCTTCCAATTTATACGGTCTACAGGCTCAGCTTTTTGTACTCAAACGATTACAATCTAAAAGATACATTATCCTCCGTTTATCAGGTGGTTGGTGACAGGAAAGTATTCCTTTCAGGTTCTAGCGTGTTTTGGGCTAATAGTTATTTTGATATAAAACAATTAAGGGGAGGTAGAGATCAGGTGGCATTAGATCCGATATGGGATAAAGCTGCCTATGAATTTAGGGAAGGATCCGGTCTGACGGAAACAAAGATCTGGTTAGACAAAACAGGCATCGAATATATGCTGGTGCATACCAATACTTCTTGGGAGTACTACCATGACTTCAGAAATTCCTTTAAATGGAGCAAATTGGGAGACAAAGTCTGGGAAAAAAATGGGGATATACTCTACAAGATCAAGTAGCTTCATTATTTTTTACTCGTAATTGTTAAATTATTCAAATTTTAAAAAAGGTTTGCATTATTTATTCGTCATTGATAATTAACTCAAATGACAGCAGAACCCGTATCAACAGCAAAGTAGTTCTCCTGTGGATGTCCTATAGGTGTGAATATTCTTAATATGTCATTTTATATAAATTTCATGGAAATGGCCACAAAAGGCCGTTACCCACTTGACATTTACACTCATTTTAAGCACGATATATTAAGACTGCCATGGTACCAAACGAACTGTCACCAAAAGCCAGAAATTTAATGATTTCTGAGGTATTAGATCAGAAGCAAAGTATCTCTGAAGTTGCCAAAAAGTATGGTGTAAGTAGGGTGACCATCTATAAGTGGCTCAAAAGGAGGGAAGAAGAACAAAAGACTAGTGGTGAAGCAGAACTTGTTAATAGAGAAAGAATAATTGATAGGTATTGGCATCAAACCCCGGATAAGTATGAAGAATCAATACTTTCATTGGTTTCACAACATCCCGAATGGGGCATCAGGACTCTGGTTAAAAACCTTCCCAAGATAGGAAACTCGCCAATTGTGGGACATCATGGAGTACAGAACGTCTTAAGGAGGCACAACCTTTCACTTTATGAATCAAGACAGGCATATGCCACAGGTCAACATACTCAGGTTGTCGGCTTTATCGAAAAAATCCTGGTATCAGTTTCCGACTTCTTCAAAATACCGGCGGAAAAAAGGCATATTTATATCAAATTGTTTTCAATATTCAGCCTCAGTCTCTTTACTACTATTGTAATAGCCGGAATCGGCAGTTATGCATACGGAGACGCTGCGGGAAGTGGTCTGGGTTATAAAATAGGAATTACATTTGCCTTAACGGCATTGGTAATGGGTTCGTTCTTCTTCCTTTATTCTTTAAAGTATTATTTTACTTTGGCCTTGGTTTTGTCATTCTCACAGAAGGAGACAGAAGGAAAAATTATTGATCAGGCATCGGGTGGCATGCTTGATTGGCTGATTAAAAAGAATAAAACAGGAAATGAGACATCTGTTGGTTTGACCGCTGATCTTTCTCATATCAAGCTTACCAAAAAACCTTTTATTTCGGTCCAGATTCCTTTCTATAACGAAAAGAATGTTGTGGAAAGATCCATCCATGCAGCTGTTTCGTTTGACTATCCTGCCTATGAAGTTATTTTGTGTGATGATTCAACAGATGAGACTACCCAAATTATTCAAACCAGGATGAAAAGGTATTTGTTTGAGGGAGAAAAAATGAAAATTACTAAAGGGGAGGGGTATACACTGACAGAAGTTGAAGTTAAGCCGGGAGTAACCCTGAAACATCTTCATAGATCTTCAAGATCCGGTTATAAAGGTGGCGCTTTAAATTTGGCCTTAAAATTATCTGATCCCAGAACCGAAAAAGTATCGATATTCGACGCTGATTTTGTGCCTTACCCTGATTCACTGACTTTGTTTTTGAAATACTTCCAGGCACAGAATGATCCAAGAGCAGCGGCTGTTCAGGGCTACCAGTGGCATGTTCTTAATAAATCTGAAAACTGGATAACCAGGGGAGTCAGATCGGAGTATGCAGGAAGTTATGTCATAGAAAGATCGGGTGCTGAAATTTATGGAGGATTAAAACAAATATCAGGTTCCGTTTATATGATCAAAAAGGATGTACTGGAAGAACTGGGATGGGGGACTTCTATTACAGAGGACTTTGAACTGACCCTAAGATTATATGATGCAGGTTACAAAGTAATTTACACTCCATATATCCAGGCACCCGCTGAATGTGCTTCTACACTTAAGAGACTGATCAGACAAAGAATGCGTTGGGCAGAAGGGCACTCTTTTAATGTCAGAAAGATGTTTAGCAAACTTTTGACTAATCCCAATCTTAGCAAAGCTGAGAAATTTGAGTTTGTCTATTTAACTCCATATTACCTTCAAGCCTTGTTTTTTATGGTAGGAACTCTATCCTGGTTAATTTCGGAAACCATCTTTAAAGTGCGTTTGCCTTTCTGGACCGAGCTTTGGGGATGGAGCTTGGTTTTAACCAACATGATTTCTCTTCCTCTTCTTAACTCCGTAGGGTTATTTTTGGAGGAGTCGGATGAAAGAGACTATCTGGGACTGGGCAGCTTTATGGCCCTCTCCTATATAATAGTACCTTTCCAGGCATATGCAGCAGTTAAAGGATTTATCGAAAAAGAAGAAGGTCCTTGGTTCAGAACTCCAAAAACAGGAAGAATTACTGACATCTTTGCCAGAGGTAGATTTTACCGCTTCATTTCAGGCATCTTGCCGGTTAAACCAATTGGTTCTAATGGAGAACTGAAGGAGGACTATAAATACTTAGCTTTAACAACAGCCAACAGTAAATTTGATTCCTTTAAAATTATGCCCAAAAAATACAGCCTGATTGGTAATTTCGTTGTAATAATCTCAGTATTATCATCGATATTACTTTCATATCTGGGTAGCACCATAAAGACTGGATCAATAGCAGACCTTCCTATTCAAACCAGAGTAGAAAGGGTTGGAGATGAAGGCAATTTTACGGCTTCTTTGTTAAATTTATTCTCACCGACTGAAGTTCTGGCCAGTGCGGACAAAGTACAAAAAATAGTTGTCAGTGGGGTCAAACAGGTTTCAATGGAGACTCTGAAAGTTTCTCTGGCTTTAGTCGTTATATTTACATTGTCTGCCTTAATATTTTTAGCCAGAAGAAACAAAAGAACATTCAAGAGGGCAATTAAATTAGTGGTTGTGTCTTGTCTAATTGCTTCCTGGTTATTATCAGGCTATCCTGTTTTTTGGAATAAGCCCAGATTTCCACCTAAAATTGAAGAAGCAAAAGCCACCATTTCAGCCGTAACTGTCCGTGGATTTGCTGACACAAACGATGCAAGCGGTACGACTGTAGCAGTATCTCCCGATGCCAATATCACAGTCGGTAAAATAGCATTTGTTGCTACTGCCTCAGACAATAATCAGACAGCAGACGGTGCAAGTACACTGCATTCAATTTCCGATACAGACGGGCATACCTGGACCAGAATTGCTGAGTATACAGAAACAGATGGAGCAGCAGATGATGGTTCAACTGTAGGATTGTTTGCGACAAAGGTCACAACTCAGATCGATACCACCGACTCAATAACATTGACTTTGGGCACAGCCAAAGTCGATAAAATTATTTCGGTTTTTGAAGCAACTTTCGGTAACGGTACAGGTTGGGCTATTGAACAAGTCGGAGTAGGACAAGCTGCAATATCAGCTTCAGTTTCTTCACTTCCATCCCGTGAGTATTTACTTATTGGAGCTGCGGCATCAGAAGGAGAAGATGCAGCCAAGGCGGCTGATGCAGACTATACCGAGAGGATTGATACAATAACTTCAACTACAGGAGCTCTCGATATTAATATAGCCACACATGTGCAAACACGTATTGCGACTCTTACTTCTGACACTGTTACGTCGACCGGTTGGACAAATACAAACCCAATTACAATTTTGGCAGCAATTTATGAACCAACAGCTGCGCTTACCGGAACGGTGACAGCGAGTATAGCTGAATCAGATATCGTCACCGGGGGTAAGACAGTTATTCTGACCCTAACAGGAACCACCTGGGTCGCATCCGGATCAACATTTGATAATCAACGGGATGAAATTAGATCCGGTTTAGACTCAGCTCAATCTGAAGGAACCGGCTGGGATACTATCGTAAAAAATAATATCAGTGTAGCAAATGTCGCCCGGACAAGTGATACTGTGGTAACTATTACACTTGACGCTTTTGCTTCTTATAATATAACCGCTCAGGAAACTATAACTGCAACTATTCCCGCAACAGCTCTTGTCGGAGCAAGTCAAATTGTAGCCACACCAACATTTACAGTGAGTACTAATGCATTGGCTTTTACCAATCAGAGCGGGGACATCAACACCGGCACTGATTCCAAGACGTATGAATCCAGTGCCTGGACCCCGCCGACTTCCGGCATGGTTATCGTATTTGTTCTGGCGCATGCGCCGACCTCTAAACGTCCACCGGTTCCCACCGTGACCAATACACAGAACATTACGTATACGCTTATCGACGAAGTATATCTCGATCGGGAACGGTTGTTTTTGTATGCCGCCGCGGCAAGCGGATCCCAAAATGGTACGGTTACGTTTGATTTCGGGAACTTTACGCAGGCCGGACTGGCTGCGAGCTTTTTTTCCGTTTCCGGAGTCGATTTAACAAACGGCGTCTCTGGAGCGTTTGTGCAGCTGGCCCGGGCTACCGGTACAGCCGCAACCAGCGGGTCGATCCCTTTTGCTTCAGCTCAGGATTCCAACAACCGGCCAATTTCCGCCTTTGCCCATCCTGTCAATGAAGCAACGACATTCCGGACTAACTGGACAGAGCTTGATGATCTGGCTACATCCAATCCGGGCAAGGCGTTGGAAACGCAATACCGAGGTGATGCATTCGAAACAACCGGCAGTGCCAGCTGGTCGCCGACGAGCGCCAACTGGATCGGACTGGGTGCGGAAATACGGATGAACGGCACCTCGACCCCGACGTTTTCTCAGACCGCGTTCCGGATCCGGGCGGATGACAGTAAGGCGCTCAGTGCCAATGCCGATGCAGACTGGGCAAATACGCTTAATTCAAACGCAAGTATCAATCCGGATTACGATTTCCGTATCCGCCTCGAAGTCGAACGCCCCAGCGGCGGCGCACTCGCTTCAGGGTTTGAGTTATGGTACTCGAGAAATGACGGCGACTATCGGCGGGGTCCGGATAATGCAACCCCCTGGGCAGCGGGTTCCACCAGCGGGCAATGGGGGGCGCAGGTTATCCCGTCTGCGCAGTTTGTCGATGGCGCGGCCACAACTAACCTGCTGTCCCAAAGTGCTGCAACTTTTATCGCCGGAACCGGGAGTGAAGATTATCAGGCAGCGTCGGTATCCTTTACAGACCCCTCACATACGGAATACGAATTTCCGGTCCTGATGCGCAAACTCTACGAAGAGCAGGGGCACAATGCCGATGGGACGACCTATAAATTCCGGCTCCGCCGCTCTGGTGGTGGGATACTCACGACCTACAGTCAAACGCCGACGGTCACGATTTCCAATAGAGTCGGCCATATCGGCGGATCGGTAATGGAAACGCCGATGCGCTACTTTGCTGTCGACGGCAACAAAAATCTCTATTATCTGTCCGAGTATACAGATATCCAAACCGGCAGCGGCAGCAACAGTCCGGCGATGATGAAGTCAACGGACGGCGGGGACTCATGGAACCCGGTCGGGGTTTCCACTGCTTCCCAGGAGTTCGATCTGGAAGCTGCGGATATGGATCTGCGGGGGAATACGCTCTATATTACCATGCAGGGCCCGAACAACAGTGATTCGGCTAATTACTATGAGTTCAACGTTTCCACCCATGCTACGACCCCGGATACCTGGGCAGTGAATGACCAATTGATCGAAGATGTGAGCCCTGGCGCGCAGCAAGCCGCAATTGTGCGGCGGGGTGACGGTACCACGATTGCTGTTTACCGGGGTGCATTATCGGGGTCCAATGAACAGCTCTGGTACAGCATCCGCTCTTCCGGAGGGACGTGGGCGGCTCCGATCCGCCTGGATTCCACGGCATCGACCGATACCTTAGCAGCTGCCGTGATACGGGACTCAACCGACAGGATCCATATCGTCTATACCGCCATGGCAAGCAGTAAACTCAATATATATGTCAAAACACTTACCACCGGCGATGTGCTCAACGGACGGGTACTCATCAATGGCCCCTCTACCGCCAACATGAGCACGTCTAGCGATTATGCGGATCTCACGCCGCTTATCAATTGGACAGATGGAGCCACGGAACGGGTTGGTGTTTCGTACAGGGATATCGATGACAACAAATTATACATTTCCACCTGGGCGATAGGAGATACACCGTCTCCCTCCGAAACCGTGGTCAGCGACGCGGCGATACAGTTTCAGGAGGGACAAAACGGAGAACCGATAGCAGACATCGCGGCGGATGATGCAACAGACAAGCTCCATGCGTTGTTTGCTAATAGTACGGATGCCGATGATATCTATTACGATACCCGGGTATCCGGGAGCTGGACTACGGATGTTCAGGAAAAAGATCCGACGAATGGAGCCGATTGGCTCCGGGCGCAGTTGTTTACCCATAGTGCCGGTAACGGTAGCGCGAAAGTTGTTGGTTATGTTTGGGACGACGGGTCCGCCGGTGCAACGGGTTTTGCTCGTTATGATGAAAAAGTAGTTACTTATTATGATTTATCTACTTACCGATTTTTTTATAACAACAATTCTACAGATGTCGGTGCCGTACTTGCCAACCAAGATACCGCTGCTGGGATGACATCAGATGGTCAGGTCATCAGAATGAGATTACAGCTCCATATAGGAGGAAGCCAATTAGCATCATCGGGTGATAACTTTAAAATTCAAATTGCCTCCAAAGTTGGAGGAACATGTGACACTAATATGGGAACTACCGACGAATCATATTCCGATTTATCTCCCTCATCCGGAAACATTAGATACTTTGATAATAACGGAGGTGGAGTTACTGACGGCGCAGCACTAACCAATAATACCAATGATCCCACGCATGGTCATACAAATAGAAATCAGACATATGAAGAAGCAAACAACTTTACTAATTCACAAGCTATAATTGGAGCAGGGGAAGATGGTAAATGGGACTTTACTATTGAAGATAATGCAGCAGCAGACAATACCACTTACTGCTTAAGAGTAGTTAGATCTGATAACTCGGTTCTTGAAACATATACAGTAGTTCCGGAATTTACAACTGTTCCTGAAAATCCACTACTACTTCTTGGTCTTTATCCTTTGTTTAATAAACTGATTAAAAGAATAAAGAAGAAAAAGAAAGCAGTACTATAAGTTATGGAACAAAAGAAAACATTCAAAACTATTTTGGCTGGATTTGTAATTGTCATGACACTTCTTCCTGTTTTTGCTGCAATGAATTCTTTTTTTACGGAAGGGTTAAATCATGCAGGTTGGTGGCGTCCGATTCAAAAGTATATAGTTCCTTGGCAGGCAAGAATGGTGGCAGTTGCCATTTCTCCATTTGGTATTGATTCAAGGGTAACTCCCAACTCCAGGCTTTCAACCTTCTATATGATTAAGAAAGGGACAAGTATACCTGTTGATCTGTCTTGGAACTGTTTGGGTTGGCAGTCAGCTTTGCTTCTCATTGTTTCTTTGGTTGCTGGTCTTAAAGGTAACTATACTAATCTATCTAGAGCAAAGTGTGTAGCACTGGGTCTTTTTGGAACACTTCTTCTTAACATTTTCAGGATGAGTATTATAGCCATAGGAATTTATTACATCAATTCGCTTGCAGCTCAGATAATTCATGACTACTTTGCTGCATTTCTAACACTTATTTGGCTGATCACATTCTGGTGGTTTAGCTATACTTATGTTCTGGATGAAAAATTTATTGACTACAAAAATTCAAATAAAATCTAAAAAGTTTTCTTTTGTAATTACTTTCCAATCTGAATTTGGATATGCATCAGTCCACACTTTTGATGGTTTTTTGTTTGATTTTGACCATTTAATTTCAAAAGCACTAAAAGTTCCACCTTCTTCTTCAATATAATCAATTTCTTCTTTACTCCAAGTTCTCCAGAAATATTTATTTGGAAACTTTCTTAGGATTTGGTTTGTTTTCATTCTTTCTGAGACTAAAAAACTTTCCCACAAGTTTCCAACATCTGATCTCATTTCCAACAAATTAAAGTTATTTATTGCTGCATTTCGAATGCCTAAATCCCAGAAATATATCTTTCTTGATTTGGCAATTTCTTTACGGAGGTTTCTGGAAAGTGGAGGTAATCTGAAAATAATAAATGCAAATTCAAGAAGTCGTACATACGAAGCTACAGTTTTTTGATCAATCTGGAGAAGCGTTGCAAGCTCAGGATAAGAAACTTCACATCCGATCTGAAGAGCCAAAGCTGTTAAAAGTTTCTCCAGTACATCGGGATTTTTAATCCCTTGATATTCTAATACATCTTTGTAAAGATATTTTTTAAATATTTCTCTAATATTTTCTTCCGCATTTTTGATATCCATCACTACTTCAGGGTAACTTCCATAGATCATTCTTTGTTCAAGATTTCTTATAGCTTCAATTTTATCTTCAGATATCTCTTTAAGTGAAAAAGGAGGTAGGAAAAAGTCAAGTACACGTCCCGTTAAAGGTTCATTTATTTTATTTGAAAGGTCAAGAGATGAGGAGCCTGTGGCTATAATTTGAGTTTGCGGAAAATTATCCACCAGAAGTTTTAGTGTAATTCCGATATTTTTAACTCTCTGAGCCTCGTCAATTATTACCAGTCTATTCTTACCGACATAATTTATAAGTTCAGTAGATGTTTTATCTGTTAAAGCTTGGCGTATGTCAGGTTCGTCACAGTTTAAATATATACTTTCCGAATGATACATTCCTTGAATATTTTTGACTAAAGTAGTTTTACCTGATCTCCTTGGACCATAGATTACTATAACTTTTCCTTGAAAAAGTCTATTTATTATAGCAGGCTCAATCTTCCTGTTAATTATCATAATTTAAAGGATACTATTCCTGTAATTTAGTATTAACTAGAGGACTTGTCAAGTAGCATTTTCGTTATAGTTTTTTACATAAGTAATTAACCATGGTGCCTATCTGATGTTGTTTGATAGTTTAGTTGTACTTATGTTACCTATGTAAAAAATATTTAAGGAGCAGCCTGTAAAATTAAAGGCCATTGACTAAAATTGGATAGTTTATGACAATAAAATTGAACACATTATGTTATCTGCCTATTCAAAACTGGATATATTAAAAAGACTTGAAGTCAAACAAGCTTCTATAGCCTCTCTGGCCAGAGAATATAATGTAGCCAGGGGTACTATATATAAATGCCTGGTTGATTCAAAAAATAGTAAATCACCAGAGCCTAAACCTACTTTGTTTGACAAAAAAGTATATAAGATTCTGATACGACTGGTATGTAAATCTCCTAAATTTACTTCTGAGCAATATTCTACTCATCTTAGGGAAATGAATTTTCATATAAGTTCATTTGATGTACAGAATTATTTAAATAAATTAGGGTTAACTGATGAATATACTAGGCTCAACTATTGCAGAAACTATTTAGGCCCTGGTAGATTTAAGCCTGATGTTAAAAAGGAAATAGTGACCAAATGCCTTCAGGATTCGAGAAACGTATCTGAGCTAGCAAGAAATTACAATGTTTCCCGTAACATTATATATAAATGGGTAAAAGACTATCAAAGTAATATTGAATATTTAGATAAATACAGACGAGGAGATGACCACCACAAAGCAGTATATCCGAGGATTGAAGAGGAAGTACTATCTATGGTAGTAAATAATCCCAATTTAACTGCAAAGCAAATTGCAGGGATAGTTCAGGTATCAAGTTGGACTATCTGGAAAATAATGGACAGGAACAATCTGAATAAAATGTCTAATCGCATGGCATATTCGGTATCACATCGCACTGAACCTGTTGCGGCTACAGAATCACAAGTTATTGATAGAGATAGATCTATTACAGAACAGTTTGTACCAAATGTAGCACCAGCTCCACCTCTCAAAAGAAGTAAATTATGGCTTTACTTCATTTTGTCTTCATATTTTAGCCTTTTTATATTTTTAACGATTTTTAAGATATTACCAATTATTAATTCAGTAGGGATGATGTTCGCAGGAATATCACTAATTATGGGATCATTTTTCTTTTTGTATTCACTTAAATATTATCTAACCCTTGCCATAGTTCTTTCATATTCCCAACAAGATTTAAAAAAGAAAAATATTAAAGAAAGTATAAGGGGGAGTTTACTAAATTGGTTGTTAGGTAATAAGAATTTAAACGATTCAAAGATATTAGGGCTTGAGTCAAACCTCGACAATATAGTTCTTATAAATAAGCCATTTGTTTCTGTTCATGTTGCTTTATATAACGAAAAAAATGTTGTTGAAAGATTATCCCAAGCTTTAACTTCTTTTGATTATCCGAATTATGAAATTATTTTAGCAGACGATTCGACAGATGAAACAAGTGAATTAATTAAAAACTACCAAAAACGATACCTTTTTAAGGAAGAAAGTTTGACGGTGACAAACGGAGATGGTTGGGAGATGACAGAAATCGAAGTTAAGCCTGGAGTAACCTTCAAACATCTTCATAGAAATACAAGGAGCGGATATAAAGGACAAGCGCTCAAACTGGCTCTTAGTTTATCTGATCCTAAAACCGAAAAGATTGCAGTATTTGATGCAGATTTTGTACCGTATCCTGACACTTTGACTTTATTTTTGAAATATTTCCAAACACAAAATGATCCGAAAACTGCAGTTGTACAAGGCTACCAATGGCATGTTCTTAATAAATCTGAAAACTGGATAACAAGAGGTGTCAGATCCGAATATGCCGGTTCATATATAGTAGAACGCTCAGGAATTGAAATTTATGGGGGATTAAAGCAGGTTTCAGGATCTGTCTATATGATACGACGGGATGCATTAGAGAGTGTTGGTTGGGGATCTTCTATTACTGAAGACTTTGAACTCACTTTAAAGTTATATGAAAAAGGCTTCAAGGTTTTATACACTCCCTACATTCAGGCACCTGCCGAATGTGTGTCTACATTAAACCGCTTAATAAGACAACGAATGCGTTGGGCGGAAGGGCATTCATTCAATGTTAAAAAGATGTTTTTCAAGCTTCTTTTTTCAAATCATTTATCAATCTTTGAAAAATTTGAACTTATCTATTTAACTCCATACTATCTTCAAGCACTGTTTTTTTTGATTGGAACATTCAGCTGGTTGGTATCTGAAGCTATCTTTAAAGTACGTTTGCCCTTTTGGACTGAACTTTGGGGTTGGAGTTTGGTTTTAACTAATATGATTTCTCTTCCCCTGACTAATGCAGTTGGCCTATTTTTGGAGGAGTCGGAACATAAAGACTATTCCGGTCTTGGCTCATTTATAGCCCTTTCATATTTGGTTGCTCCTTTCCAGGCATATTCTGCTGTCAAAGGATTCATCCAATCACATGAGGGACCTTGGTTCAGGACACCTAAAACAGGAAGAATAACGGATACTTTCATCCGGGGAAAATTTTACCGATTTATTCAAGGGATTATTCCCAACAAAATTCCCGCTTTGGATATGAATTTTTTAGAACTTAAAACTGCTCATAACACTTTTGACTCATTTTCTATAAAACCTAAGATGAATAGGTATGTTGGCAATTTAGTATTACTTGTACTTCTAGTCTCTTCAGTGACAATTTCTTACCTTGGAATGAGTGTCAAAACAGGATCAATATCTGATCTTCCTGTCCAAGTCAGAGTTGAAAGGATGGGGGAGGAAAACCATTCCATGGCCAGCTTGTTTAAATCATTCACACCCAGAGACGCATTAGCCAGTGCAGAGGTGGTGCAAAAAGTGGTCGTTAGTGGAGTTAGCCAGGTTTCGATGGAAACATTGAAGATTATACTTCTATTAATTGTAGTATTTACAGTATTTGTTCTAATATATTTTGCCAGAAGAAACAAGAGAACTTTCAAAAAGGTTTTTAAGATAGTGATAATTTCATCTTTAATTGCATCATGGTTATTATCAGGATTTCCCATCATCTGGAATAAACCTCGATTTCCACCCAGAATAGGTGAAACACTCGCTGCACTGCCAACTTTTGTGGCTTGTGGAACACAATTTGCCTCAGTAAATGCTGTAAGTGCACCATTACCTTCCGGGCTGACTACCAACGATATACTCCTTCTGTTTATAGAAACAGATGCCCAAGCTATAACAGTCAGCGACAGTGCCGGTGGAACTTGGACTGAAGTGACAAATAGCCCTCAAAGCGTAACGGGAACCAGATTGACAGTATTCTGGAGTCGTTATAATGGAACACAAACTGCTCCGACAGTATCTGACTCAGGTAATCATCAAATCGGAGCAATCTGTGCCTGGACAGGTATTGAAACGTCGGGAAATCCTTGGGATGTAACAAGTGGGAATACTGATTCGTCATCCGATACTTCAGGAGCTGAACCGGGAGCTTCAACAAGTGGAGCTGACCGACTTGTCGTAATTGTAGGTACCGCAGACATTGATACTGCATTACCTATAACATCTATTTCAAATGGGAATCTGGCTAACATTTCTGCCGCGCGAATTACAGCTTCATCAACGGTAGGTAATGACGGAGGATTATCGATTTTTGACGGACAGAAAGCCACTGCAGGAAACTATGGGAATACAATTTTAACGTATACAGGGAATACCTTAAAGGGGATGATGTCAATTGCTCTTAGGTCACCGACAGCTACTTCTCAAACTTCACACAGATTTCGTACGGATGATGGGAGTGAGACAACAGCAACTTGGAAAGATGATGAAAATACCGACGCCTACTATGTCGGCCCCACAGAAATTATAAGATTGAGAATTGAAGCACACAGTACTGTTTCAATGACCTTAAACGCCCGTCTTGAATATTCTACGGATGCAACTAACTGCAATAATGGAACTTGGACCGCACTTGATACATCCACTACAGCCTGGCGAGTGACAAATTCAAGCAATATCACAAATGATGATGCTACTACAAACCAGCTTACCACGTCAAACAAAACGTTTACTGCAGGCAACATTTTTGATACACAAAATGAAGACACCACCGGTGTTGCTTTAAACGAAACACAATCGGAATGGGAATGGGCGATTCAAGGAACCGGATCCTTTCAAAGTACAGTATACCGTTTTAGGATTTCCGATGCCGGGACTGCTCTTTCTTCATACGATAATTGTCCGTTAATAGTAACTGCAACTACGGGAGGATATCATCAGCCCTATTACCGAATCAGAAGTGATGACACATTAACTTTAAATGATACTGTCGGCTGGGCTGCAGATCTAAATACCTATGCAACAATGGACGCAGGTAAAAGATTTCGTATTAGATTTGAAGTTGAGCAGCCGAACGGAACAGGGAGTAGCACGTCTTGGAAATTACAATATAGATTTAGAACGAGTACGGGATTGTGGGGTAGTTGGGCAGATTCACCCGACCGGGCTGAAGCCGGTTATGATGGTCCGTTACAGGTTCTTGATTCAAATCAATATGCCGATGGAGACGCAGCCAACCAAAATATATTAGCAGGAAGTGCAGAGACGTTTGATACCGGAGGAACTGGAGAAGAGAACCGTACAACGGGTGCCATAACAATCTCCAATGAACATGCTGAATATGAATTTACAATTATGATTTTAGGTACTTGGGGTGGTCCAAACAGGATGAAAGATAATAATCAGTTGGAATTCCGATTATCGGAAAGTGCAGGCACGCTTTTTACAGGAATTATGATGAATCCAAGAATTACAGTCAATATGCCCGACTATTTTTTAAGTCCTTCAATGATGGAAACAACTGGCAGGGCAGGACCATTTAAGGATACAAACGGCAATCTATATTTTATGATTGAACCTACATATATTGCAGGGACCGGTAATAATGAACCTGAAATGCTCAAATCGACCGATGGAGGCAAAAACTGGGATTTGGTAGGAACTTCCGGCAGTCCTACAGTAAATGATCTGGAGGGTGTTGATGTTTTTCAAAGTGGGGATACGTTACACATTTGTGTACAGGAAGGAACAGGTAGTCTAAATGTAACTTACCACACCTTTAGATTGTCGGATCATTCCACAAACTCTGATACTTGGGGGATTGTGGATGAGGCTGTAGTAACTCCGGGTACCGCTCCTGCTAACCAAACCTGTGGAATAATAAAGCGGAGTGACGGAACAGTAGTCGTTTTTTACCGATATAGTGACGGTACCAATCAAAGAGTGGGTTATAAAATTCGACCCAGTAGTGGACCACCTTGGGGTACGCAAGTCAATCTGGATACTACGGCATCAACTAATTTTGTTTATTCAGGAGCTGTACTTGGAGCAAGTGATAAGACACACATTTTTTACAAAGATGATACAAATGAAGACGTACTATATAAAAGCCTGACATCTGCAGATTCTTTAAGTGGAAGTCCCACAACGATAGAATCTGACGCTCAGGCAACTACCAATAGCTGGGCAACAACCCCTGCGGTATATTGGACCGAAGAAGGCACAGGAAATGAAAAAATAATGCTGGGTGTGATGGATAATTCCGATTCGATACTCTATTCCGTAACCCTGACAAACGGTACTCCCGGAGCCAGAAAACAAATTTCTGCAACGGGAATCCGCCACAGTCCTACCGGTACTTCCAGTAACCAACCAGTAGCTGATTTGGTTGTAGATTCGGTAACCGATAAACAGTATTCGATATTTTCTCCGACCAACGACGCAGATCTTGATTATGACGCGGCAATAAACGATGGTGGATGGACCACAGATACAAACCTACTTGACCAATTAACATTAGAATATCTAAAAGGCCAACTATTTACCCACTCCTCAGGAAACGGAGGCAATAAAGTATACGGATACTGGTATGAAAGTACTTCAGGGGGGGACAGTGGATTTTCATGGTATGGAGAAAAAGTAATTACCACCTTTAATCAATCGGCATACAGATTTTTCCAAAACCTTGATTCAACTTCAATAGGTCCTGATCTGGCAGCTCAAGACACAGCAGCAGATATGACAGCTGACGGCCAGGTAATAAGGCTAAGATTCTTACTGCATGTAGGTGGTAACCAATTTGACGGCACAGGAGATGATTTTAAAATTCAGATTGCCGAGAGAAGCGGTACGTGTGATACCGCTTTTTCAGGTGAGACGTATGCTGATCTGTCTCCTTCAGCGGGAGTTATCCGATTTTATGACAACCCGACTCCAACCGATGGATCTAGTATGACGCCAACCGGTAGTGACCCTACACATAGTGGTCATACAATAAATTTCCAAACATATGAAGAATCAAATAACTTTACAGGTATAAACTCAATCGCTGCAGGAAATGACGGAAAGTGGGATATTACAATTGTTGATAATTCAGCCTCAAATGGTGTTGCATACTGTGTGCGGGTTATTACCTCGGGTGGTGGTCTGCTTGATACTTATACGGTTATACCTGAATTTACTACTGTTCCTGAAAATCCATTTCTGCTTCTTGGCCTTTACCCAATTCTTAAAAAGTTTGCCTCTAGGTTTAAAAAGAAAAAGAAGATAATCGTGTAAGAAACAAATACTTAGAACAGTTCTTCCTGGGTTTATTATATTGTTTTCTAGTGGTTTAGTTACAGTTACGCCCTAGATTCATCAGAATAGTGATATTTTAGGGAGTACCATTCCCCAAAACTTGACAATTTCAGGGAAATATATTAATATTACGCAATGATTAGTAGAATTTATGACGATTTAGATAAAATATTAAAAGGGGGTAAAGTTGTTGTACTTTATGGCCCAAGACAAGTTGGTAAAACTACGTTGATTAATAAATTTTTAAAAAATACTAAATTAAAATATAGATTAGATAATGGTGATGACATAAAAATTTCTAAAATCTTAACCTCAAGGAGTAAAGAGCAAATAGATAAATATATTGAGGGATATGAACTGATTGTAATTGACGAGGCGCAAAGAATTCACGATGTAGGGCTGGGGCTTAAAATTTTGGTTGATAATAATCCTAAAATAAAGGTATTGATTACGGGATCTTCGTCTCTAAGTCTATCTTATCGTGTAGGAGAACCGCTTGTAGGTAGAAAATTTGATTATGTACTATATCCTGTATCACAAAAAGAATTAAAAAAAGGCTTGTCAGTATATGATTTAGAATTAAAAAAAGAAGATTTTTTGGTCTATGGAAGTTATCCAGCAGTTTTGGAACTTTCGAATCGTGCCGAAAAAATAAATCTTTTGAATAATATTACAAATTCCTATCTTTTCAGGGACATTATTGATCTTGAAAAAGTATCTGACTCAAAAATATTGATGGACTTGTTAAAACTTATTGCTTTTCAAGTAGGTAGCGAAGTTTCGCTTACTGAATTAGGTTTAAACCTTGGAATTGATAGAAAAACAGTTGCTAGATATTTATGGCTTTTAGAACAATCATTTGTACTATTTAATTTAAGGGGTTTCAGTAGAAACTTAAGAAAGGAAATAACGAGTAAAAGTAAATATTATTTTTATGATTTAGGGATTAGAAATGCAGTAGTTAATAACTTTAACGAAATTGATTCAAGAAATGATGTTGGACAGCTTTGGGAAAACTTTTTAGCCATAGAAAGGCTTAAAAATCAAAAGTATACACCGATTTATTCTAATAATTATTTTTGGAGAACTTGGGATAAAAATGAAATAGATTGGGTAGAAGAAAGAGATGGTAAATTGTTTGCGTTTGAATTTAAGTGGGGTAAATTAAAATCAAGAAAATCAGAAAAAGCTTGGATTAATTCATATAATAATTCTGAGTTCAAAACAATTACCCAAGAGAATTATTTAGATTTTATTATTTAAAAAGCAAATAGATCTAAGTTTTTAGCAATTATTTTACTCCGTAGCATTATCCATATTATTGGAATTTATTGTAATATTAACAATTTCTTAAAATAATCATTAACTTATTACCATTTAAAAAAATAAGAAGTAAACTTAAGAAGAGAAGGTAAATTAAGGATAATAAATAATAAGAGAAACTAACATTTAAACTAATTGTTCAGGCTTGAAAGAAGGGAAAAGTTTTTTTCTGAGATCAAACCCTTCCTCGTTAGACAATGCAATAGCCTTGATAATATACCTGGCGCCACTTAGATTGAGGCCTTCTTTTTGAGTTAGAAACTTTACAAACTGCAAGTGATCCAAGTCTGAAATAGAATACATTCTTCTTTTGGTACCGGTTCTATGTGGAGTAGTGAGGCCGGATTTTTCATACAGCATTAAAGTTCTGGGATGAAGCTTTATCAGTCCAGCAGCTACTGATATAGTTAAAATTGGTTCATCTGTGCGCATGTTATTAAAAGTGATCTATATAAAGACTAAAAGGTTATACTAATACTGTCAAGGGTTAAAAAAGGTCATACTTTTGTTGTGTGAAAAGACTACAGATAAAGTGTATCTTGTTATTCAGAAGAAATGAGTATTATGTAATCTTTTTATGTAATTTTTTATACAATTTATATACTTTTTATTATATAGTTTTTATTATACTAATTATATAATCCTATATATAGCTTATATTTCAGAGCGTAACAACGATATCAGTGCAACCAACTTGTTATAGGTTATGGTAAAATAATACTGAAGATGTTGATGTATAGTACCTATCTTACGGTACTATTACGCGGGTAATATAATAGTTCAAGTGTTAATTTCGTTAAATTATTACTAATTCGTTCTGGGAAATCCATATTATTTTCTTTTGAACCCATAATAGATCATCACGCACAAAGCGATATTTTTGCCGGTTTTAACAGGTAAATCGTTCGATTTTATAGCTAAAACAGGGGTTTTGAGATCTGTTTGCAGTTAGGTTACACTATTGAAGCAAAAACCAGTAAAAGTAAACTGTTACTGATGATGACTTCCAATATTTATCTTTTAAATTACATTCAATATGTATTAAAAGTGATTATCCTCTTGACAACAGTACCCATGAAAAGTAACAATGATAACAAGGCTAAAATGTACAAGGTACCTGTGAAAGACCCGCTTAATCAGAAATTCCTGAACAAGGTGCTTAAAAAGTGTTCCGAAGGCCGTATTAATAAGGTAGAAGCAGGCAGACTACTCGGAGTTACCAGAAAGACTATCTATAGTTGGTTGGAAGATTATATAAATAAACCTACTATATATAAAGCTATAGACATTGAAAAGGAAATTATTAGAATAATAATCGCCAACCCTGCTTTCGGACCGGCCAGAATCAGCAGGAAATTGTCTCTGGAAGGTTATAAATTAAGTGTCAGAAGTGTTTGGCAGGCACTAAAAAAACTCAACATGGCATCAACCAGAGAGAGGGAAATCTACAGCCTCAATTTCAGAAAATGCAATCAGGCTAAGGATTCTGGATTTCCCAAAATAATCAGATTCACCCCCGTAGCACGAAAGAGAATTATTGAAGAATTGGTGTTACAAGGAAAAAAAGTTACCGATTTGTCTAAAACTTATAAATTAAGTCGCAGAACTATTGTCAAATGGAAAAAACGCTACCAGTTTGCCGATACCCATGGCCAAAACTTACTATTTGCTGTCTCAGACCAGCATCCTACAGGCTCATTACATCCACGGGGCGTTAAAGAAGAAAGCGTTAATAAAATACTAGATCTTATTGTAACAAAACCTATCCTCTCGGCTCACAAGATTGCCAAGACTTTAGGGATGGGAAACCACGGAGTCCAAAATGTTCTGATGCGTTATAACCTGAATAAATATGAATACAGGCAGGCTTATTCCAGAAACAGAGGTACGGAAGTAGCAACAGAACCTGCATATACGGACATCTTCGGTAAAATCAAAAATGTTTGGGAAGGCCTGGTTCCTAACTTGTTGGCTGCACCTCCTCCCTCTGTCTTTAAAAACTTCATTTCCTCTTCTTCAATAAGTTTTATCGTTTTTCTAGGATTATTTAAATTAGCCTCTGTTTTAACCCAGGCTCCAAACGTTGTGACCGGCATCGGTTACTTCTTTGCTCTTATTGCTTTGACTATGGGGATGTTTTTCTTCCTCTACTCATTAAAGTACTACTTAACACTGGCAATTGTGCTTTCTTATTCGCAACAGGGAGGCGGTCTAGCCAACTTGGGTTCAATGAAAAAGACCGGTCTTTTAAGTTGGATACTGGGCAACAAAGATACATCAAATACAAAAGCCTTGGGATTAGAGGCTAACCTTGATGCAGTAACCCTAAAAGACAAACCTTTCGTTTCGGTGCATGTGGGACTCTACAACGAAAAAAATGTTGTAGAAAGGTTGTCAAAAGCTCTGGCATCATTTGATTATTCCAATTACGAAGTGATCCTGGCAGACGACTCAACCGACGAAACTTCTTCCAAAATTACCGAATTTCAGAAAAAATATTTGTTTAAAGGAGAGCAACTTAAGATTACCCACGGTGAAGGTTGGACTTTAACCGAAGTAGAAGTTAAGCCTGGAGTTCTTTTTAAACACCTGCACAGAACTACCAGATCGGGATTTAAAGGTGGCGCTCTGGCTCTGGCTTTAAAACTGACTAATCCAAAAGCTGAAAGAATATCCATCTTCGACGCCGACTTTGTGCCCTACCCCGATACTTTAACTTCGTTTTTGAAATATTTTCAAATACAAAAAGATTCAAAAGTCGCTGCAGTTCAGGGTTATCAATGGCATGTTTTAAATAAATCCGAAAACTGGATAACCAGGGGAGTCAGGTCGGAATATTCAGGTAGTTATGTCATTGAACGGGCAGGCGCAGAAATCTACGGCGGCTTGAAGCAAATTTCCGGAGCCGTTTATATGATCAAGAAAAGTGTTCTTTCCCAAATCGGGTGGGGAACTTCGATTACCGAGGATTTTGAGCTGACTTTGAAGTTATATGATGCAGGTTACAAAGTTGCCTACACTCCTTACATCCAGGCCCCGGCAGAATGTGTTTCCACCATCAAAAGAATGGTCAGACAAAGAATGCGCTGGGCGGAAGGGCATTCCTTCAACATCAAAAAGATGTTTAAGAAACTGATGACCAACCCGAACCTGACCGGTGCAGAAAAATTTGAATTTCTTTATCTGTCACCTTACTACCTGCAGGCATTCTTTTTTCTGATCGGCACCATTTGCTGGCTGATCTCCGAAACGGTCCTTCGGGTAAAACTGCCTTTCTGGACCGAGCTTTGGGGATGGAGTTTGGTTTTAACCAATATGATTTCCCTGCCTCTGCTCAACGCGGTCGGGTTGTTCCTGGAAGAGTCGGAACAGAAGGATTATTCGGGAATTCCATCATTTATAGCTCTGTCATACATAGTTGTTCCTTTCCAAGCTTATGCGGCTTTAAAAGGATTTTTTGAAAAAGAAGAAGGAGGCTGGTTTAGAACACCCAAGACGGGACGTATTACTGATACCTTTACCAGGGGTAAGTTCATGCGTTTTATCCAGGGAATTTTACCAGGCAGAACTCCTGTTTTGGAAGAGAATTATCTGATTTTGACCACTGCCAATAACAGATTTGACAAACCCCTTCATTTTAGGAAGGCCGATCTTGGAAAACTGATGAGAAGACAGATCTTTTCGAAAGTCACGCTTTGCTTGGTGCTCGTCTTTACCATCACCATGAATTATCTATCCTTACCGTTCAGCAAAGTGGTAGAACCTGTAGCTGCCCAAGAAACTGAAAACGGTCCGACCAAACTTACTGCTGAAACACCCGCCAACAGCGTTCCACAAAAAGAATATGATCCGGAATTAACAGTCATTGAAGAAGGGAGTGAATTTGTTATTAAAGGTTATCTGGACAGTGACAACATGGTAATGTTTGCCAAAGACAAAGTAAGGATTATAGGAGCATCAGCAAAATACCTCGACCTTACCTTTAAGGACAGTCTGGGAACTCCGCAGATAGAAGGAACAAGAGGGGTTTTCTATGAAATTGCCCAGGGAACCGTCTCCTTTGATTTGAATGCCTCAGAGCTGCATCCGGAAATAAAACTATTTGAACAGTATGAAGGAAATTACTTTGATTTTGGAATTGATTATTCGGAAGGTATCTCAATAAGACAGGCTGATTCCAAAGGATACCAGGTGATTGATAATTCAAAAAAGGAAATACTTTTTTACATTCAAAAACCAGAAGATGGTAACTTTTTCTTAACAGATAAAACGGTCAGCCTGAAACCGGGAAACGATTATCCTCAAACCTTAACCTTTGACATCAAAACCAATTCGCCCAGTCCGTTTTTTAACATAGCAGATAAAACAAATGACCCTACCTCAAGATATAAATATGAGGTTCAACTTCCAAAGGGTGGAGGAGAGATATTATTGGGTAAAAAGTCTGATAACTCAATCGGTTACAAATTCACAACCGGTGATGATCTTTATAACATGGAAATGAAAATGAAGGGATCGGCAACCACAAATGTTGTCTTGGATGGTAATAAAGTAATTTTCGATACGGCAAACATTAAAACTGTTTACGAGATTTGGACGGACAGGGTTAAGGCTGACTATATTCTAAAATCAAAACCAGTGACTAATATAATTGATTTCACATTAACTAATTATTCAATGATTCCGGAAACAAATGATGATGGATCAATTGCTTTTATTGGAGATGATGGATATGGTGATCCAAATGGCAGAGAGGTTTATAAACTTGATGTACCAAACATCATTGATAACAATGGGGTGGAGGGGAGTATTAAATATGAAATTTCTAAATCATTAACTCCAACAACTTTAGTTCCAACATATTGCAAAGCCAAAGATTCAGATTGCAAGGAACCTAATAGTTATTATGATAGGAGTGGAACAATATCCTTAATATTAGATCAAAATTATCTAAATTTTGCCGTCTACCCTATCAAAATTGACCCTACAGTAATTGATAACACTGCCGGTGTAAATGCTACAGCTTATGGAAGTCAAAGGCATTTGGTCAGGATGGCTAACGGTACCCTCGCAGCGTTTTATAGTTATAATTCAGCAGGTATTTTGCGTCCTGCATATGCATTGTCTTTTGATGATGGAATTACTTGGGTAATTTATCAGGATGCAAACGTAAGTGCAAATAACGTTGCCCTTGCAACTATGAATAATGAATTGCATAGGGTTACTGAAAACTCCAATCCTAATGTAATATACACGCCCATGGGTGGGGATATTGCGTTCAAGGTATGCAGAAATAATGACTCATGTGCAACAGTTGATCAATCTCAAACTGATATAGGTGGACAGACAGCGTATCTTGATAATAGCGCTGCAGGGTCTGCAAGAATCATGACCCAATCATTTATTCCGTCTGGTAACATATCAATTACCGATCTACAGGTGTATGTCAGTGCCAAAACTGGTACACCAACACTTAATTTGGAGTTGAGAAATTCAAAAAACAATGGTCGAGAACCTGACATGACTTCAACTCTTGCTTCTTGCTCTACTTCATCATTAACAGCAGGAGCATATAACGGGTGCAATATCGGAACTGTCAATTTAACTTCGGGAACAACATATTTCATCGATATGTATTGTACAACCTCATGTGCTACCAGTTCTAAAGATATTCAAATAGAAACCAGACAGCCTTCCGGAAGTGATTACACTAATGGCTACTCTCTATTCAGTTTAGAATGGACAATTGGAAACAATAATCCAAACAATTATGTATTGAATAATCAAGGCGGTCCAAGTGCATTAGATAATTCTAACTCAGCCAAAAGACCATCAATAGTGATTGATAAAAATAATTATCCAGCGGTTGCTTGGAGTTTTGAAACTTCAGGAGGAACTAAAAATGCCGGTGTTAGATTTTCCAGGGCAACAGGAGATCCTCAAACTGCAACTAACTGGAAATGTGCTACTGGATCATCATGTACTACTTTTGTAGCCAGTGGTGCAACAGGGGATCATATACAACCTGTCGCAGGTACTAACTCTGCATCTCACCCTGTAATTGTTAAAGCGCCATCAACAGCTACAAATGCAGATGAATTGGTAATCTTTGCTCTATGGAATAGTACAACAGATATGTATAGCATGACGTCAACCGTAAATGATGCAAATTATTATGCTTGGACCACTACAAACAGGGAAACAACAATAGATGCTATAAGCCTTAATTTATCTGCACTTTCAGTCGATGATGGGACAAATCAAAGGATTTGGGTAAGCTGGGATGATGATGTAGATCCAACTATCAGATTAAGTTACCTCAATGCAGATGATAATACTTGGACAGCTTCACCTACAAATACACCACAACTTACGGGAAATTCTCCATCCCTTGCTTACGATGCCCAAAATGGAGATATCTTTGTTTGGGCAATTGATCAATCGACAGAGACACAAATAATATTCAGGAAATACAAAATTAATAATTCTACTTGGGATTCGGCTGATCAGTTGTTTGATTACCAGTATCCCGCATACGGATATGATTTTATTTATCCCAACTTAAAAGAAAATAATGCCCCGACCTCGTCACCCGGACCCAAGCTGGACCTGATTTACATGAGTACTGATAATGCTATGACCCCAACTATCGTTGTCTATGCCCATACCTGGCATACTAAAGAAACATGGCATAGTGATGTGTCGGCTAGTCTTCCGACTAATGAAACAATGACTCTCTCTGCACCGTATGATGGGAATGGTCACTCTAATAAACCATTTTTTTTTAGTGAAAGTAATTACTCCAATTCTCAATCAGATAACGGAAGCTATACTAATGGAGCCGGTATAAGCAATACCCAGTCATATTCTATCTTTAACTTTAAAAAGGTAAACAGTAATAATTCTGATGAAATTCAAGTAAGTTGGAATGGTAAAGCAGATAAAGCTTGTACTACTGGATCTAATACTTGTACTCTTCAAATATATCAATGGAATAATTCGGGATGCAGCGCAGGTTGGTCCGATTTCGACTCAGGTACAAGGACTAATACAACTGCCGGAGCTGGTGTCGAATTTACCTTAACTGGTAATAAAACCAGCAATTTAAGTTGTTTTTATTCAAGTACTGACGTAGATAATCACCTAGGTACTAATACTGTTGCAGTACGTGTTTATAAGCACTTCGATTCCGGATTATCGGGTATTATTTATACGGACTCTATGACATTTACTTTTGTCCCTGAAAAGTCAATCTGGCTTTTCCCGATTGCTTTATTCTTGCCAAAGATTATACCCGGAATCAAAAAGAAATGGATTTTATATAGAAAGGGCAAAATTGCCATAAAAAGATGAAAAAAGGCGGCAAAAACATATTTTTATTCTTTGTAGTGATCTTAATGCTTTTTCCTTTTATTGGTACCTTAAATGAACTTCTTGTAAGAGTAATTGAGCCGCTGATTTTTTTAAAACCCATTCAGGATATTATTGTTCCCTACGAAATATCTTTGGTCAGGACCTTATTAAAATTCCTCTCTGTTCCTACCGTTAACCAACAACTGGGTTCTTATATGGTAACTTTGGTGGGTAAAACAGGAGGTTTGGATCCCATTTATGTTTCCTTCGGCTGTATCGGCTGGCAATCCATGGTTTTAATTTTGGCAAGTATGTACAGCGGTCTTAACGGCAGTTACACCACGAAAAGTAAAATTGAAACTTTTACCGTGGGTATCTTGGGGACATTTTGGATCAATATCTTCCGCTTGACCGCAATTTTTTATTTGTATTACCACTACAACAGCACTGTCGCCATGACCTTCCATAATTATATTGCCATACTGGTAACTATTATTTGGTTGTTTTTATTTTGGTGGTATTCGTTTAATATTTCCCTCAAGCCCTTGAAAAGGGAGATGTAAAATTGTTGTATAATGTAGTTATGGTACGAGAAAAGTAGTACTTGACTACGACAATAATCGTACTATAATTGCAATATGATTATAAAAAGAGATATATTGAAAGATATTTCTAAGCATTTACTGTCTGACCAAATGACCATAATCACAGGCCCCCGCCAGGTGGGAAAGACCTTTTTGATGCAGGTTTTAAGAGATAAATTGGTTTCAGAAGGCGAAAAGACCGTTTGGTTTAATTTAGATATAGAAAAAAATTCTAAAATATTTTCTTCACAGGGCAATCTGGTCACACATATCGAACTCAAGTTGGGGAATAAAAAAGGATATGTATTTATTGATGAGATTCAAAGGAAAAAGAATGCTGGCCTTTTTTTAAAAGGCATATATGATATGAATTTACCTTATAAATTTATTATTTCAGGTTCAGGAAGTATGGAATTAAAAGCAGATATCTCTGAATCAATGGCAGGTAGAAAGCAGATGTTCAAATTGAACCCCATTACTTTCAGGGAATTTATCAATTTCAAAACAAAGTATCAATTTGAAGACAGACTGGATAAATATTTCTCAGTCGAGACGGATGAAGTAGTCAGGTATTTTTCAGAATACATGGTTTATGGAGGCTATCCTAAAGTGGTACTTGCAGACGATATAGAGCAAAAAATAAACGAGATGGAAGACATATTTGAAAGTTATATTGAAAGAGACATAAAAAATATCTTACATTTGGAAAAAAGTGAGGCTTTTTACAAACTGCTTAAAATTCTAGCGTCTCAAATTGGTTGTATTGTAAATTTTTCTGAACTGTCGACGACTTTGGAATTGGACGAGCGCACGGTAAAAAAATACATATGGTATTTGGAAGAGACGTACATAGTAAGAAAAGTAACTCCTTTTTATAGAAACACCAGGAAGGAGATAACTAAAGCTCCAATCTTTTATTTTGTTGATCAAGGTTTCCGTAATTGGCTACTTGAACTTTTTGGATTATCCGAGATCCCTATACCGTTAAGTGGTCACTTGTTTGAAAATATAGTCTACAACATGCTTCTTGAAAAATATTTGCATTCATCAGCCCATGTTCATTTCTGGCGGACAAAAGACAATGCCGAAGTTGATTTTGTTTCGGAAATCGGCCTGGATATAATCCCAATTGAAGCAAAACATAAAAACCTAAATAAGCCTGAGGTTGGAAGATCCTATCGTAATTTTATTGCAAAGTATAGTCCCAAAGTTGGTTATATTATCAACTTAGGAAAAAGACAAGAGGACCAAATAGAAAATACGAAAATAATTTTTGCTCCATTCTATCAATTAAAAGACTTGGATGAAAAGTAAAGACGTTTTGGTTAAAAATAACTTGTTATACTTATTTTATTTCCTGTCAGGTTTTACTGCCTTGGTGTATGAGGTTATCTGGACCAGAAAGTTGGGGCTGGTGTTCGGTATTGACGCGGTTGCTGTAAGTACTGTTTTGGCAATCTACTTTTCAGGTTTGGCAGCGGGATCGTTTTTGGGAGGAAAGCTATGTAATAATGCTAAATGGGGAAATAGTCCTTTAAAAACATACGGGTATATTGAAATTGCCATAGGTTTTCTGGCGATTTTGTCATTAAACTCTTATTTTTTATACCCCTTACTTTTTATCCCGACCGTACTGATGGGTATGACCTATCCCTTATTGGTTAAAGCACAAGGTGGTCAGCCGGGACTGTTGTATGCTGTCAATACTTTAGGGGCAGTACTGGGTGCGGCACTCTCAGGGTTTATCCTGATCTACTTTTGGGGATTAAATTTAACCACACAGGCTGCAAGTTTGATTAATTTTAGTGTCGGTATTTTAGCTGTGAGGTCTGTTTTCAAAGTCGTAAAAACACAGGCAATTTATAAAAAAGCAGAACCTGTAAATTTCAAAGCTCTATATATCATCCTAGCAGCATCCGGATTTGCCTCAATTCTATTAGAGGTTTTGTATACCAGAGCTATGGTCATGACTGCAGGACCGTTCACCTTTTCCTTTGTGATAACTTTAACATTATTTCTTCTGGGAATATCACTTGGAGGCTTTAGCGGTTCAAAATTACCGGTCAAATTTTTAGCCTATGCACTGTTACTTGAAACTTTAACAATTTTTCTGTCAATTTCCTTAATCGGTAATCTGCCAACATATTTATTTAACAGCTTGAATCTGGTAAATTATTCATATCTACAATTGATTCTAAAAACAGTCTTTTTAAGTTCGTTAATTATTTTTCCGCCTACGTTTCTGATGGGGGTTATATTTACAATGATTATTAACCAGTTCAACTCTGACCAGGCAAAAGTAGCAACAGGTTACGCGATTAACACAATTTTTGGCGTTTTGGCTTCACTAGCCAGTGTTTTTGTGATTATTCCGCTTCTGGGAGTTCAGAAAGGGATACTTTTGGCCGGTACGATATATTTGCTTACCGGGGCAGTGCTTCAATACAAAAGTAAATTGTTCCTGACTCTTTCAGCACTCTTATTGGTATTCGGACTATCAAGGCCGTCATGGGACGGTGATCTGATGGCCTTGGGAGTTCCACTTTATCTACGTGATTACAAAATGTCAGGACTCCAACTTCCGCAAATCGCTGAAACAAGCAAAACTTTATTTTACAAAGAAGGACTGACGGCAACGGTTGCGGTTAAAAAGGCAAAAGAGGGTTATTTGTTTTTGAAAAATAACGGCAAGGCAGACTCTTCAACGGATCAGGACATGGATGATATGAGGTTAATCGGACTTCTACCGCTTCTTCTGCACGCCAACCCTCGAAATGTATTGGTGATAGGCCTGGGAAGCGGTATTACGGCAGGATCTGCGGCAAGTGTAGAAGGTGTTGAGGTAGATGTTGTCGAGATAGAGCCGTCGGTTATTACGGCAGCAGGCTATTTTGAAAAATACAACAATAACGTTTTAAAAAATCCCAAGGTCAGAATAATTGCCGCCGATGCCAGGAAAAGGTTACTTGGTGATAAATTTAAATACGACGTAATTACCTCTCAGCCGTCTAACCTGTGGGTTAGGGGAAATGCCAGTTTGTACACCAGGGATTTTTTTGGGCAAGCCAAAGGCAACCTAAATGCAGGAGGTTTGATGCTGCAATGGGTGCCGTATTATGGATTTACAGGAGAGGAATTTGACACATTGCTTTCTACCTTTAACTCTGTTTTTCCCTACGTTACGGTTTGGACGCCGGTAGTTTCTCATGATGTGTTACTGATAGGTTCAACCCAACCCCAACTTTTTAATGCGGGAAACGTAGACAAATACTTAAACTATCCGAAGGTTAAAAGTGACCTTGAATTAAGTGATATCGGAAACAGCAGTGACCTTTTTGCCCATTGCCTGTTTGATGAACAAGAATTGAAGCCGTTTATCCAAAATCTAAAATACCATACTGATGATAAACCGATTCTTGAGTTATCCTCACAGTTCTCAATTCAAAAGGATACCATCACTGAGAATTTACAAAGGATTGCGGGTGTCGAAAGTAATTGTACAGGGCATTTCAAAGGTGTGAATGATGCCAACTTGTCAGAAGTCGGAAGATACCGGGAAGGGATTAATGCTGTTTTTGCAGGAAAACTAAAAGCTGCAAATGGAGAATTGGAAGAATCCGCCAAATCTTTTGAAAAAGCTTTGACAATTTTTAATAAACTGCAATCCAAAAAAGAACTAGCCAGAATTTATCTTGAACTGGCCAGAATTGATTACGGGAAGGGAAATATTGACAAAGTATTAAGCTATTTTGAAAGAAGCGGGGAATTAAATCCAAACCCGACGGTTTTCAGAAATTTAAATTCAATTTACACCTCACAAAAAAGATTTGTTAAAGCAGGGGAAGCTTTAAATAAGGCTGAAGAATTGGAAAAAGCAATTGAATGATTTATTTGACTGTCAGATCCAGGCTGTCTCTGAGAAGCCCTTCATACATTACTTTTATCTGGTAAAATCCCGGTTTCCAGTTTCCAGTTTGGACGTTGACCGAAAGACTTTTGTCAGTGTTCAATTTTAATTGAGAATAACCCAGATCGGTTATGACGTTAGCACTTTCATCCAGAATTTGTAAATTCAGACTTTCGTTAGGAATGGATGAATCGCTAAACCTGAACTTTACAGGAATTGTTCTGCCGCGATTAATGATATTATCCTGTGTTTCGCTTAGAGGGTTTTCCCATAAAACTGTATCGGTTGACGAAAAAAGACCGTATGAGGAAAAGTGATCTAATTGAGCAGTCAGTCTGTTTTGGGCCCTATTGACAGTTCCTGTTTTAAAGACCCAACTCAAAGTAGGAGTATCCCAAAGGTATATTCCCAAAGTATTTTCACTTCCGGTCACTTCGGTGTCTGTGTATTTGAAGACTGCAGTCATATTGGAATTAAAGTTTAGTCCTGTGGGTTCAAAGATATATTGCCTAGGTACAGTCCAGTTGTTGGTCGGGGCAGAGTGTGAAAGCGGTGAAATCTGGGCAGAAATTATTTGGTTTGATGATAATGAACCTGCGGGGAATGTTAGAGTGTCTCCGTTAAAGGTGGTAAGAGTCCCTCCTCCTGTTCCTATAATAGAGGTAGCTACGGGAATTGCATCATAATAGACTTGATATTTATTATTTAGAGGATTGATTTCTCCCCAAGCAACATGGATGTTATCCCATTTATCAATTGCCGCTACTGGGAAATCTGCACTTGTCTGCTGAATCTCATTTTTTCTCTCCACCTCCCATTGCTGGGATAAAGCGTTGTATTTTCTGAAGTCAAGCCTGAACGGACTGGAAGATTTGTCCAGCCAACCTACCATAACGTCATTGACGGTATCGCTGACTACCGCTACCGACGGCACTCCCTGGACTGTCTGATAGGCAACAGAACTTACCAAGAAGGCTGTGGACCAGCTTGAGACGGCATTAGTCCACTTGTTATATTTTATGGAATAGTTACTGTCGGTAGGATAATTGCTTTCTTCCCAGACAATGTGTACATTATCGTTTTTATCGATACTCATATCCGGTTGGCTTTCCTGGACACCGTTTAAAACCAATCCCGAGACGGAAACGGTTTCGGACCAGGTTGAGCCGTTCCACACCCGATGAACCATATTAAAAGGATCGTTTGTTCCTGTGGTTGATTTCCAGGCAACATGTATCTTACCTAATTTATCGGCAACAATGGTGGGATATTGGTGAAAGTTTTCACTTTGAGTAAGGTTTATCGGTTCTGACCAAATTGTGCCGTTCCATTTTGTGTAATATGTATATCTGACGTTTCCTGAATCGGCCGGCATATAAGTATAGGTGACGTGAGGATTTCCCGCCGAATCTATGGCCAGGTCACTGTCCCAAGCCTGGTCATAGCCGGGGGCATCCTGTGAAATAGGAATCGGACTGGTCCAGGTCGAACCGTTATATTTCATATAAAATACCTGCCAACTGTTGGGATTTGTATCGTTGTCAAATGTCAGATAGACATTCCCGAGAATATCGGCAGCCAACGTCGGAAGTTCACTGTAATGGCCTGTGTCTATAGTAGTAGGAGTAGACCAAATTTCACCGTTCCAATAGCTGTGAACAAGCGAAGTTGTAGAACTGCTCCATCCGTTAACTGCATCCATCCAAACTATATGAACAATACCGTTTGAGTCAGCAACGATTGTAGGCGTCATGCATTCCCGGTCTGCACAGTTACTGATTAAAGTTGGCGAATTAACTGCGTAAGAAAGAGTAGGAAAAAGAATAGACAAAAAGATCAGAATCAGCATAAATAATTTCCACTTTCTTGAAAGAAGTAACATCCTATATAAAATATATAGCGGATGTTACTGAAATGTCAATAGGCTACCCGTTACAATATTTTTCAGGCAGACGATATCTTTCTGGTGAAACTTTTATAACATGCACTTGAGAATATGAAGGAAACCAGTCTACAATAATTAGTAATGGAACAGATACCTGATGAAACGGAAACAATTGCTGCCAAGCGTTCGCAGCGCCTAGCCGAGAAATTAAAAAAAGCAGGTGAGAGAATTAGAAAGACAGAAGCCTGGTGGAATTCGTCATATTTTGAATTTTTTCTTTTAATATTAGTCCTTGTCATAAATCTGTATAGTGTTTCAAGTTATTTCGGGACAGCGACATTTTATGATACTTTTTATTCAGGTCCGGTAATTCCACTATTGGCGAAGCTTCTGGAAATGACAGGAGTTAGTTTGGGTTATGGTTTTCAATTAATAAACTTAGTATTTTTCCTTTTATTTCCCATACCCTTTTACTATCTGGTTAAAGCAATCATGGGTAGAAAAATAATCGCCCTTTTGTCCATACTACTGATCAGCCTGCCGTTTTATCCATTTGCCTCAGTGCGTATCTATTCTTCTTTGGTGGGAGTGGACGGGGCACATATCTCAAGCCTGACTGTCTCCGTAATAGCTCTTTATTGGATTTTTAAATTTGTCAGAGACGGTGGTTCAAAAAATTTATCTTTGGCCAGTATTTTTTCAGCACTTGTAGCACTGATATCCCCTTTCGGATTTTCAACTTATCTGATTATGGCCCTTATTTTAACCTTTTCGGAAATGTTACTTGGATTAGGCCGTGTCAAACTATTCCGTTTTTCGGCAATTATGTTCTTTTCTGCTTGTTTAGTAGCCTTTTGGTATAACCCCCATTTTTCATTTTGGATGCTTACCGGATCTTTGGGAGAGGAAGTAAGAAGAGTTATTTTTAAACTTTTGCCGATATCTTTTTTTGCAATTCCAGCTCTCGGAGCATTCGGTTATCTGCTTTTTGACAGAAAGCCGTCTCTCCAACCCGTGTTTTTAGCCAGTTTTTATACAATAGCTTTTGCTATGATTTCTTTAGTCGGTGGGGGAGTTTTCCCCTCACACCCAAGTAGATATGTAGCTGAACTGGGAATAGGTTTGGCACTTCTGGTTAGCGTTATCTTAATTAAGATTGCGGAAAGCCTGTCGATATTTGAAAACAACAAGTTTTACTTTAGATTCGGAATAGTCGTACTCTTAATTGGAATGTCTTTGGTTATCATTTTGGGTAATTCCAACGTCTCCTATAGCTCTCAAGTACTGGGAATTTGGACAGGTGTGGAGAAGGGAACAATCTGGCAGGAAAGAGATAGATTTGGAGGAGTTAGTTCAATAATTGGATTTATTATCTCATTTGTTGCAATTACTTCACTTTCATATATAAATATTAAAACAAAAAATTCATCTGCAGAGCTTACTTCTTGAAAGCACTCCACTAACTGTGGTAATACTAATATGACATTATGACATCTAAAAAAAGGATTACTTCTAAAAAGAAAATTGCATTAATCGGTCTGGGGAGGGTGGGGTTACCACTCGCTTTAATACTGGCTGATAAAGGATACGTAGTATTTGGGATTGATAGCGACAAAGACAAGAAAGAGAAACTGACTCAAGGAATCCCTCCGTTTTTTGAAGAAGGATTAAAGGAACTTCTTGATAAGCATATAGGAAGTAACTTCCGCTTGGCCGATTATGCTTCGATTAAAAGTTGTGAAGCAGTAATTATTACCATAGGAACGCAAATGGACTCGGATTTTTCACCCAGGACAAATAGTGTTTATGAGGTTATCGGACAAATAAAAAAATATCTCAAAAAGGATACACTGATTGTTTTAAGAAGCACTGTTGAACCAAAAGGAACCGAAAAAACATTAAAATATATTAAAAACAATATCAAAAAGAATGTACTTTTGGTTTATGCTCCGGAGAGATTAATGGAAGGCAAAGCTATTGAAGAGTTATTGGATCTTCCACAAATAATCGGCAGCTTTGAGAAAAAAGGAGCAAAAAAAGCAAAAGAATTATTTAAATCTTTTGCCCCCAGTGTAATAGAAACAGACACTTTAACCGCAGAGCTAGCAAAGTTATCTTTAAATACCTTTCGTTATTCGACCTTTGCTCTTTCCAATGAACTTATGATGATCGCCGATCATTTCGGATCTGATATACACAAAGTACTGGCAACTGCCAACCAGGGATACAAAAGGGGAGGCATACCGCTTCCGGGATTCGCTGCAGGACCATGTCTTGTTAAGGACAGTTTTTTCTTAAAGCATCAGACTCCATTTAATACAATGATAACAGGGTCTTATCATATAAATCACAATTTGCCTGATTACTTTATCTCAAAATTTCAAGAAAAATGTGAACTAATGGATAGTAAAATTGCGCTATTGGGGCTGACTTTTAAAAAGGACATAGATGATGAAAGAGATTCACTTTCTCTAAAACTTAGAAAATTATTGGAAAATGCAGGGTCAAAAGTCGTTACTCATGACCCGTACACGAATAAGGGAGATCTTAAAAAAATTTTGAAAAACGTAGGTGGAATTTTTATTTCTGTTGACCATAACGAATATAAAAAGCTAAATTTAAACATATTGAAACAATACGTTGGAGGCAAAGCTTTAATTTGTGATATCTGGAATGTTTTGCAAACCAATAAAATATTTTTCATGATTTAAATCTGTTTTCATAATCTGATCCTTCGTTTGTGACTTAACCATTTTTATTTGAGTTAATTACTTCTTTAAATTTTCTCTTTGATTAATATTTTTATTTTTTTATCAATACATATTGAAGAACTTTTTCCATCTGCTATAGTTCATAATGATTCTATATGAAATCAACTCGAGTCTTAATTACAGGAGGGTCAGGCTATGTCGGAAGCAGGTTGGCCCAAAAGCTTTCCCAAGAGGGGGAAATTGTAACAGTTGTTGATAAAGTACATCCCAGGGAAAGAAAGATTAATTTCCCAAAAAAAATTAAAATAATTCACGGAGATTTAACCTCGAAAGTGGTTTGTGAAATATGCCTTAAAAATATAGATTATGTTATTCACCTGGCAGCGAATATAGGCCCCTTGACTTACATGAGAACATTTCAGGCCGATATTTTACAGGAAAATTGTGCTATTGATGCTAATTTATATCCGGCTATGAGGGATAACAAGATCAAAGCGGTTATTTATTCCGGAAGTTCAATGGTTTTTCAAAATTCTACGAAATTTCCTTATATAGAGGAAGATTTCTGGAAAATCAATCCACCCACAAATATTTATGGTGCCTCAAAATTAATCGGTGAATATTTTTGTAGGTCATTTAAAGAACAATATGGTTTAGATTACGTAATCATGCGTTACCACAATATATATGGAGCAGGTGAGGATGCCAAAGGATCAACCCCTGGTGATATCCATGTAATACCAGCTTTAGTTGATAAAGTGTTAAATGGTCAATATCCGATTGAACTAATTGGCGATCCAATGGCCACAAGACCGTTTACTTATATTGACGATGCTGTTAATGCTACAGCCTTACTTTTTAGAGAGGCAGTTAAAGGAAATAAAAAAGTCATTAATCAGGATTTCAACATTGGTCCACGCAAAGCTACAAAAATTATCGATTTGGCAAAACTTATCTGGCAATTGATTGGCGACGGAAGAGAATTTAAATATAAAACTGTTTTGACGAAAGATATTACTGCAGTGCGACGCGAAATGGATCCTTCTAAAATTGAAAAAACGGTGGGGTGGGTACCAAAAACTGATCTGAAAGAAGGGATAATGGTTGTTGCCAGTTGGTTGAAAACCATTAGAATGCAAAGATAAGGTCTAAAAAACATTCATATGGCCAAAAACAAAAAACCTAAAATTGCATTTTTCCACTGCTCATTTGTTTATTCAGGTGGTGGTGAACGCATTGCAATTGAAGGAGTTTTAGGTCTTCGCAAGAAAGGATATAAAGTAGATCTTTTCGCTCCTGCAATTGATTTGGATAATTGCTATCCTGACCTTTTGAAAAAGGCTAATCCAAAACCCATTTTATTTTCGTTTCCCGAATGGATTCCGTTCAGAGACGCAATTGATATGGGCATTTCATCGCTTTTAATGCCGTTTTTAATTTTTAAGTTTTTGAAATACGATATTTTTATCGGAGAAAATCAACCGGGTGTTTGGTTTGCCTGGGTCTGTTCCAAACTTCTCAAAAAACCTTATATCATATATCTAAATCAGCCAAACAGGATGGTTTACCCTCGTTCAATAGATGTTCAAACCGGTTGGAGTATAAATAAAAATTTTATATTGTTGTATAGACTGATTAGACCCATAAAACCGATTGTTTGGTATTTAGATAAAGTCTCAACCAGGGAGGCCAACTTTATGACTGTAAACGGTCATTATATAGGTAATATCATCTCTACAATTTATGGCAAAGAATTCATTGAGTGTCCAGCCGGTTGTGACCCTTTTCCTCACGGTACATTAAAAATAAGTAAAGACAAATATTACAAAGGAAAGTTAAAAATAAATGAATTTGAATTTGAAAAACCCTATATTCTTTTAACTAACCGTCACTATCCGCAAAAGAGGTTTGATTATGCAATTAGTGCACTAGCTTACGTCGTTAAATCCCAACCACAAACAAAATTAGTTATCACCGGAAGCTTTACCAATATAACAGATGAATGGAAACTTTTGGCAAAAAAGTTAAAAGTGGAAAAATCAATAGTCTGGCTGGGTGAGGTTGATGATCTGCAAATGGCAGTCTTGTATGAAAATGCTGCAGTCTATGTATATACCGCTCCCAATGAAGATTATGGAATGGGAATTGTAGAAGCGGAAGAATTTGGGGTACCGGTAGTTGCCTGGAAAAGAGGAGGTCCTACTGTGACTGTTGAAGATAATAAAACAGGCCTTCTTGCCAAACCCTATGACGTAAAAGATTTTGCTGATAAAATTATCTGGTTATTATCAAATCCAGAAGAAAGAGTGGAAATGGGAAAGATGGCACATAAACACGTTCAGGAAAACTTTACTTGGGAGAGACATGTACAGGTATTGGAGAAAGCAGTAATAGATTCACTTGCGGGTAAAAAATTATAAAATTGGTTAAAGAAAAAAAAGTTAAGAGATATAATAGGGAAAGTTGTACATCCCCGCATCTAAACCAAGAGATGATCGCGAATATTCTTATATAATTTAATTTTAACCTTTTAAACCTCTTCTTTGAACGAAGTTTATAAATCTGCATTTATACATATGATAGGAAAAAGAGTCAGTTTTTGTTATGAATTTCAACACTGAAGTGTTATGAATTTCAACACTGAAGTGTTATGAATTTCAACACCGAAGTGTTATTATCTAAGTAGATATGGATGATATTAGAGAATTCATTAAGAATAAACCATATATTCTGTGGTATACCAAAAATTACGATGGATTATCTAAAGAAAGTATCTTGGAAGGTGTACTGAATTATGGTAATTGGAATGATTATCTTTTTATAGAAAACGCTCTTGGAATAAAAGAAGTGAAGAGTATTTTTAGTCACCTAAAAAATCAGAAAAGAGTCAATCTTAGACCTCAAACAATTAATTATTTTTCAAACTATTTTAAAACATATGCATGAGGAAATTTTAGAAGAAAAACAAAAAAAGCTATTAACTTTACTTAGTAAATTTAGTCCCCAATTTGGGTTAGTTGGTGGTACTGCTATAGCTCTACATTTAGGCCATAGAAGATCGATTGATTTTGATCTTTTTACAACGGTCGATTTTGATACAGATAAAATAAGAGGGATTATAAGGAAAGAGTATTTAATTCAAGAGGTTTTGGTTGAAAATCCAAATGAGTTAACGATATTTGTTGATAGCGTAAAAATGACATTTTATAAATATCCATTTAATATTAATTTTAGTTTGCCATTTTTGGATGTAATTAACATACCTGATTTATCAATTTTGGGGGCAATGAAGGCTTTCGCGTTGGGTAAAAGAGCAAAGTGGAAGGATTATGTTGATTTGTATTTTATTTTCAAAAAGCTAAATCTCAAAGATATCGTTGATAAGGCTAAGCAATTATTTTTAGGTGAATTTAATGAAAAACTGTTCAGAGAACAATTATCATATTTTAATGATATTGATCGAACAGAAGAAATAATTTATATCAAAGGCCTTGAAGTTTCTGATACTGAAATTGAAAAATCACTAATAAATATTAGTCTGCAAAAATAATCATGATGTTACTTAATTCCACGAAAAATGAGGCTACTGATGTGGTGCATAAATATGGTTCTTCCTCTTTCCCGAATAGCGTTGTAACAATTAATCGATAGGTACAACAAGAGTCTGTTTGACTAACTCTTCTTGAAATGATTTAATGTCTCTTAGTTCTGCCTGATTATAAGCTTTTTTATCGGTATATTCACGGTTTTTAGTCTCAATAATTAGGTCTAACCTTGATCTCCATGATTGACCCCAACTAATTGCTCCAAATTGCCTTAAAGCTGCAACCGAAGCCGAGACTCCGGCGTGGGCAAATCTGTCTACAAAAGTTAAAACCGCATCCGCTTTGTTTGGAATGGCTATTCTTTTGACTTCTTTACTGATTTTCCTTTCTGCTAGTTGTTTTCTATTTAAATTCGTATTCCAACTGTAGATTAAATTTGGATGTTCACCTTGGAATGGTGCTGTAGTAATACCAATAAAACCAAGTTTGTTGATTTCATTTGGTTGTGATCCAAATTCTCCAAGTGTTTCACCAAATAAGGCAGTTAATGGGTTGGGTAGACCATCCTGGCCTATATGTTTTTGTCCTAATTGCAATATTCCATTATCATCTAATTTTCCGACAACAAAACCACCGACAGTCGCACCCCAACCCTTATTTTTATAATCTGTTTTTAAACGGTGTGTTAAGCCAATAAGCATTCCACCTTCAAGAGTTGAGATTCCTGTGACAGCCAAATCGCGAGCCAGTGCAACAGATCCAAAATTTTTCAAAAATTCGGGTGAGCTGTTTCGAATTACCAATGAATGACTGTAGGGGATGGTAATAGAGGTGGATAAAGTAATTCCATCAGGAGTCAAGTCATAATCTTCAAGACGGACTCTTGATGGGCGAACGTCGTTTGGATATTTCACACTTTCAGATATTTTTGCCCATTCATTTTCTATAAATTCAGTTGCTTCTTGAGATAAAACTCTTTTAGTGTCAACAACTGTTACCCTAACCGCATCGACTCTTGATTTAAACTCGCCGGTTAATATTCGATATAGAGGAGGATGTATTTTTTGCTCCGCTTCTTGTGAAAGTAACTTGTCTAAACTTGTTAAAGTTGTTGGATTAGGAGAGCTAGGTTTTGTGTCTGGAGTCATGCGCAGAATATACAACCTTCTTGTTTAATAGTCAAATCAATCAAGTAACATTAAAAAGATTGTTTTTCAACATGATTAGAGAAATATGTTTAAGCTTTTAATTCCCTTGCGTTTCCTGATTCAGGCCCGTAATTAGTAACCTATCTGACTATATTATTTTCTACTTCAATTACAGCTGCTCTTAAATCCATCATCTTGACGTCCCGTGAATCTGGATTGTCTTCACACCGTGTTACTACTAATCGGTGGTCGCGATCTAAACCGGCACCTCCGATAACTTCGGTTTGATGTTTCTTTACTTCAGCCAAATCAGCAGTTACTAAATCAATACGATACTCTTTCCATTCATTGGCTTCCTCTCCTTGGATACATGAATAAATTGTTTTGGCCATTGCCAGGATTTTACTGCTAAATACATTAATTTTCAATTTTTTATCTTGGGAAAGTTTTTCAAAAATGATAGTCTTGCCAAAATTTGACTTTTGCAAGGCAGGAGTGGTATTACATCGGCAAATGGCAGATAGTGGTCGGATTTTATTAGGAAATGTTTATAATTGGGGAGAGCTAGATGCTTATCGAAAGGCAGCCGAAAAAGCTGGTCTAAGTTTGGATATCTTAGATCCGGGTTCAGAATTTCCTTCCGGAGGTATTATTCCAGATGGTTCAAGAGGCCTTGTGCTTACTGGAGGTGATACCAAGCAAATGGCCACATTTTGGACGACTAAAGCTTCTCTCTACCCGTCTGTTATAAAAATTGAAGGAATTGATAACGGAATGACAAACAACAAAAATCGAGGACCTGAAAACTCCAACACAACAGTTTTATTACGAGAACGTCAAAAATAACTTCTAAAAATTAGTTGTTGATTTAGATCTAATTTTTTATCTTGGGAAAGTTTTTCAAAAATGGTAATATAAATACTATGCTTGGAAATGTGTTTGATAAAATGCTCCACGATGAAGATGAGTATGGTGATGACGCAAAGGTGGTTACACCGGAAAAGGAAAAAGAATCAGAAAAAAAAGGTTTCTTTGAAAAAAGGGACTACATAATAGCTGGAATAATTTTCTTAATTGCACTAATAATTAGACTTGTTTTCATTTATAAAATAACAGATCCTCAAAATCCTGGAGACGGTTGGGCAGGAGATACTTTCCATCACTGGCAAATAGCTTATTTAACCCGCGAAATTGGTCTTGGTCAGGGTTTCTTGAGGTTGTGGGATCTTAAGGGTATGGAATATTTCTGGGGACCACTGCACCCAATTTTACTAATGATCGTATTTGCCATACAGGGAAGTGCCAGTGTGGTTGGAGCCAGAATTTTAAGTGCAGTTTTCGGATCAGTCACAATTGCCTGTTTTTATCTTCTGGGAAAAAAATACTGGAACAGATTGTCAGGTGCTGTGGCAGCTCTTCTGGCTGCTACTTTTCCGGTTGCAATTCTGGATGATACTTTTGGACTCTTGGAACAAATAGCAGTTGCAATGTTACTTGTGGGAATTGTCGTTTTGGAAAGCTATCCGTTCTTGGCCGGAATAATCTGGGCATTGTCTGCCATGGTCAGAGCAGAAGCCTGGATTTTTGGATTTTCCCTTTTAATTATTTCAAGAAGAGCATTGAAAAAGTCTGGTCAATTTACTCAGGTTGTTTTAGGTTGGGTTATACCAATGCTTTTTTACCTGAAATACCTATTGGACTATACTGGTAATGCCATCTATCCTGTTTGGTGGAACTACCTAGCCAACGCTAGAGGCGCTTGGGCAACAGAAATCATCTACACCCCTTACCAGTTAATGATCAAGCCTTATCTTGTTGCCTGGTTTGGGGTATCGGTTGTTTTATTTCTTCTTATATGGTGGAGAAGCAAAGGACCTTCATCCGTTTTTACCCTATTTATTTTCCTTTATATGATTTTTATGTCTGGAATGTTGGGATTAACTCACTATCTGACAGGTTTTCAACCATGGTTTTGGTTTATCAGATTTTTTGAATTCCCATATATTTTCTTGGGCTTTCTGATTTCAATTGTCCTTTTTTATTACGTACCAAAACACGCAAAGTTGTTTAATAATATCTTCTTAAAACTCTTTTTATTTATACCCGTAGGTTTAATAGTTTTAGCAACACAAGTAGGATTCTGGTCCCCGATTATGGACAAATACAATTCAACCAGACCTTATTGGGAAAGAACCAAATCAACTGCCCGTGAGGTTGGTGAAGTATACAAAGACGGTACATTACTTATCCCAGATGGTGATCCAAATATTACCTATGCTTTGGTTAACTTTAACGGGATTAAAGGCCGAAACATTTTAGGGCAAATGTATGACCCCTATTTTTATATGGAGGACAAAGATCCATATGCCAATTGGGGAGACAACAGAGAATTGGTGTTATCTTGGTTAAAAAAGGATGACATTCAGCTGATCCTTATGTATACTGCAACCGATCGCTATATGAAACTTTTTGAAAAAGAGCCTGAATACTTTGAGTTTGTTAAAGACATTCCCAATACAGCCATGAAGGTTTACCGAGTCTTCCCGGAAAGAATAGTTTTGGAAAATGAAGACTTATAACTATATAGTCGGCATTTCCGGTGAGGGGAACGGTTTCCACGATAATTCTGTGGTTCTTCTTAAAGGCGGTAAAGTTGTCTTTGCTTCTTCTGAAGAAAGATATACCAGGATAAAACATGATCCTTCTTTCCCTAAAAATACATTAAAAGACGCTTTAGACATTGCCGGCATTAAAAAATCAGACGTTAGTTATTTTGCTTCGGGTTGGCCGAAATTGTCCGCCACAAAACTAGCTTTACAATTTTTAAATAAAAATAGTCTGCAATCCGGCTTAAACTTCATAAAAAATGCCAACTTATCTGGTTTTGCTGCTCTAGTAAAATTATTAATAGAAATAAATATAAAAAAAGTAGAAACCAGTTTACCTTTGGAAAAAAGAATTGTTTACGACCACTATTTGGCTCATGCTGCCAGTGCTTACTACACATCCGGCTTTGACAAATGCCTGACAGTAATCTGGGACGGGTTTGGAACCAGATCTGATGGAACACTCGCTTCAGGTGCGGTTTTTGAATGTAAAAATGGGGAAATTAAAGAAGTAGGTGTCCACCCTATAAATGCTTCAATTGGCTTATTCTATGAAGCAGTGACTAACGCTTTAGGTTTTACCCCCGCAGAAGGTGAGGGAAAGACAATGGGACTGGCGGTGTATGGTAATCCCAACAGGTTTTTAAATAAAATCAAAAAACTGGCACCACATTTTAATGGAACCAAGTGGATAGCAAGTGAATTCTGGCCTGACCAACTGCCTGCTGTTGATCTGAAATACAAAAAAGTTTTTGAGGCTACAGAATTTTTCAATCAGATTGCAAAACTAATTAGAATCTCCAATCAAGACGTAGCAGCAGCTTGCCAGAAAATTATAGAAGATGAGTCGGTTAAATATTTTAAATACTTATTTAAAAAATATGGATATTCAGATTATGCACTAGCAGGAGGAGTTTTTCTCAACGTTAAAATGGGGAAAAGAATTAAAGAACTCTCCACCACGACAGGTTTATTTGTCCATCCCCATGCAGGTGACGGAGGACTGGCATTAGGAGCTGCACTTTTGGCATACAAAGAAAAGGTGGGTAAAGTTCCTGCTTTTAAAATGGATGATGCTTATTGGGGGAGGGCATTCAAAGATGCTGAAATCCTTTTAGAGCTTAAAAAAACTAAAGGAATAATTTTCGAAAAACCGACAAATTTAGCTCAACAAGTTGCAAAAAAGATTGAAAAAGGAATTGTAGTGGGTTGGTTTGAAGGTAGAGAAGAATGGGGGCCGAGAGCATTGGGATCCAGAAGTGTACTCGCTGATCCAAGACGCGAAGAAATAAAGGAAAGAATTAATAATTATCTTAAAAAAAGAGAGTGGTTTATGCCTTTTGCAGCCTCTATTATGGAAGAAAAAGCAGGAAAACTATTTAAAAGTATTGATGCTTCACCATTTATGACCATGGCCTATGATGCCACCCCTTACGGCAAAAAGAACTTGGTAGCAGGTATTCATGTTGACGGAACGGGAAGACCTCAGACAGTAAACAAAAAAGTAAACCCTCTCTATTGGCAGGTAATTTATGAATTTGAAAAATTGACTGGAGTTCCGGGAATACTAAACACCAGCTTTAATAGACATGGTCTGCCTATTGTTCATTCTCCCAAGGATGCTATTGATCATCTTCTTTGGGGAGCAATTGATGAGCTGGTGATTGGAAGCTATATAGTTAAAAGGAAATAACTTTTAATATCCTTAATTTAATTATTTTTTTCCGATCATTAAAAATACATTGCCGAAGTTTTTATATTCTTGATATTTAATTTTTTGTTTTCCAAACCATTTTAAAATATCTTTTTTCGAATATGCTGTTTCCTGAGGATGATAGAAAGCATCCACTAAGACAGAATTTGTTTTCGGAAGTAGTATTTTAATCAATGAATACGGGATAAGTTTACCTATTATCTTTCTGAGAATTAGCCCAAGTTTTGTATAAAGAACCAAAACTATAATTCCCTCCTTTTTTGTTAACTTAACCATATTGGAAAATCCCAAATATGGATTTTTCGTATGATGCAGTACACCATTTGCAATTGTTATGTTATACAACTGCTCCTTATTTGAAGTTTTTAAAATATCTAATCTTTTGAATTGTGCTTTTAGATGTAATTTTTCAGATGTTTTTTGTGCTATTTTTAAAGACTTGAATGATATATCAGAACCGGTAACTTCGTATCCGTGATTGGATAGCAGTAAAGACATTTCACCAGTACCGCAACCTACCTCTAAAATCTTTCCGCTTGGTTTGTATTTTTGAATATAGTCCAAAAGAATATTTTGGAATGTTAAAGTTTCAAGATCTTCAACTCTTCTGATTTGCAGATTCGGATATGGATATTTGTTGTAGAATACTGATAGATTTATTTTCGACATATTAATATGGATTATAACAAGAATATCTGGGGAGGAAGTCTGGTAAAACTGTCTTTAAATTATTTGGGATATCTAAGGCTAAAACATGTATTACGTGACTTAGAGAACATTAAGGGAAAGGTTTTAGAGGTAGGTTGCGGAGGGGGAGGATTTATAGGTGGTGTTGGGGTTCACAGAAAAGATCTTGAATTATTTGGGATTGATATAAATAAAAAGGCAATTAAGAGTGGATCAAATCAGTTTAAAAAAATTAAGTTTTTAGCTGCAAGCATTTACAAATTGCCGTTTAAAAATAATTTTTTTGATGCTGTAATTGTGGAAGATGTTCTGGAACATCTAGAACAACCAGAAAAAGCTGTCAGTGAGATTTCCAGGGTCTTAAAAAAAGGTGGAGTTTTAACTTCGTACATCCCCTTAGAAGGTGTCTGGTATGGACTTCATTTCTGGTTTGAACTTTTGGGGTGGAAATACAAAGAAAAATTTGCAGGACATATCCAAAAATACAAACTAAACGAGCTATTTAAAATGTATAAAAAAGGAAATTTTAGGGTTGAGAAATATGATTTCGGTCCACACCTTCTGGGTCAGATTATTGATGTTGGCACCTATACCTATGCAGGACTGATGGGAAACTATGAACCTGGATTGGAAGCAAATATTAAAAACCCGTTTTTTATCCTTTTTAAAAATATAATTACAGTTATTACCAACCTTGAGTCGATACTATTTGCTAAAATTCCTGGGGCTGGAGTATATCTAAAATGTGTAAAAAAGTAATAAACTTAAATACATAATTTACGTATGTTCAAAGTCAGATTATACAAGACTAAAGATGGGTATTCACCAATCAAAGACTTTATTTTCTCATCACCTAAATCATTACAAAATAAAATTGCACGTCAAATTAACTACCTTATAGAGTTTGGTCTTACAATTGCAAATCCAAGCTTGAAAAAAATATCCGGTACAAAATTATAGGAAGCAAGGATTTTAGGAGGTGATAGCGTGAGAATTGTTTGTATGTCGATAATTCAAAACGAAATTGTAATTTTACATATTTTTAAAAAGAAAAGTAATAAAACTTCAACAAAAGATTTACAGATTAGTGCTAAAAGATATAAATCAGAACTTGACAATTGATATCTTAAAAGATATCATGATTATATATGAAAAAATTGTATTTTGACGAAGTTTTAAAAGAAATGATGAAAGATCCTAAATTCAAAAAGGAGTGGGATAAAAGTGAACCTGCATACCAGGTTGGCAAGGCATTAATTAAATCCAGAATTGATAAAAACATGTCACAAAGGCAATTGGCTAAAAAAGCAAACACCACTCAGGCAGTTATCTCAAGAATTGAAAGTATGTCCGTCAGTCCCACCTTAAGTGTATTGCAAAAATTGGCTGGGGCTTTGGGGAAAAAGATTGAGATAAAATTTGCTCCATGAAGAGAGTATTGGTTATCCAACCATTTCTGTCATACGGAGGGGCAGAGGCTGTAAGTGTTGGAATAGCTAAGTATCTTCAAACCAAAGGGTATGAAACTAAAGTTTTGGCTTTGTACACTAAAAAATCAACTGCACATAATCTTAATCAAGTCAAAGTACTTACACCAAAATTTATTGATAATATTCTGAAATCAAATAAATTTATTTTTTTACTATTAGGTTTCCCAATATTATTTTTTCTGGTTTTAAAACACTCGAAGGATGCCTTGCTTTTAAATCCGCACAACTTTCCCACCCTTTGGATAGCAGTTATTGTAGGAAAATTGAGGAATATTCCTGTTTATTGGACAGTACATAATTTCCCACAATCTAATTCTGATTTTATGGATAAATTATTTGCAAGGAATTGTCAGAAAATAATTGCAGTTTCCGAAAAAGTTAAAAGACAAATTCATGACAAATTGGGTATAGAAGCTACAGTCTCACATCCTGCAATTGATTTTAAATTCTATTCCCAGGGGGTTGATATAAGAAAAAAATTGGGTTGGGAAGGAAAAAAGATATTACTTTCGGTTACCAGACTGAAAAGAGAAAAATCCATAAATTTACTTCTTAGCGCATTTAAGAAAGTAAAAAAGAAGATTAAAAATGCAGAACTGGTATTAGTAGGGGAAGGGGATTTGGATCTAAGAAAACAAGAGGGGGTTACTCTTTTGGGGTATAAAAACCCTATCCAAATTCGAGACCTTTATAAATCCTGTGATTTAGTTGTACTACCTTCACATAAAACTGAAGGGTTTAATTTGGTTCCATTTGAAGCAGGATCAGCTGGTATAAGATCAATTGTAATCAGAGGCAGTGGAGCAGATGAAGTTTTAGAGCATGAAGAAATTGGTTTTGTTTCTGGTCAAAACTCTAGTGATTTAGCAAAAAGAATTAGTAGTGCAATTGGTGATAAAAAGAGGCTAGAATCTAGTGGGTTAAGAATTAAATCGTGGATCAGAAAAAATCTTTCAGAAAAAAATTACCACATATATGAAATCTAAATCATTGAAAATAGCAATTTTTCATTTAGGTTTCATTTATTCCGGAGGTGGTGAAAAACTGGTACTTCAGGAAGCTTTTGAACTAACAAAAAGAGGACATAAATTGCAAATATTTACTTCTGTAGTTGACAAGAAAAAATGTTTCCCTGATTTAATCAAAAAACATAAAATTAAATTGTTTATTCCGTTTCTGCCAACTCTTGGTAAAAATCATGAATCAATGCAAATTCTGGTTAACTGTGCACTTGCACCATTTTTTTCCTTCAGGTTTAGAAACTATGACGTAATATTAGCCTGTAACCAACCCTCAAGCTGGATGGCTTTTTGGGTCAATCTTTTTTTTAAAGTTCCATATGTTTCATATCTGGCTCAACCAACCAGGTTTTTACACAGAAGAAACGTTGATCAGGAAACAGGGCTTATATTTTCAAAAAAAGCCGATCACTCTTTGTCTGCTAAACTGATGGAATTATGTAAAAGCTTCATTGTTTTTGCAGACGAGGTAAGTATAAGAAATTCGAATTATATATTATCTAACGGGGAATATATTCAAAAGGTTTTAGAAAAAATTTATAAAATAAAAGTCATTTCGGTACCGTCGGGAGCAGATGGAGTGAAGTCCACAACAAATAAAGTAATCGATAAGCCATTTATCTTATTAACTAACAGACACTTTCCACAAAAAAGGTTTGAATACGGGATACTTGCATTTGCATCACTTCTTAAAGATTTCCCTGATCTTAAACTTGTAATTTCTGGAGCCGAAACAGACTACACACTTGAACTTCATGCCTTAATTGCCAGAACATCACTTACCGATAAAGTTATTTTTACAGGTTATCTGGATGAAAATAAGATAAAAAGACTCTATAAGGACGCAGAAGTTTATATCTATACAGCTCCTGAAGAAGATTTTGGTATGGGCGTTGTGGAAGCGATGAAGTATGGAACACCGGTAGTTGCCTGGGATGCTGCCGGACCTTCTAAAGTTATAATAAATAATGTTAGTGGACTCTTGGCACGACCTTATGATGTCTCTGATTTTGCAAGTAAAATAAAACTGCTTTTAAAAGATGATAAACTGGTAAAGAAAATTACAAAAGAGGCAAAAAAAATTGCTCTTAATAAATATTCTTTAAATGTACATGTTGACGAACTGGAAATTTATCTAAAAAAAGCTATTAAAGTATGATTCAAAAGACTCACTCTAGATATTACCATTTGAAGTATCTTCTTGAATCATTGCAATCAGCAAAAGGAGAATTATTGGATGTTGGATGCGGAAGTGGCTGGTTATTAAATGAGATAAATAGTAATTTTCCCAAATTAAAAATAAGAGGTTGTGATATTAAAAAATATGAAAATTACAAATTTTACTTTATACAATCCAAAGCTGAAAAGTTAAATTTTACAGATTCCAAATTTGATTTTGTTTTAATGACTGACGTATTGGAACATCTGAAAAAACCAGCTCTTGCAATATCAGAGATTTCCAGAGTCTTGAAGCGGAAAGGGAAATTTCATTTGGTTGTTCCAATAGAAGGTGAATTGTATACAATTGACGGTGTCATGAGAAAGGTATTTGGCATAAATCAAAAAAAAAGTCCGATAGGCCATATCCAACAATTTACATTAAAGGAAATTAAATTACTTTTAACTACCTCTAAATTTAAAATAATTAAAATCAGATACAGCTATCATTTCTTGTATCAGATTTTAAGTTTTTTTTATTTTACAAATCTAAACATTACCAATAAAGGTAAATATAAACCTTTAAAAGTGAAGCAAAAATTGATAGATTTTGTAGGTTTTTTTGTAAACCTGGAAGACTTCCTTCTTTCGGGAGTAAAAGGACAAGAAGCCCACATTTACGCGGTAAAAAGAAAATTAATTAACTGATATGAAAATAATTATTATCTTACCCTCTTTGTCGTACAGAGGAGGAGAACGGATATATTACACCAGGGCGTTAGGTTTAGTAGCAGAAGGACACGAAGTTGTTTTTGTGGTGGGAAGAGTTGAAAAAAAGGCAATGACAATAAAAAGTCATGTTAAGTTAATAAAGCCAAATAAATTTTTTAATAAACTGTTTGAAAATGATTATATATTTTTTATAAGTAGTTTCTTTTCCATGTTTTACCTTGGACTAAAGAACAGTAAAAATGTGGATATTGTAGATACAGAATCAGGTTTTGCACTTTGGGCTGGCTATTTTATAGCTAAAATTAGAAGAATTACGGAACAGAAAAAAATAAAACTAGTCTGGACTATTTTTGCTTATGAAGAGAAAAGTGTTTTTAACAGACTCATGCACGGGTTCTTAGCCAAAAAAGCAGATTCGTACAATGCCCTAGCTCCAAGAATTACCAGAGTGATTAAAAAGGTTTTCGGTGTTGAGGGTGTTGTTGTATTAATTCCTGCGATAGATGTAAATAGGTTCAAAAATACACAGATTAAAAATACTATTGAAAAATATAACTTAAAAAATAAATTAGTAGTTTTACACCCCGCAGCACTTCATCCCAAAAAGAACCAGGAAATTGCAATTATGGCTGTTCAAAGACTTAAAATTGATTTCCCCAACATTTATTTGATTTTAACAGGAAGCGGTAATGACAGAGGAAGACTACAAGATATTGTAAAAAAATATAATTTACAGAACTTTGTAAAATTTACGGGAGTTGTTAAAGAAGGTGAGATTTCAGACTTATATAAAATTGCTGATGCTGTTTTAGTTACCTCTAATGTAGATAATGAAGGTCTCAGTATGACGGCACTTGAGGCATTGTACTGTAAAACTATGCCGATAGTCAGTTCAATGGCAGGGGTAGCTGAAATATTAAAAGACAATAAAATCGGACTTATATATCAACCTAATCAACTGGAGCTTACAAAAACCATTAAAAGCTACTTATCAAACCCTAAAAAATTTGAAACAATACTAAATAGAGGTAATCTTTGGGTAAAGAAAAATTTGACCTTGAAAAATTACGCAAAGCTTACCCTTGCCAGCTATGAAAAAAGTTTTAACGTACATCGTTAAGTCTGTTGAAGTACTCATCCGTACCGGCTATCTTTTACTTGCTTTAGCTATTATTCTTGCAGTTTCTTACTTGGTTGGAGGTTATGCTTATTTGAGTGGGGCATGGGGGACAGATACTCAGAGTTATATTGCCATGCTTGTCTGGTTTGACAAGTTTTATCCTAATGTTCCGTTTTGGTATCCCTTGGCTGGCGGAGGAGTTTCATTGACCCATGCATATCCGGCACTGTCGTTCTATATTGTGAGTTTTATAAAAAATTTATTCGATTTGAATCTCATTTCCGCGCTAAGTGTGGTGGGTTATGGATCAATAATTGTTGTAGCCGTGACAATTTATGCATTTGTAGCACTACGATTTAAAAATCAAACAGCAGCTTTGATAGCAGCTATTTGTTATTTAATTTCCCCAATCAGTTGGACTTGGTTAACAAATTGGGGATTTTACGCTGAAAGCATATCACATACATTTGTAGTTCCCACGATTCTATTTTTTGATTTATTTTTTAGCTCGGTAATTAAGAAAGATTATGGGGTTAAAACCAGACTGTATCTATTTTTTACTATTCTTTTTATCACCTTAACAACCGCTACCCATTTCCTTTCGGGATATGCAGTTATGGGCATATTCTACTTCTACGTTGTAGTATACTTTTTATTTTCCAAAGGAGAAAGAAAAAGTGTACTAATTAATGGGATAATTGCTTTATTTATTGTCGGTATTTTATCACTAACTGCCACTTCAGCCTTTACAACTCCCTTTGCCAGATATGCCAAATTCGCCAGTATCGGAGGAGTCGGTTCTGCTTCACCGCCGACTATTAAGGACTACCAACAAGTGTTACCTTCGATTAGGAATATAGTCGGTTTAGACGAAATTCAACGAGGTACATTTCTTCATGGTATGAAATTTTTTAAGTTTCCGGTTGTTGTTTCTGTCTTGGCTTTTATGGGTGTATTATTTTATTCCTGGAAAGACAAAAGGAAATGGGTTTATTCTCTATATGGGTTATTTGGAATATTTCTGGCTTTTTCCCCATATTACTACGTTTATTTTTTAAATAAATTACCATTGGGATTTATTGCTTCTAGTTTTGGTTGGAGGCCTATGTATGCGGTTATGAGGATGGTAATTCCAATTCTTGCAGGTTTGGGGTTGGTAGGACTATTTTCATTACCCTTCTTTTGGATAAAAAATAAAATAATCCGCTATCCGATTAATATAACTATAGCTTTTTTGTCACTGATTGCTTTTGCCTTTGTCTTGATTTACACCAAACCTACTTTAAAGCCAATTGTTTATAATTACGGCGCAAACGGGATTGATACAAAAAATATTTGGGGGGTAAGAGACGCAGACGGTAACATGATCGGTTTTGATATCTGTCCTGGCAAGGATTTTGAAAGCGATGAAGAGAGAATAAACTTTGAAGCAAAATTTGAAAAGGTCGGAGGCTGGCAAAGGTGGTGTAATTCAGCAATGAAAAAATATTTTCCACCTTCACAGGTTGTCAGCTGGTGCGACTTAGAAGAAAAAAAAGGTAATACACTTCCTGTTATTTGCAGTCCAGAAACAGTAACCCCAGAAGACACACTACAGTTTTGGGAGAGTTGCAAGGATGGAAAGGAACAATCTGAAGTCTGTAAATACGCATATTTTAATTTAGAGGAGCAGCTTGAAATATCAGCCTGGCCAAGACTAAAATTAGCAACAGGTTTTAATCCCAATGAAGGTTTGAATCAGCAACTTGAAATCATTGAAAAAGACAATCCCGATGGAAGAATTGACTTTTCACCATTCATGGGAGGGGATTCTATGATGACCCCTTTATATAATGTGACAAGAAATTTATCGCAAATTCATATATATGTAGCCTCAGCTTCCTTAATCCATAGATTTCAAGGTTTTCAACAGATTGTTTATTATCTTAATTCTCCAATGTATGACGACCCTGAGATGGTAAACGATATTAATAAATGGTTTGGGATTAATTATGTCTTTGATGTGCCCAGTATCTATTCTACAAGTGAGGAAAACTTATTCAAAAGAGCGGGTTGGGAAGTCTTTTCAGGAGACTGGGGTAACGGTATATATAAATACCCTAAAAAGAATGAGTTGGCTGAGCTTTCATCAAAAAAAACAGTACTAGTGATCGGTCAAAAAGAATTTGCCACGTACGACCAGGTTTTTACAGTGTCACTTCTGGGAACTCTTCCCTATGACAATAATATTTTGGTTTGGGGTAAAGACAAAATTGATGATTATTCGTTAACTGAATTAAAGAAATACGACATGATAATTCTTCAGGGCTACAGCTATTCCAGTAAAGGAAAAGCAGATAAATTATTAACTTCGTATGTCAATGAAGGAGGGGGAGTATTTATTGATACTGGTTGGCAATATAAAAACCCGGATTGGGAAAGTAAAAATACACTTAACATTATTCCTCTAAAAACACTTTCCTGGAACAACTTGGGACAGTCTAACGATTACAAAATTGAGAGTGGCGGAAATATAAACTCAGATTTAGACAAAAACGGCTTCGGACCATTAGTCTATGACAATGGACCATGGGGTGTCTCAACATCAGACCCATCCGATTTAAAACCTTGGGCGAAAACTGAAGTATCCGTTTCAGGAAAACCGATAGTAGTTTCAGGTGTAATGGGTCAAGGGAAAGTTGTTTGGAGCGGTATGAATATTTTTGCCCATGCCAAACAAAAAGAAACATTGTATAAAGATGAAATCAAAGCGCTAAAAAACTCATTTAACTGGCTAGCCAATACCAAGGAACCTAGAAATTATCAGGTCAGTTATCAAAGAGAAAATCCTGACAAAGTAATCTTTTCCCTGCCCCAAACAGATAGTCCGACCTTTTTACTCTGGAAGGAAGGTTATTATGAGGATTTTAAGGCCAATTTAAATTTGGATGGTAAAGATAAAAAATTGACTATCAGCCGTGCAGGACCTGGATTTGTACTTATCGAAGTACCTAAATTGGATAAACCATCAACAATTACCTATGAATATAAAACTCCGTTTGTAGAATCATTTTCAAAGTATTTATCAGTGTTTACATTTCTTACAATGTTATTTTTAATAGCTGAAGGGGTAAGAGGTAAACAATCAATCGTATTTACGATTCAGGAAAAAGCAGAAAGGTTGTTTAATAGATCAAATAAAACGTCAGGAAAAGACCAAAAATCAGGAAATTCTCCTCTTTCTTGGTTAAAGGATAATTCGGGAGATGAAAATTATTAATTTAGTTAAAAAAGTTTTTAAAGTAGGTCTGTTTTCGACTGAAGCTGCAGTCAGACTGGCTTATTTTTTACTTGCTTCAGTAGTTATTATTTCAGTAACTTATTTATTCGGTTACCACATCTTGGTGGGTACCTTAAAAGGTGGGGACGGAGGATATGCCGAACATAATGTCGAGTGGTATGGAAAATATTCTCCTCGTGTTCCTTTTTGGTATCCTGTTCAAGGTGGAGGATTTGCCTTAACTCTTAGCTATTCTTTGGCACCTACCTTACTGGCAAACACAATCTCAACTTGGAAAGATCTGACTCCAGTCCAATCTTTAAGACTGGTGGTTTTCGGATCGTATCTATTGGGTGCTTTTGGAGTTTATTTCCTTTCTTCACTTCGGCTTAAGAATCAAACAGTAGGACTTTTGGGAGCCGTGGGTTATCTTCTTATCCCCGCAACTTGGTTTTGGATTTTAAAATTGGGTTATTACGGATTTGTGGCAGGTATTGGCTTTATACCTTGGGTATTTTTGGTTTTTGACTGGTTTTTGGAATCTGTTTTTGAAAAAAAACATCGAGTTTTGATTTTATTTAAGTTACTTTTGTCATCAATCGTTCTTGGTTTGACAATGTATTTCCATACCTATGTCGGCTCCGCTGTCGCTGTAGGTTTAGTTGTCTATTCAGTAATTTACGGTTGGTTTAGAAGCAATAGTTTTTTGGGAATTAAAGGTATGCTTCTTGGTTTAGTTTGCTCAGTTTTGGTTAATGCTGTTTTTGCTTTGCTTTTTGCTTTTTGGCTTCTGCCAATTGCTAAGTATTCAAGTGTTGCCAATGAGCATGGTGCACAAGTAGAGGCTAGGGACCAAATAGTCAGGTGGGCTCAGGTACAGGAAGGAAAAAGGCTATTGTTCGATTGGGGGCCAATTGAACCCACGGATGTTTTCCCAATACCTCCTGTTCCAAGACTTTTAACTTTATTAAGTATAATGGGGTCGGCTATTGCATTGGTTTGGGCTTTAGTGGCTACTAAACTTTTTAAGAAGCGTGACTCTATTTCTGTTACTGCGGTAAGTCTTGCCGGAGTTGGGGTATTTTTTTTGGTCTGGACAGGTTTGGCTTCATATATCAGCCCACTTTTGGTTGATAAATTAAGAATGATTTTTTCGTACCTTCACTACCGTGTCCTGGCAGTTTCATTTGTAATGATTCCGATTATGGCCGGTTTTGCTATTTTTGCCGTCTATAACTTTATCGCCGATCTAATTCTTTTGCCGTTATCATATAAAAAGATAAATAAGATATTTATCTTCAGATTTATTAAGGGA
>CAZIPM010000003.1:0-24543 GCA_964541395.1 uncultured Gammaproteobacteria bacterium | reverse complement strand
ATGGAAGATCCCGTAATTGATGAGAAACATGAATTAGGTTATAAAGGATTTTATTTCAAAGATGATAAAAAGGATTATAAATTTAGCCTTGATATTTTTAACCCATATAAAGTTTACGAAAACATTAAAAATAGCTATGCACATAGTGTAATATCTTCCAAAGAAGTTTTTCCCAAGGAAACAAGTGATATTAAATTTGGTTTGGAAAACTATATAAAGCCCGTAGTTGAAAGTATGGAATTAAATCAATTTACCAGAGTTGGCCTGTCTGGGGCAGTGGGAGCACTACTTCAAGAGTGGAATAGCTATACTGATTCATCAACTCTCAACCAGTTTAATTACAGGGGATCAATGTTCCAGTCTCTTCGTGGTTTTGCCGAAACAGTATTTTTTGGGAAAGATCCCGCTAATCACGATCCCGTGCTACTTAATAACCTGGCAAAGTATATCGGATACCGTTATGTGGTTTTGTCCAACGCTGAAGATATCAATCATTACACAGAAGATAATTGGATTAGTTTGGGAGAAAAAGGAGGCTGGTTAATTTTTGAACAGAAGGACAATCAGGGAATTGTCACTGTAACCAAACGTCCTTTAGTTTTAGTAATAGGCAGAAAAGCCGGTGCATTTGAATCAGTTTTCCGTTCAGCCACATACGGCATGATCCCATATGATTCAGCATGGCTGGTGGAAGGTGGGGAAAGAGTAGACAAATACAATCTTGAAGAACTGAAAAAATTTGATGCGATAATTCTTTACGGTTACAACTATAAAAACAGATTAAAAGCCTTTTCAAACTTGGACAAATATGCCAAAGAAGGTGGTAGATTGTTCATTGAAACAGGTTGGCAATTTGTTTCCAAGGATTGGCAAACAGAATCAGCTCCCGATTTTTTCCCAGTTGATAAATTGGTTTGGAATGCAGAACTGGGAAGTATTTCAGGATCTGAGGTTGACCTAACTTGGGAAGGTGGATCCTGGGGTGTATCAACCTCAACCAGTCTAAAAAGTTGGGCTAAACCAATATTGACTGTTGACGGAAAGCACATTATCTCAGGAGGAAGTTATGGCAAAGGTCAGGTAGTTTTAAGCGGTTTAAATCTGTTTGGTCTCACAGGCTATAAAAAATATGATCCCAAACTAATTGAACTTGGCAAAAATATATTTAATGATCTCATACCGCAGTATAAAGATGAAAATTTACCTCTATTAGGCCTTGTCAGGGATTTTCCGGATGATGTGACTATAAACATTAAAGGAAGTATTGATGAAAACACCAAACTTATGTGGAGGGAAGGATATACCCCCAACTGGGTAGTTACCTTAAATGGAAAGAAACTAAAGACATATAGGGCAGGAATTGGTTTTGTCTCGGTTATCTTACCTAAAACCACAGGAGACTCTGTTCTAAAGCTTCATTTCAGCTTGGGGAGTGTGGGGATTATAAGCAAATTAATATCAATTCTGACGGTACTTCTGTTTGTTGTTCTCATATTGGATTCATTGCTCTATAAAAATAAATATTCACAGATGTTGATAGATAAGCTGAAAAAGCCATTTAGCGGTGTTAAAGTAAACATTAATAAATCCGTCAAGTCCTGGAAAGATGAAGATTATTAATGAAAAAGTTTAAGTTGGCAGTAGTTACCGGAAGTAGAGATTCAGTTGTCGATTTTTTCAAACACTTCAAAAAAATAGATGTTAAGTTTATAAAACTTAATTATTATCCGATACTGGGGTTTGATCCGGGAAAGTTACTAAGCGGAAACAGAGGTAATCTTTCTTGGACTTTTATAAAAAATCTGGAAGAACAAATAAAAGATTGTGACGGGATTTATATCTCTGATACCTATTACTTTTCCTGTCTCCAAGCGGCTAGTTTAGCCAAGAAATACAAGATACCACTTATTACTGAAATCTGGACAACAATTCCAAACCATATAACTACATGGTTCCCACCATATTCATTTATTACTAAAAAAGTAGTCAAAACAACCAACCTTTTTATTCTCAGAAGCAAAAAAGCGTTAAGTTTTACTGATTCGATAAAAATTCCCAGGAATAAAACCATCCAAATTTATAAAGGTGTGGATTTGGATAAATTTAAACCAGGTAACGTAAAAGAAAGAAGCAGCATTAATCTTTTGTTCGTAGGAAATTTAACCTACGCTAAAGGATTGGATGATTTAATTTATGTTTTTAAAAAGCTCCGTAAAGTGAAAAAATATCTAAAGTTAATAGTTTGCGGAGACGGGGAACTAGCAGATGAATTAACTAACACAGAGGGTGTCGAATACAAAGGATTAATTCCATATGACATACTTCCGTCAGTTTATAATGAGGCAGATATATTTGTTACACCGTCAAAAAATCTTAAATTTCTCAGTATTAAAGTCTGGGAAGAATATTTTTCATATACTCTTATGGAAGCTCAAGCTTCAGGACTTCCAATTGTGGCAACCCGCTGTGGTGGTATTTCAGAAGAGATTGACTCAAGAAACTACAGAGTTCCACAAGGCGACAAAGAAGCATTGTACAAGGCATTAGAGGGCCTCATAGAAAGCTCTACAAAGCGAAGGCAGTTGGGGGACATCAATAGGAGAAGGGCAGAAAAATTGTTTGACAGCAGAGTTCAAGCCAAGCTCACAGAAAAAGCAATCCTAAACAATACTATTTAACTTTTTTATTTTTAACCCTTTGCTTTTGCGTAGAGGGGGAGAGCATGGAATTTATTTGCGTATTTATGATACGGTGACCTTACTCCACAACCATAAACAATCTTAAAATCATTTCTTTCCAAAATAGAAGCAATTATTGCTAGGGAATTTCCTTTAAAACCATGGAATTCTACAAAAATATTTTTGATAAGTTTTAGTTTTTTAGTATTCTCCAAGTCTTTTAAGGTTTTTTCTTCATTACCTTCAATATCCAAGATCACACAATCTACCCTTTCCTTTATGAGAGATGAAAGTTTAATGGTATTGACACTGACTTTGTCGAATTTAGTATTTTTGCTCCACCTCTCTTTGCTGGTACTAACAAACAAACTGTCTTGATCTTTTATTTTTGGAACATACAGTGTGGTTGGATTATTAGAGTTTCCTATTGCGTAGTTTAGACAAGTGATAGCTGAAAAAGGTTTTAGATTTTTTTCTAATAATTTAAATGTATTTGGCACTGGTTCTACACAGGTAATTTTTGCTTTAGGGTATTTTTTCTTAAAATAAAGAGCGGTTATACCGTTATTGGCCCCACAGTCGATAATAATGGGGGATTTAGTATCAGCTATAAAGTCACATGATTTAGCGAAAAAGACCTCCGTAATACTCGCAAGAACACTGTTATAACTTTCAAAATAAACTATAGTTCCCTCAAAAATTACTAAATTTTTTGGTTTTAATATATAATTTTTAATGTAAAAAAAGATATAGTAGACCCTAGAATTACTACTCTCATAATTTCTAATGATTGTTGCTATAGTCTCTAAGAAATGGTAACTTTTTTCTAAAGTTTGCATAAAAGTACTTTTGTTATATTTATGTATGATAAAGAAAGTAAAAAAAATAGCAATACTCCATACAGAATTTTTTTATTCTGGCGGGGCCGAGAAACTGATTTTTAATCAAGTTGACTACTTGCAAAAGAAAGGTTATCAAATTGATGTCTTTTGTGGTTACTTAAACAAAAAAACATCCTTTCCGGACTTGATAGACAGTTATAACATTACTCAGTTGTTACCACTCTGGATGAATAAAATTCTACCTCAAAAGTTGATTATTATCTTAACACTACCACTATTTATTATATGGCTTAAAAAGGTTAAAGATTATGATATTTACCTTGGAGAGAACCAATTTGGTCCCTGGTATGCATTTCTTGCAAGTTATTTTAATAAAAAACGTTTTAGTACATACCAACCATATCCAAGTTCTTTTACCAGACCAAGAAAAATTGATAAGGTTAGTTTTCTTTTAAGACCCTTTTCATTAATTGATAAATACATTATATCCAAAGCCTCAGTATGTTTTGCAAACGGTGAATATGCAAAGGAAGTATTGGAAAGTACTTATAAAAGAGATTTTATAATTTGTCCTGCAGGAGCTGAATGGCAATTATTTAATAAAAAAATATTTAATAACCGACTTAAAGTTAAATATATACTTGTCACAAACAGAAATATGCCTAAAAAAAGACTTGACTGGCTAAATAAAATAATACCAAACGGTGTAAAAACAATAATTGTAGGTGATGGAACCAAAAAAGGACTGGTAAGTGAAGAAAAACTTCAAACTCTATATCAAAACGCTTTAGTTTATGTATATCCTGCCCCTGAAGAAGATTTTGGTATGGGAATAGTTGAAGCAATGAGTTTTGGGGTGCCTGTTATTGCTTGGAACTATGCAGGACCATCAAAGATTGTCGTTACAGGTAAATCAGGATATCTGGCAAAACCATATATATTAAACGACTTTAGAAAATTGGTAAGTAAGCTGATTGAAAATCCTCAATTAAACTATAAAATGTCAAAGTATGCATACGAAGAATCTAAAAAATATACCTGGGAAAAGCACACAGATATCCTGGAGAAATTTCTTTTACATAAATAGCTTTATTACTCCAGCTATTACATCCCTGAGAAGTATTAAAGGCAAGGCTCTAGATCTGGGTTGTGGAGACGGTAAAGTGTTAAAAATACTTATTAAGAAGCTTCCTAATCTTAAATTTGTCGGAATCGATCAGAAAAATATAAAAGCTGACTTTGAATTTGTCAGGGCCAAAGCAGAAAAGCTTCCTTTTAAAAACCGTTATTTTGATGCAGTTACTTCATTCGAAGTTTTGGAACATGTTGATAACCTGGATCTAGTTTTAAAAGAGATTAGAAGGGTTTTAAAACCCAAGGGAGTGTTTTACTTTACCACACCATTGGAGGGTGACGCAAAAAACCTTTACGGTTATCTTAATCAAAGGAAAGGATATGATCCCCATAGTGATAATTATGGCCATATCCAAAAATATTCAACAAAAATACTTAAAACAGCCTTGAATGAAAACGGATTTAGAATAAAAAAAGTTACCTATACCGCTCATTACATAAATCAGCTATGGACGGTATTCTTAAACAAGATTAACAAAAAACTGACTATTCTTACTTTATTTGTTAATCTAATGGCAGGTATTGAGTCGATGCTTTTCCGTAAATCACCATGGGGCCTGGATATACAAGTAACTTGCATTAAGCTTAAAACGTGATTATTTAACTCAATTTGTACCACTTACGGAGAGTAGATTCAACTTCTTTTGGCGACTGCCCTGATTCAATTGAAAGTGGTTCTATTAAATCACCAATAAGAGTTTCAATTCTTTCAATACTTAGATTTTTCTGTTCAAGAGTGCTGATCCACATACCTGGTACATCTCCGGCTATCAAATGTTTCTCTTTAGGATGAGCCCGACCAGGAACCCAATCTTCCGCACTCATTAATAAAATAGTAAATCTTTTCATTACTATAATCAATAGATTGCTATTATGCTTAAAGCTTCTTTATTGTTAAAATCAAAAACATAATGATTAAAAATGTATTGAAAGGTATTTGGAAAGGAATCATTTATGAACCTTTCAATTATCCTTACCGCAGAATCATACCTGATGCTTTATATGGTAAAAAATCATCAATGATACAAAATTTTAGGTTTGCAATGGGTTTTATTCCTTTTGCCCGTGATTTAATGTATAAAACAGATGTATCGGAAAGAATTGTTGAAGATCCGTTTGTGATTTCAGAGGTCACAAAACTTCCACTTGGCTCTGAAATATTGGATTTCGGTTGTTTTTCCAGTATTCTGCCTTTGCAATTTGCCAGTTTGGGTTACAAAGTTACCGGAGTTGATGTGAATAATTACATTTATGCTCACCCTAATTTTAAATTTTTAAATATAGATTTTTTGGATAATAAATTTAAAAACAACAGCTTCGACTTAATTTATGCTGTTTCTGCTCTTGAGCATGTAGGTGCGGGCTGGTATGAGAATGAAAAAGCAGGCATAACCGATTCTCAAATCATTAAAGAGTTTAAACGGATATTAAAGCTTAAAGGTAAATTATTGGTAACTGTCCCGTTCGGAAAGAAAGCGAAAATGTTAACAGACAGTAGAATGTACGATGAAAAAAGTCTGCAAAACTTATTTGCGGATTTTAAAATTATTTCAAAAAATTACTATACAAAAAAAGATAATATTACTTGGTTACCAACGGATCTAAAAAATTTAAAGTCATTTAATGTATCTTGTTGGGTAATGGAGAAATAAATATGAAAAAACTATTAATCAGTATAGTAATTCTAAACTACAATAAACCCAAAGAGACATTAAAATCGATCAAATCTTTGTTAAATCAAACGTATTCAAATTTTGAAATAATAGTAGTTGATGATGCCTCCTCTGATAACTCGGTTCAGCTAGTTAAAAAGACATACCCTTCTGTTAAACTAATTTCTCTTAAAAAAAGTAAAGGGCGCTCTGCACATAATATTGGTTTAAAGAAAGCAAAAGGGGACATTTTAGTCATAATGGATTCCGATATGTATGCTTCAAAAAATTTCCTTTTAAAAATTGCAGAGAAGTTTAATAAATATCCTAGTCTTGATTCTTTGGCCTTTAATTTAAAAGATCCATCAAGAAAAACAGTTGGTTGGCAACCAGTTTATGACCCAAAAGATATGTTAGGAGAAGGTTTCAGATGTTCAAGCGGATTTCCAACAATGAGAAAATCCATGTTTAAGAAGGTGGGTGGATACAACCCCAAAATATTTTTATATGTGGATGAGTGGGAGTATTTTATAAGAATACTTAAAGCTGGATATAAATCATATTATTTTTCCGATATTATTGCCTATCATACATCGCCCGAAACTCCGTATAAACCAATCATGAGAGGTTATCATGTAGTTAAAAACCACTTACAGATTTATGCCTTGTATTTACCAGTTACGGTATGGTTCAGATTTTTAAATCATCATACAAAAGAATTTTCAAGGGTTATTTCCAAAGGAACCGCCAACAGATGGGGTACAATAAAAGGACTTTTTACAGGTATCTGGTTTTTTCTCAAAGCTTTACCCGATAGAGATGTTTTAAGGGGAGAAAATTTAGATGATTTTATGAAGTTTTACTTTCCCCAAAAAGGGGAAGTAATAGTTACTAAATGGGGATGGAAAAAAGAATGAATCGCAATTTAAATAGTGTAAAAATTTCAGTATCAATACCGACTTACAACAGGTTGGATTTACTAATAAAATGTTTGGAATCAGTTTTCAACCAGTCAGTTCCTCCTGACGAAATAATAGTTGTTGATGACGCCTCGTCTGATGACACTTGGGAATATCTCAAAAAAGTTAAGGGAATCCGAGCGGTCAGAAATAAAAAAAATCTTGGAATGATAGGCAACTGGAATGAATCAATAAGACAGGCTAAAAATCAATTTGTGGTCAGTTTACACAGTGACGATGCAATTTTACCCGACTACATAAAAACCTGGAAAGAAAAGATAAGCAGTATTAAAGAAAGGAATAACGTAGGTGCATTTATTTCAGGAGGATACTTGATTGACGGGGAAGATAAGGTAATAGGTCTTGTGTCAAACTTTGATAAAGATACACTTTTCAAGCCTCCCACAACTTTTAAAAAATGGTGGAAGAATCATTTTTTCTGTGTTCCGGTAACCGGCTGGTCTGTCTATAACAAGAAAATCTTAGAAGAAATCGGTTATTTTACACCTAAATACCGGATTGCAGCGGAAAATGAAATGACTGTTAAGATGCTACCTCTTTACCCTATATTTTATTCAGCGACTCCATTATTTTGCTTCAGACGCCATGGTCTGCAGGGATTTGAAGGTAAACCTAAAATGTTTAATATGAAGCAGGAAATTGAAAATTTCAACGATTCTGTTAAAGCTTATTTGGATTATGGAGTGGATATTAAAAAACCAGTTACTTATATGTTATTTCTTTCTATTGCCCACCTTTTATTTTTGAAGTTAAATAAAGCAAGAATATATTTGGGTCTATTTTTAAGTTATTATCCAAAAAATATTCTATCTTTAGAAACAATCAACTATTTGTGGGACTGGTTAAAGTATTCAATTAAAGTTGAGTTAAGAAATAGAAAAATAAGAAAAATCTACAAGTCTTTTTCGTCCATGAGCATGTCAATGCCGTCGTAAACAGAGGTTTTAGGAATCCAATTGGAATTCTTGGTAATTTTTGTTAAATCCGAAATGTAGACTTCCAAATCAGCAGGTCTTGTGGGAAGTTTTTTAATTTCTAATGGCTTTCCACCCTTATTATTTAGGTATTTAACCGCTTGGTTTAAACTGATTGCGTTTTTAAATCCTCCTCCAATATTGTAAATCTGACCTTTGTGTTTATTGATATTTTCTAACTGTTCCATAAAAAGTTCTGCAATGTCTTCACCCCAGACCATGTCCCGAACTTGATTGCCGTTACCATAAATTTCTATCGGAAGACCAAACTTTTTTGCCTTGATAAACCAGTATAAAAATCCTGATTCAGGGGAACCTCTTTGGTATTTTCCGAAGACGGCCGACATTCTATTTATAACTGTCGGTACTCCGTAGGTAGTGAAGTACTCTTGGCAGTAAATATCTCCCGTGTATTTCGAACAACCATAAGGGGCTCGGGAATAAATTCCTTTTGCCTCGGTTGGAGAGAATTCATTAAATTTCTTTGTTTTAAGTTTATTAATTTCAGTTGTATAGACTTTACAGGTTGAGCCGTAGATAACAGGAATTTTACCGTTAAGTCTGGCATATTCCAGGACGTTTAAAGTAGATAGGGCATTATCAAGAAAGTCATCCATTGGATATTCCAAGCTTTTTGGAGTTGAGCAACTTGAAGCCAAGTGAACTATGGCATCAAATTTACCAACACTTGTAGGTATAGGTTTTCTTAAATCAAATTTTTTAAAAGTAACTGCTTTTAACTTCTTAATAATAGGTAAGTTTTTTTCGACACCCTTTCTACTTAAATTATCAAGAATTGTAATTTTATGTCCTTTTGAGGCTGCCAAAAGACAAAAATTTGTTCCTATAAATCCCACTCCACCTGTAACTAGAATGTTTCTCATATTGTAGCCCTTATTATTAAACTAGGAATATTTTTATTGCTACTTTCTATTTTTATATTCTTAAACTTATTCTTTTTCAATAAATTTTTAATTCTGTTTTTACTAAACCCAGTTTTATGGAATTCATACTCCTTTTTTTGATTACCAAAAATCCACTGCCAACCAAAAGACCATTTATCTTTTTCAGACATTTTCAAGAATTTCTGCATAGAACTTTCAAGATCGGGAACTACAATTGTTAATTTACCATTTGTTTTTAAAACTCTTTTAATCTCTTTTAACAAAAAAAGAGCTTTTTGATCAGGTAAATGTTCCAGAAAATGCGAAGTATAAATTTCCGAAATGGAATTCTCAGGAAAAGGAATACCCAGTTCCAAATTGTATTCCAGATCAACTCTGGGTCCTAAAATTGCATCTATACCAATAAAACCTTTTTGTTTTACCCCACCACAACCTAAATCAAGCTTAATAATTTTTCTATTAGTAAAACGATTAGGAGTGATTTGAGAGACAGACCTTAGTTTTAGACGTAAGTTGTGGATGAGTTTTTCCAGTAAATATAGAAACCAATCCATGTATTTTTTTATTTGTTGTTTTTTCTTGCTAGAATGGCAATTTTAGATGAAACCAGTTGCGGTAAGTAAAACTTTTTGTACCAAATTACTGTTTTTCTAATTCCTTCTTCCAAAGGTGTCAAATCCTGGGTTCTTATTGCTAAAGACTCTAAAGTAGAGGGATCTCCCAAAGTAATACTTCTTTTTGGTTCTCCTGCCCTCATGGGCAAATATTTAATTTCACTTTTGCTTTTGGCAAATTTAATTATCATATTGGCTAGATCATTAACTGTTACAGGAGCTCCGCTGCCTGCTTCAAATACTGAATTGTAATTACCATGATCCAAAAGAAGTGCTCTGGTTAGTACCTCTGCAGTATCAGCGGCATAAATAAGATCCATCAACTGTTCACCGTCACCATATATTTCAATAGGCTCGTTTCTTAGTGCAGACAGGGTGAAGTTGGGGACCACCTTTTTAACAGGGGCGTGCTTTTGTCGTTCTCCATAGACGTTTAATCCTCTTACCACTGCTATTTTTGTTCCAAACTCTTTGTTATACATCAGAGCAAAGCGCTCAGCCGTGTATTTTGTTATGGCATAAGTGTTATTCCAAGTATAATTTCCGACTGTAATTGTAACTGCAGGTTTATTGTGTTTTTTAACTGCCTCGTAAATATTCAAAGCTCCCATGATGTTTGCATTAACACTCTCCTCGGCTGTTGTAACAGCTTCTGAGGTACCCAACACTCCTGCCAGGTGAATTACACCGTCATTGGTGGAAACAGCTTCCATTACGGCTTCCTTGTCTTTAATATCTCCAAGAATATAATTTACATTTGACCAAAGTTTGGGGGAGTAACTACGTCTATCAAAGACTGTAACTTTATGTCCTTTCTTAAGAAGGTTGTCAACCACATGACTGCCTATAAATCCGTTACCTCCGGTTACTAAAATCTTCATTGCGGTTTATTTTAACCACAATAATTGCTAAAGTCTATATGAAACTATGAAGAAAAAATTGCTGTTTATACTATTAAACCTTTTATTATTGGTAATTTGGATTAGGATTATCGATTTGAACGCATTTCTGAACTCTTTCAAGGGAACGGAATATGTTTACATAATAATCTCAACTTTTTTAGGTGTTATTACATCTTTAATTATTTCATTCAGGCAAAAAATTCTAATTAAATCTGCAGGTAAAAATATTTCTGTTTTTTTTCTCTGGTCCAGAGGATTTATTACTTCAATCGCTTCAATACTTCTACCTTTTTTCAGTGGGGGACTTTTAATAGCCTTTCTGATAGCTCAAAAAACAAAACTTAAATACTTGACTGTTTTTAGCTTACTTATTATAGATTTTCTGTTGGGACTGACTATCTCTTTCTTTTTTGCTGCTATTGCCACAATCAAATGGGGGATAGACAACCCATTGGTACTGATCGGCTTCGGAGGGCTTGTCTTATTTTTCATAACAGTAGTGATTTTCACCAACAGAGATAAATTCAAAAATATTGTCAAATTTAACTCCAAAACGATTTTCAAGATAAGTTCTCTGACAATTGTAATATTTATACTCGGTATGATACAAAGTTACCTATATTTCGTAGCTTTTAATCTACATATAGACTTAATAGATTTTATACTTGCTACCTCAGTGTTTGGTATTTTGGGACTACTTCCTGGATTACCATTCAAACTGGGACAGTATGAATTTATGGGTGTAATTTCATACGTTTTCCTTTTAGGATTGAATAAAGATGTTGTCTCTGCAGTACTTCTGACACAGCACTTGGTTTCAATAACGGTCAGTTTTGCCGTCGGCTTATTATTTGTAAATTTACTAGGAATTAATCTGAAAAAGTTAAGAAGAGTCTCTAATAATAAAATGGTTGCCAGTTGAAAACACAGCTAATTTAAAGTAGATTTGGATAAGGATTAAATGAGAAACATAATTTATGCCACATATAATTATTTGAGTGGATTTAAACGCTTTGCTTCCAAAAAAGTAAATAAAATTATAATTATTCTGGTTGTTATTTCCTCTTTTGGAGCTTGTATTTTTTATTATGTATCTCAAGGAGTTTATGAAAAATCGGTTGTTGAACAAATGTTACACAGAGAACAAGTAGTATCACGAGCTGGTACAACTGCCATGGAATCTTTTTTAAAGTTACTTGGAAATCAGATTGCAAATTATTCAACAAGAGGAACAATTGTCGATTCGGGTACTAACACCCAAAGTGATCTAGATTTATTTATGAAAATTTGGAAAGAAGAACCTATAGGAGGAATAATCCTGACGGATAAAAATGGAGTTGTTATTTATAATTCCAACAGATTAGGTACCAGAGACATAGGCTCTGATATTTCAGACAGAGATTATTTTAAATCCTTAAAATCTTCTTCTAAAGAAGGTGAGTTTATTATTGGTTCACCAGTTATTTCACAAATGGGAGCCAGTAAGGGTAAATATATTGTAGCTTTAGCCTCACCGGTAGTTACAAATGGCCAATTTAATGGGATACTTGCAGTTAGTTTAATCCTTTCAGATCTGGCTGATAAATATTTAGACCCGCTAAAAATATCTCCCCAAACAAGAGTTTATATGATAGATTCCAATGGAGTAATTATGCATTCGCCATTCTCAAATCTGATTGGTGTTAACTATTTTGAATATTTAAATAAAAGTAATCTAAAAGATTCAGATAAAATAATAGATTCACTTGATGTAATATTACGAACCAGTGGAGAAAGTAAACTTGATATTTTCCTCCCTGCAGAGCCCAATTTCCAACTTAAACGCTATTTAATTGCTGTATCTACTGTGGACATTTCTACGTTTTCCAATAGCCTAAATTGGAAACTTGCGATAGCAACCCCAGTCGACGACGCCTTTCTTTTCCTGTATCCTTATTCATCATTTTCGATAGTTTATTTGCTATTCGGACTGTTCATTGTTTTGGCATTTTCTGCTCTAATTATATTGATAATTAAAATAGAAATGGCCAAGGCTTACAAAGAAGGCTTCAACAATGCGAAAGAGAAAAAATAATTTTCAGTTATTTTTGGAAACATTTATTCCATTTACTATTCTTGCCGGTGGATTAGTTCTTTTAGTTCTTAAGATAGGCGGATGGAGTATAATTTTGGGTATCCCCATGGTTGTCATGGGAGTTGTATTTTTAGTCTATTCATATGATTCATTAACTAGCAGTCAAGATAAAGACTATTGAATGCGAGTATTTTGAGTTAGGCTAAATTGTATAGTTTTATAATCCGTAGTTGTCAACCAGAATACCTATATCTACTATATCTACTTTTCCATCACCGTTTAAATCAGCTTTGCTGTTTTGAAGTAGTTGAAGTTGATAATTGTCAATTATAATCCCAACATCAATGATGTCCACTTTATTGTCACCATTTATGTCACCCATTTTTCCTGTCCCTGTTGGAGAAACAGTTGGTGTTATTGTAGGACCCGGACCAACTTCTCCCTTAGTGTATGTATTTTCAAATATAGGTGTAGTTGAGCCGTCTTTGTAAAATGCCGCACGAAACTGAGTGTCGGATAATACATCTACAGTCAAAAAGCCGTATTGGGGTTGACAGAAATCACTTCTGCCTGCTGTACAGCTATAAAAACCTGCACCGGCTCCTCCCGAAACAAATTGTTCCATGACTCTGTTGGTAAATTGCGGTACGCGGCTTTTATCCAAAGTTGTATGGGCCAAAACGTGTTCATGACCAAAAAAACCTGCAGATATAATCGGATGATTGTTGAGCATGGTAACAAGAGCTGTAGGAACAGAACTCATGTGGCCATTTACCGTATAGATGGGTCCGTGCCAAAATAAAAAGGCATGTTTCATGCCTCGTGCGGCGGCAGAACTCAAATCATCATTCATCCAAGCTTGTTGGGCTACTGTTAACGTATTTGCATTTCCGTATGCATCAACAGCTACAAAATGAGAATTTTGGTAGTCAAAAGAATAGGTTAAATCTGTATTAAGAGCTTGGTAATTTGAAACTCCTACGACTGAGGCAACAGAACCGGGATCGGACAACGGACCGGGTTGGAATAGTTTTACCCAGAGATCGGTGTCACCTACGTAGCCCATATCATGTCCTCCTCTTGAAGCAAAGGTTCTGGCTGTTAGACCGTTGTTGTTCCCTCCGTCCAGGGCTGCTTTCCAATTTTGAAAACGTACTTCAGGACTGAATGCACTGTTGGTGGGAATTAGGTCACCGGGATATATGGTAAAAGCCGGTTGTATAGGAAGCACTTTTACTTGATTTGAAAGATGAGCAAGTTCTGTATTATTTCCTCTTGTATCCGCCCAGGCCACAAAGCGGAACCCTGCCTGAACTTCGGAAGAAAAAACAAAAGATCCAAGAAAAAGAAACACCAGAACAACAAAACATACAGACATTTTTTTAAGTGAATAATTTATATTCATTTGTCTTCAGGGGGTTTTCCAGACTTAATCATTTCATTATACTTTTCTGTTCTTACGTTTGTAATAAATTGGGTAGTAATAACTGTTTTACTATTTGATCCGATTTTCAGTAGAGAAATATTTAAGAAATATTCTTCATTGGAAAACTGCATTTCCTGAATGTTGCTGTCTGGATCTGCAGGAGGGTACTCAAGATTCCAGCCGTTTCTAACAGTTTCAGATAAATACCACGGCGCTATTTGTGAAGGTTCTGAATCTGTTTCCCAGGAAGCCTGGTAAAATACGGCTTCACGGGGATTTTTGGATGAATTAATTAATATAGCACCGGGATATATCGGAATTGATGGAAATCCCTCAGCAGCTACAGGTTTTGGAGGTTCAACAGATTTATTTAGAGAAGTTTTTAAATAAAATAGTACAACAATTAAAATTAACAATGACAGAATTATTAATACTTTGTGTGTTTTTTTTATTATTTTTGTAAAATTACGCATCGATTTATCTATATTTGTTAGAAAAGTTACAAAACATCACTTAATTTATGTTGAATATAAAAATTTAGATTGTCAATAGTTTAAAGGAATAGTCTGAAATTAAAAAAACAACTGATGAGGTATAATACCTTTGGATTTATTTAATGAATTAAAATACTAATGGGCCGTTAGTATAGTGGTAGTACACTACATTCGCATTGTAGGGACACCGTTTCGATTACGGTACGGTCCACCAAAGAATTAGGTAAAGCGTCTCTTGACAGGATCACTCATACTGTATAATATTGACAGTATATGGAATCGTATAATTTAGGTGTTTTAACCAAAAAGTTACTTGAATCCGGAATTAATTTAGTTAACTCCAAAACATTAAAAGAAATATTATCAATTAAAAATGAAAGAACTTTTTATAGAATTGTGAACGACTTTATAAAGAATAAAATATTAATTAGTTTTGAAAAGAATAAATATTGTGTAACCGGAAAAAACGTAAGCTCGTTTGAAATCGCAAATTTTTTGTATCAGCCATCATATATTTCATTGGAGACCGCTCTTAATTATTGGGGGATTTTATCGCAATTTCCGTTTGAGATAACTAGTATTACTTCAAAAAAAAGTATGACTAAAAATATTGACGAAAAACTATTCACTTATAGTCATATTTCAAATAAGTATTTTGGAATGTTTACTAAAAAAGACGCCGTATTGATTGCACTTCCTGAAAAAGCTCTTTTTGATCAAATATATTTAGCGTCAAAAGGTATTAAAATAGTAAATTTTAGTGAATACGATTTAAAAAACATTAACTTCAAAAGTTTTTTTGAAATTTGTAAACAGCTAAATGCTAATGATAATATAATTAGTTTAGCGAAAAAATATGTTAACTATTAATCAGGTTAAAGAGCTATCAAAATTACAAAAAATAAATGAGAGCGTAGTTATAAGGGAATATATTCAGCTTCTTTTTTTAAAAGAACTATATGAAGAGAATTATTCTGAACACATATTTTTCAAGGGGGGAACAGCAATCCGATTAATTCTTGGAGGTAAGAGATTTTCTGAAGATTTGGATTTTACCGTTCAGATAAATAGAGAAAGTTTTAATTTGTTCATTAATAAATTTTTCAAGAAATTAGCAAAATTATATAGTTTTAACTTTAAAAAGAGGAAAACCATTTTGGGTGAAAGATATTTATTAACTTCCGATTTTAAAATCAGCAATTATAAAATATTTGTAAATCTTGATTTTTCTTTTAAAGAAAAAGTATCTAGACCAGCCAAGGCAATTATTGCAACCGTCTATCCTGTGATTTTTACTTCTTATGTAAATTATATGTCTCAGGAAGAAATATTAGCTGAAAAAATTAGAGCAATAATGACAAGGGATAAAGGAAGAGATATCTATGATCTATGGTTTTTATTAAATAAGAACGTGCCAGTGACTGACAACTTGGTGATAGAGAAATTAGCATATTATAATATTCGTGATTTTAGCCCTGATCAATTAGTTGCAAAAATTGAAAAATTCAGTAAGGAAAAATTTATATTGGATTTAAGACCTTTTGTTCCCACAAATGAAAGAGAAAAATTGGCCTATTTTTTTGACTATATTATTTCTTTTTTGAAAAAGATTTTGATTTAAGGGAGTGAATCTCCATGGTCAGTTGATATGATGGTAGTACACTGCATTTGCATTGTAAGTACACTGTTTCGATTACGGTACGGCCACTAGTCTGCGAAGACTTCCTTTCCAAGATATCTCTTTAAAAGAGATTGGTAGGGGATGTTGATTGCATTCGCTTTCTCTTTCGCTCTATCAATAACGTATTCGGGTAGACGAAGGGAGACGAGACGACTGGTAGGTTTCAAGTTTGGAAAACTTATCGGTACAAAGTCACTGGCATCAAAATAATCGGTCAAATCAATTTTTGCCCAGTAATCTCTTTCCTCATCCTTGTTTTTGAATTTTGGTATCTTAAGTGGTTTTTTCATATAGACTCACCTCCTTTTTATTTATGTCTCTTGCTGAAATAATTCTAATATTTATATCCCGAATCGTGTATACAATGTATAAAATCCTTGCTTTCCTTGTCTTCCCTAATAAAATATATCTTTACAAGTCAAGAGAATTTGTCAAGTTACCAATAGAATCTTAGTATGAATTTACTCAATTGGCTGCTGTTCATTCTGTGGAGGCTGGGCCTCTTCAGGAAGTTCAATTTGAGGTTCTATCGCCGGTGTGGGAGAAGGAACGGGTGAGGCGCTGGCAGCGGAGTCGGATTCTGCTTTTACTTTCTTATAATCTTCAGAACCCTCTTCCAAAAGTGAAAGTGCTGCATCGTATTGGGCTTTAGCTTTGTCTGTCAGTTTCAATGCAGAATAGGCAAGAGCCAGATGATAGTGTGAAGATGCCAGATCAGGTTTGGCTAATACTGCCAGCTCCAATACTTTTACAGCCTCGTCATACTTTTTCAACTGCAAATAAACCCTACCTAAGGAAATCCTCAGGCTTGGATTAATCGGGTCAAGTGCAATTGCCTGGTTTAAAGTCTGGACAGTAAAGATATCCGCCCCTTTGGCAAAAGAAATGATACTTGCGTAAATTGAGGCTAAATTTTCCCAATTTCCGGATCTTCCCGGATTTAAACTAACTGCGTTTTTACCTTCGGTTACCGAATGCTGGATTACTTCTGAGATTAATTTTTTGTCTTCATCAGTAATGTCTTTTTTACTTGCTATAGTATTGGCTACTGCAATATCAATCTGACCAAATGACAGATGATATCTGTCAACTTTGGGATTTAATTTAATTGCTTCCTGCAGTAATGTATAAGCACCTTTGACATCGTTTCCGGAAAAAGAATCCAAGGCTTTTTTGAATTTATACTCAGCCAATGTGGCTCTTCCTCCGTAAAATAGGAGTATGGAAACCGGAACTATAGCCAAAAACATTAAGAAATTCGGAATTACCCCATTTAATTTTAAATCACTGATTACCAGTTTAGCATCTGAACAAAGCGCCAGCATTATAAAAAATGCGAGTAGTACAACTGTGGAAACAGGATAGAGAAGCATAAGCACCAAACCAACCAGAACAGAGGTTAAGGACCAGGTTAGTGGTTTGGTTCTGATATGATAGATGATAGTAATTAATAGGAAGGATAAAGCGATTATTCCCACAAAGCCTGTCTCGGTAACCGCTGTCAGAAAATAATTTCTGGCTGAAGTAAATTTGACATCCCAAACTTCAGTCTGGTTATAAGTTAAAGGCTTATTTCTATTAAAGGCAGTCAAATAATTTCCTGGTCCAACACCAAAATAAGGCTCTTTTTTAAAGGTTTCAACAGCTATTTCCCAACTCGATCTGAGATCTATGAATTTAGGTTTATTGGTTGATTTACCAAACAAACTGTTTGCCGAAAGGGTTATTCCAAGAGTAATTACTGCTAAAATAATACCCAAGACAGACTTTTTAATTGTAGAATCTTCCTTAATGAACAATCCTATAGCCAAAGGTGTGATAATAAGTAAGTACATAAACGTCGGAAGATATCCTCCCGCCGGGTTAAAATTCACGTCTTTTACCAACGCACCAAACTGTGGTATTTTAGAAAATAAACCGATTTGAAACAATGTCGAAATAAAAGCCAGTAAAGCTGCAGAAATAGCCATAACATAACTTAATAGATTGGATCTACTCGTATTTATCTGGTTTGCCAGGAAATAAGTAACAGCTGATAAAAGTACAGCGGTAGTTACACCCGGTACAATAAATGCTTCAGCTTTGTTTGGTGTTTTAATTATTGCTGTTGCCAAATATGCTATTGCTATAGCAAGAACAGCCAGGTCAAATTTGCCTGCACGGAACTCAATCTTTTTGGATACTGCTATTTTGGCTATCCACAAAATGAATGTCAAAGACAAACCAATTACTAGAAAAACATACTTTGGAAGGATAAATGGTGAGAGGAAGATGGTCAGAAAGAAAACAGGCAATAAAACAAGAGTAAAATAAAAGACTGCCTCTTTTGCTATTTTTATATATTTTTCCATAGATTTATTTATTAAACTACGTTCATTGTATGTTTATTCCCTTAAAATTTAAACCCTTGAATTTAGAATTTCCTAAAGTCGAGATGGTAGCTGTAGTGAAGGAGTTTGGTGTTTGGGTACCGCTCCAGGTATTACTTCCTCCGGGGTCAATCGCATATGTTCTCCAATAGTATGTTGTTGACACTGACAGTGATGTTTGAATAGTATATGTGGCCTGAGTACCGCTGGTGTAAGCTGTAGAAGTTTGAGTATTTTGTCCACTCCAACCGGTTTGACTTGATGTTTGATCAAAGGTCTGGCAATTTAAGGTCATTATGGAATTAGTGCAGAGTTCTATTTTATATCTTAAATAATCCGAATCTGAATCAGTGGCAGTAGTTAATAGAGTAGGGGTAATACTTTGTTCAGTTGCACCGTTTGTAGGTGAATCAAGTGTGGGTGTATTGGGGGCTGTACAGTTAGCACCTGCACTTATATTCCAACTTGTGTTGTTGACGCCGTTGGTAGAATTGGTGGCACAAAAACTTGTACCCGTATTTGTTGATCTGGAAACCGATACATAAGTCACACTTGCAGCAGTCGGATTTATTGTCCAGGCATTGGTGTCGGAGCTTTGCAGAGTTATAACCTTTCCCGAAAAGCCTGTTATAGTCCAGGTGCCTGTGACAGTCGTTGTTGAAGACCCTGCAAATTGAATAGTTCTTCCTGCAGAATTAGAACTGGTCGATGCTGTGAAATTATAAAAAGTGACATTGCCAGTTAACGCTTGATTACTGCTGTCTGGACCGTTAAATGCGACTATTCCCGAATTTGCTGTAAATGTGCCGGAATTGGACCAGTCGTCAGCAATATTGATTGTTCCCGATGATGCACTACTTAAGGTTCTATTTGCGCCAATTGTAATATCATCCAAAACAGTTATGGCAGTAGTACCGACTGCAGTTGTGTTTATTGCACCGTCCAATGTTAGGGAATATAGGGTTATGGCTCCACTTCCGCCTCCCAGGCCATTGCTACTGCCGTCACCAGAAATAGTCAGTCCGCCTGCCGAACAGGATGCACAGGTGATAGAGCCGGTAGTAGTTGTTATAACATTGCCGCCATTGACATCGGCGGTTTTGCTGTTCATTGCCAGGATCGCGCCTGCGGAAATAGTTATATCACCGTCAAAAACTAAAATATTATCAGCATCTGCCCCTAAAATAGTTGTTCCCGATGAGATAGTCAGGTTAGTCAATTGGAAAACTGAACCTGTACTTCCACCACCGATAGTACCGGAAGCTCCCATGGTCACTGTACCCGCGGCTGAAGTAACATCACCTCCTGAAGCAACTGTTATATCACCACCGCTTATGGTTGTATTAGTATCAAAATGTATATTACTACTATCATCTATCACAACATCACCTCCAATTGTATTGGTTGCCGTATCAAGGTAGGCAACTGAACTATCATCTAAATGTAAATTGCCTGTACCACTTGTAGTTACTGTTCCTCCAGGATCCAAAGTGTCTCCAGTATGAATATGAAGTTGAATATTGGATTCTGTTGTCAAGGTATCAGTGGTTGTATCTACTGCGTCATAAAGCATGTCCGTGTCGTTGGTTGTACTGTCGTAGTCAAGCAAATCTAAAATCGTCACTGTTCCATCAGCTTCATCACCCACAGCAACAGCATTTTTATAAAGATTCTGACCGGTATCAGCAGTTCCGTCAGAGACGTAAACTCTATTGGATTTATCAGAGGCTGTAGAATATATAGTTATAGTATCACCACTACTTGCTGCAATTCCGGTAAAGGAAAAAGTACCGTCACTTGATGAACAGGTTGTTGTTGTTGCTGCCCCTGTATTAACCCTTAAAGAAAGATTTGCTGTTGATCCGTCACATTGTCCGCCGTTTCCTGTTGTTGCAGTTGTTGATTCATTTGCTAAATAAACTATTCCAGAAACGGTTATACCTGACGCAGCAGCTTTTATCTCAGCAGCTATACCTAAATATGCAGAAGATGTGGTCCATGAAGACGATGCCGTAGTTTCAAAAGCATCACTTCTGTACTGAGTTTCAATACCTCTGGCCGGTCCTGCACCGGACATGTCGTCAACTTCTGTCCAGTCTGTTGATCCTTGACCGTCGCCTGTTGGACCACGGAAGTTTGATCCTTCCTGTGCCATGTGCCCCCATCCGCTAATGGGGCGGTTATTTGAATTTCCGGCAGCATTTAAAGTAATTGATCCTGATGTGTTGGTTCCTGACGTTGTTGGGCTCTGCACAAAAGCCGCAGCTACTCCACCAGTAAGATCGATCCCCGTAACGGAAAAGAAACTGGCGGTCATATTGAGTTGAAGGTTGCTTCCATAGCTAAAAGTGGTAACTCCGTCTGATGAGCTTGTTGCATCGGCACCGAACAGGGTATAAACATCAGCGGTGGTACCGTGGGCAACTGTAGCGATCTGAGTCCAGGTAATATTATTGCCTGAAACGGTAGGGACTACACCCTGGGCTTCATTTGATCCTCTGTTATGAACAAATACTACAATAAGACCTGAAGTTGGAGGCGTCCAACTGGTATTGGCATATGAGCACGGATCAGTGCAGTTAGAACCGTCATTAATATCAGGGTTAGCACTTGTCCCCTGATTGGTAAAAGCAATTGCGTCGGAGGCAATTTGCCAGAATCTGGCTTCTTTATATTTACCGATAGAAAGTGGGTTTATTAAAAATAACTCAGGGGAGACATCAGGAGCATCGAATTGATAAACATATTCGGTTGTTTCACCGTTTTTGAGGTCCACTTCCCATTTTGTATCGCCAAATATTTGAAAACCTTCCGAAATTTTTTCTTCAACAATACCTTTGAAGTCTTTGTTAGCTGTAATTACTATTTTCATTGAATAAGGATAAATTGGGTTGATCCTTGTTGGGCCTATTCTCTCAATATCAAACGCAATATTTTCTTTGACCTCAAAACTATCGGTAACACTGAAACCGTTATCTAAATTGGTCAACTGCATAATATAGGTGCCAATTCCTGCCAAGTCCTGATAGGTATAGTAATCCGGGTCTCCGGCAATTGTATCTCCAAAACATTCATTACTTTTTTCAATACTTGGATTAAAAGTTGTGCCATCAGGAAAACGGATACTTAATTTTAAATTTGAATTACAAAGTGTATGACCATATTTATCAAGAGAAGCCATTTGAAGATATGCAGTTTCATTTGGATGATAGACACTTTTATTGGTATTAATAGCCAAAACTCCCCAATAAAATTCAATTGCTTTTTGGCTATTTACGTTGACTGTATATTTACCCGGTAAGGGATTTTGATCTGCTAAATTAAGCTGCTGGCTGTTTCCACTGATGGCTTCTTCTTTTACTGAAATACCCTGAGGATCTATAATAGTTATTTTCGGATTATCTTGAGAAACAATGCCATATACTTTTTGAAAGAATGAAGATCTAGAAGTCAATACAATTAGAGGTGAATCAAATGCGTTGTAGAATTTTTCAGAACTGACATTAATATCAGCAAAAGGTGTTTTTAACAGATTTTCTTCTGCTTTGGAATCAGATGGAAATAAGAAGGCAATTACATTTACAAATAGTAATATCAAAATAATTTTTTTCATTTTAATTTATTATCTCCTCCTCCGTTACTGAATTTACAACTTCAGATTCTAGTAGTTCTATAATCCACCAGTTGAATTCAACGTCTTGATCCAGAACTTGGTCAAAACCTGCTTCAAAATAACCTGTATCTTTTGCTTTAACAAAAAGAACCTGATTTTTGGTGGAAGTCAATGGAGTCAGATAGACAAGCGTTTGAAGACCAACTTTATCATTGATTATTCTTAACTTATCGGTTCCTGCTGTCAGGACTGCACGGCCTGCGGTTGCATTTGATTTGGTTTCACCCTCAATAATTTCTGCGGATGAGAATGCAATATCTTCCGTATTGTTTGCCACCACAAGGTTATTAATGGTCAGATTTCCCACTACTTCAACATTACCGAAGAAAGTTACGTCGCCATTGGTTTCTACTTTTATTTTGCCTGCCATAATTTCCAAAGGATTAAGAGCTAGAGATTGGATAGAAAGAGGCTTGTCCAAAGAATCAATAGTGTTGACAGTAAAGTTGTTAGTAACCAAAAGGGAAGTAATAGCTGCCTGGTTAGTGACATATAGATTGTTAACTGTCCAATCCTCACTGTTAAGCTTGTTAGCCAAATCAGTAGAGTTATCTTTGCTCCAGGTTGAAGCTTCTGTCAAAAGTGTCTGATTTTCTTCTACCGACTTTAGTAACTCTTCGATATCCTGAAGTCTTTTTGACTCTATATCATTAGCATACAAAGTACCACTTATGGTGGCATCATTATTAACTATCAAATTACTTGTTTCAGTTGTACCCGAAAAGGTTGCATTTCCTTGGGAATCGATCGAGGCGACTTCTTCATCCGCCATATTTTTGATTGCAAGCTCACCGGAAGGTGTTGCCTCGCTTCCGAGTTTTATGGTAACATCAGTTGAATCTGCAAGCGGGGAAATAAGATCGGTTTTGGTGAGATTTGCTTCAAATGATCCTGTTTTAATAGTACCTGCAATCAGTTGACCAAAAGTTCCGATTCTGTCAACAACTTCCTCTGTGCCGTTGACGGTAACTCTTACTATTTTGTAAACAACATCGTGGGTTCCCTGAACTACCCGTGAGATTTGGAAATTTACCAAGTTGGTTAGATATGCATCGGGATCGTACCAGGAAATATTAACCAGAGCCATGACAGTTCCTTCACAAACTTGATTAAGTAAAGCAGATGGTGAGGCATCAAGTGGGGATACCGTTTCCTCGCAGCTAAAGCTCTGTAGGGCTTTAGCAACTATTGTACCTGCCTTGGTAGCTTTAACTCCGACTCCGGGGATAGAGGATGATGTGATTGGGTCTCCGACTTCAATATTCCCATTAACCGTCGAAACTTTAATGGGGACTCTTCCAGCCAAGGCGACAGCGGGTCTATCGGGGCTATTCCTGGAAGCTGCATTAAAATTTAAGTCAACCAGGTTTTCGTCCATTACAATACCCGGATTTGTAGTAACGATTCCGATTAATTTTCTATCATAAGGTGTTCTTGCCAAGCTTACCCCTGCATCTCCATCCGTGGGAGGCGTATCAATAGCCAAGATATCCCCGGGATATACCGGCTCGTTCGAATGATATCTCTCTGCAATGTCGGCACCACCAACGCTACTCGCCCAACTGGCACCATATTGTGAAAGGTAGGTATTGGCAAAAGTAGTCCCTCTAAGAAAGTCGAACTTAAAAGTAAGATAACTCCCGGCATTGGTGAATGTAAAGTTAAATTCTTCTTCAGGAATGGATTGACTGCTATCTGTTTGAATCGATGTTCCGACAACCCAAGCATTATTGCTGGTACAGAGTGCGGCTGTCGCGTATTCGTTACAGGCATATACAACCATTCGACTGGTACTTTCCGATGAATCCTTGTACCGGGATGCCCAGACATACGCAAATTTTGTTGCGGATGATAAAGTTTGCGTTTTGGATAAGAAAGAGCGAGCTGAAGTTGCACCATATGTAGCCGCATTGTTATCGGGAGACATTGATTTAACTCCGCTTGTTGCTGATCCTACAGCCTCAAGTTGGTAACCGACTCCCAAACTGGTGATATCTTCCTCCAACACGAGAGTGCCGCCGGCAGGAGTATTGTTAGAGCCATTATATTGTTTTATCAAAGTGTCACTATTGAGTTGCATCTTGCTCAACGAGCCGACCGATGTGCTATTGGAACCGACATATAAATACTGGTTGTTATAATCCG
>CAZIPM010000002.1:105361-112008 GCA_964541395.1 uncultured Gammaproteobacteria bacterium | reverse complement strand
CCAGAGGCAGACAACCATTACGCTCTTTAAGCGACATGCTTAAAGGAAAACAGGGGAGATTCAGACAAAACCTATTGGGTAAAAGAGTAGATTATTCTGGACGAAGCGTTATCATTGTTGGTCCTGACTTGAAACTTAACCAATGCGGACTTCCGAAAGAAATGGCTTTGGAAATGTTTAAACCGTTTGTTCTTCGGGAAATGATTAGCCGTGGGATTGCTCCAAATGTTAAATCGGCCAAAAATATGTTGGATCGAAGACCTCCTGAAGTTTTTGATATTTTGGAAGAGATTACCAAAGACCATCCGGTTCTCTTAAACCGTGCACCCACTTTGCATAAATTGTCCATCCAGGCTTTTTACCCTGTTCTTATTGAAGGGTCAGCCATCAGGCTTCACCCTGCAATTTGTTCAGGTTTTAACGCGGACTTTGACGGAGATCAAATGGCAGTTCACGTTCCTTTATCAAAAAAGGCCATTGAAGAGGCGAAAACTTTGATGCTTCCGGAAAATAATTTATTAAGACCTGCGGATGGTTCGCCTGTATCTACACCAGCATCAAAAGAAATGGCTTTGGGTGTTTACTACCTGACATCAGAAGACACAAAATTAAGTCTTTGCCCCAGTCTGTTTTCTGGTAAAGACGAGGCTATTAGAGCTCATCAAAACGGCAGGATTGAACTTAGACAAATGATTAATGTCTGGATGAACGGTGCAAACTTTGAAACCACTGTCGGTAGAATTTACTTTAATGAAATATTACCACCGGTATTTGAATATGTTAATGATTCGGCAACATCGACCTTAATCAAAAAACTTTTCTCACAGGCATATGCCAAATGTACCCGTGACGAGGTTGTCAAAATGATCGACGATGTTAAATCATTAGGTTTTGCCGCAGGTACAATTTCTGGTATTTCTTTCGGAGTTTTTGACGCTAAGATCTTACCTGAAAAAGGCAAAATCCTTAAAGAGGCTGAAAATAAAGTTGCCGAGATCGGAGAAAACTTCAATCAGGGACTTATTACTTTGGATGAGAAAAAGAGAATGAGCAAAGATGTTTGGCTGGAAGTTTCGGAAGATCTAGCTGACAAGACATGGGCATTAATGGAACCGACCAACCCGATCAGAATTGTTATCGATGCTAAAGTCGGACGTGCATCAAGAGATCAAGTTAAACAGTTGTCGGCGATCAGGGGACTAGTTGTTGATCCACTAGGTAAAATTGTCGAATTGCCTATTAAAAGCAACTTCAGGGAAGGATTGTCAGCTTTTGAATATGTAACTTCTTCAAGAGGATCAAGAAAAGGATTGACTGATACGGCTCTTAAGACTGCAGATGCAGGATACTTAACCAGAAGATTGGTTGATGTTGCCCATGATCTTATTATAAGGATGGAAGATTGTGGAGCCAAAGAAGGGCTGGCAATTCTGAGATCTCAAAGACCAACCGCTTTTGCTAACAGAATAATCGGCAGATTCTTAATAGATAGTGTTAAAGATTCCAAAGGTAAAATGGTTGCTGATAAAGAAGAAGTAATAAGCGAGTTGATTGCTACCAAGATAGAAGCTTCCGATGTAACTGAAGTTAAAGTTCGTTCAGCCCTTTCTTGTACTGCCAGATATGGACTTTGTGCAAAGTGTTACGGATGGGATCTGTCAACTAAAAACATAGTGGAAATTGGAATGCCTGTTGGAGTAGTTGCAGCTCAGTCAATTGGTGAACCCGGAACCCAGCTTACCCTCCGTACCAAACATGCCGCTGGTGTGGTTGGTATTGACGTTACTCAGGGATTGCCTCGTGTTGAAGAATTGGTAGAGGCCAGGACTCCAAAAATAGTATCCGCTATTTCAGAAATTAGCGGGAAAACAATAGTTTCAGAAGTAGAGGAAGGATTTAGAATAATTGTCAGAGGGTCAGGTAAACTGAAAGAAGAAAGAGAGTATATTGTTCCAAAGACTTTACAGTTGGCTGTTGAAGATAACCAGTTAATTGATGCAGGAACAGCCCTGGCCTACGGTCCTTTGGATATTAAAGAAATTCTTTCCATCAAAGGACTCCGTGCAACCCAGGAATATTTGGTAGCCGAAATTCAAAAAGTCTATGAATCACAGGGAATCGGAATTAACGACAAACATTTTGAAACTATAGTTCGTAAGATGAGTGATGAAGTTAAAATAATCACTGCAGGTGATACTCATTTCCTTCCGGGAGAACTGACCAGTAAAGCCCATTTTGAGGAAGAAAACGAAAAAGTGTTAGCTGCAGGCGGAGAACCCGCATCAGCTCAGCAAATAGTTTTGGGTATTACCAGAAGATCTTTATACACCGAAAGTTGGCTTTCAGCAGCGTCGTTTGAACAGACTACCGATGTCTTGACCGAAAGCTCACTGATGAGCAGGGAAGATGTCCTTCTTGGTTTGAAAGAAAATGTTATTATCGGAAGACTTATCCCGGTCACTGCGGATAAAGCAATTTTAAAACAAAACTAATATGCCAACAGCAAATCAATTAGTCAAACACGGAAGAAAATCAACAAAGATGAAGTCCCAAACAACATCCCTTAAAAAATGGTTTAATTCCAAAGACAGAAAGTTCGGAGTAATGACATCTCCTTTTAAAAGAGGAGTGGTTATTGCAGTCAGAACAATGACACCCAGGAAACCAAATTCTGCTCTGCGAAAAGTAGCTCGTGTCAGGCTGTCAAATAAACAGGAAATAACAGCGTATATCCCGGGTGAAGGGCATGAATTGGCCGAGCATTCGGTGGTTATGGTCAGGGGAGGAAGAGTCAAAGACTTATCAGGTGTTAAATACACAATAGTCAGAGGACGTTATGACACCACAGGGGTGGCAGGTAGGAAAACATCCAGGTCGAGATATGGTGCCAAAAAAGAACAAGGAGTGGTAAAATAAACCGTTTTTAATAAATAAAAAACGGAAAAATAAAAATATATGCCAAGAAGAGGACAAGTAAAAAGAATAAAACCAAGTGAAGACCCGATATATAAAAGTGTGATGGTTGCAAAACTCATCAACCGCTCAATGTATGATGGTAAAAAGAGCGTTGCCGAAAAAGAAATTTACGGAGCACTTGAGCTGATTGCCAAAAAAACAGAAGGTGATGCATTAAAAGTATTTAACCAGGCAATTGAAAACATCAAGCCTGAAATGGAAGTACGCGCCCGCCGAGTTGGAGGTGCAGCTTATCAAATTCCACTGCAAGTTAGAGGAGAAAGAAAAGATTCACTGGCAATCAGGTGGCTTATCATAGCAGCTAGAGCCAGATCAAACTCCGAATATCATACCTTTGCAGAGAAAATAGCTGCTGAAATAACAGATGCAGCTAAAGGTGAAGGTGGGGCTGTTAGAAAAAGAGCTGAGATAGAAAAAATTGCAGAAAGCAACCGTGCGTTTAGTCACTTTAAGTGGTAAAATATATCTATGGGGTTCCTTTTAATTAACGAAGCACAATTAATTGCTTTACATCCCGAAGGTTATAGTATGGAAGATGTTGCGAATGCTACACTTCAAATGATTAAACAAGGTAATCCTATTTCCGATAAAGCCCTTAAAATTTATGACCAGAGAGATGAAGCATTAAACGTCAGAAGGGATTTGTTAATAGACCCTGCTACGATTGAAGCAGCCGCTTTTGTTAGAGAGAGATCACATTAACTTCATTTTGACCGATAAACTAACTTAGTTATCTAAAATAGATCCGTATAATACTTTAATCATTGGAAATGCTTTTTCACTCTTGATAAAATAATTTCGTTTTAATATTAAGTTGATAATAATGACCACAATAGAAAAATTTAATGAAATCAAAGAATTATTAGTAGCTGTTGACAAGCTAGAAGGAGATTTCCCTCTCAATAAGTTAAATGAAAGAAAATTAGCATTTGAAAAACAAATTTATCAAATACAATTGCAATTAGGAATTCGTCCAAAACTAAAACCTCTTGATGAAGGTGACAACTAACGAATATCTCTTTTATCGAATAAGCAACTGTTGACTGCTAAATCTGTCTACAAATTTACTATGTCAAAGTTAGATAGATGTTCATTTAATTAGCTCAATTCGAAAGAAACTTTAAGGTATTAGTCTGGGAGTTAACGTTAACAAGAAGATTTCTTTTGATTTAAGGTAGCCAATCTGAGATAAAATCTCAGGTAGGAGAAAGTTTGATGATAAATCATCTATGAGAAGTACATCGACATACTGTTTGTTTGATATTTTGGTAAGTAAATGAGATAATACAATTTAGAACTGGAGGTGATCGATGTGGACGAAAAACAAAAAATGAATACACTTGAAGACTCTCAAACATGGGGCCAGGTTCAAAACCTAGAGGCTGGTGATCATGCACAAGCTCTGCAAACCTGGTTTAATGCAGGACTCTTAGAAACAACGTACACCCAGGAACAATCACCAAATGATTTGGTACATAAATTTTTCGATTCATTTGAAAAAACAGTAATTGATGCTGGCGCAGAAGTGCCTTTTCGATTTGTTGTGACACCCGTTATATTAAAAGTCGGTTCTGACGTGCTCATGTCTGATGCTGTTCGATTAGCTGTGAAAATTGAACCTACTAATTCAGAAGTTTCCATAGGCCAACTTAAAGAATTTGCCCAACAGGTGAGAGAGAAATGATATGTCAAACTTATCATGACTAAAATTTTCTAGAAGTGAATCAAAAAAACTTTTATGCTTTGGATATTGGTACCATAATACTCTTGTTGTGTTGTGGTGTGATTTGGGTCGAAACTTTAACTCTGCTGTAAATAGGAGATTCATTGCGTTTACATGGAGGAGTAACACTTAGAAGGTGGATAGTCTATCTTAAGTAAAACAAAATACAAGTCGATATCTGTTGCACAATCTTGTTTTTATGAAACAAGATCACTTCAACACCTCATTGCAATATTTAGAAATCTACTCCATATTTTCCGTGTACCTTTGTAAATGAATAAAGTAAATTAAGTATCCATTGAATTCAGTTTTACTTACTCATAAAATCACTAATGCTTCCGAAAGGGAGCACTCTTGTTATTGATTACTCTTGTAATTATAATAACGATATGGAATACAACGAAGCAAGTATTCCTGAATTGGAAGAGCTTAGACAAAGAAATAAAGAAAGGGAATATGGTCTGAGCGAGGAGCAGTTAGAGAATCAGCTTAACGAATATAGAAAAGCCATGGGGGGTGATCCAGTAGACGGTTTAAATATTAAACTCTTTATGGCCGATGAACAATTAAAGAAATTTGAAGAATTGGGATAGTTTCTGTTTTGATGTTGTTGAATAAACACATTACTCCTGTTAAAATCAACAATGCTTCCGAAAGGGAGCATTTATCATTTTGTTTAAAAATGACAAAGTCCACTGTGTTAGCAGTAGGAGTTTATTTGTTACTAATCTAAAAAATGGCAGAGGAAGCAAAGAAAAAATCAGCAATGGTTGTGACGGTTACCAAGGACCGTATTGTTGCTTTGGATAAAATCAGAAACATCGGAATCATAGCTCACATTGATGCTGGTAAAACGACAACTACAGAAAGACTTCTTTTTGAAACAGGTAGAACTTATAAACAAGGCTCAGTTGATGAGGGAACTACAGTTACCGACTGGATGGCTCAGGAAAGAGAAAGAGGAATTACTATAGTTTCTGCTGCTATCACTGCCTTTTGGGATTTTGTAAAAACAACTTCGGTTGAAGCAGGGCATTATAGAATAAATTTAATTGATACTCCCGGACACATTGATTTTACTGCAGAAGTCGAAAGATCCTTACGTGTATTGGATGGTGCTTTGATGGTCTTTGACGGCAGAACCGGCGTGGAATCACAATCTGAAACAGTTTGGAGACAAGCCGATAAATATAATGTTCCAAGAATTTGTGTTTTAAATAAACTTAATTTAATTGGTGCTGATTTTGATGCTTCTATTAAATCAATTAGAGACAGACTTGGTGCAAATGCCTCACCAGTTATCTACCCTATTGGCCAGGAACATGAACATAGGGGGGTTATCGATCTTATAACTATGAAAGCTTTGACCTATAAAGCAATTGAGGATCATGATCTGACTGAGGAAGAAATTCCAGCTGATCTTTTGGAAATTGCCAAAAAATACCGAAGCGAACTTATTGAAAAAGTTTCCGAATTTGATGATGACACATTGGCAAAATATCTGGAAGGTGTAGAGCCTGATGAAATAGAAATTAAAAGAGCTATCAGAAAGGGTGTAATATCTGGAAAATTCTTCCCCGTCTTCGGAGGGGACAATAGAACCGCAGAAAGCAGACTTCTGTTAAATGGAGTTATAGAATTCCTTCCGTCACCTGTTGATCTTGCTGCTATCGAGGGAACAAATCCTAAAACAGGAGAAGTGGAAACAAGGGAGCGAAAAAATGAAGCTCCGTTTTCAGGGCTGGCTTTCAAAGTAGTTACCGATCCTCATGTAGGTAGATTAGTCTATGTCAGAGTTTATTCGGGATCTTTAAAAACCGGCCAAACAGTTTATAACAGTAGTAAACAATTATCGGAAAGAATCGGAAAATTGGTGCTTCTTCATGCAGACCAAAGGGAACTTATTGAAGAAGCAGAAATGCCAAAAGACTTGAGAGATGAGATTTTA
>CAZIPM010000002.1:41142-105351 GCA_964541395.1 uncultured Gammaproteobacteria bacterium | reverse complement strand
CCTTTGCCGGAGAAATTGTGGCAGTTGTAGGTGTTAAAGATACAACTACTGGTCATACCATTTGTGACCCAGCCCATCCTATTCATCTTGAATCTATTACTTTCCCTGAACCAGTTATTTCACTGGCTATTGAACCTGCAACCAAATCGGATCAGGAAAAAATGGGTTTGGCACTAAATAAACTATCAGATGAAGATCCAACCTTCAGAATTAAATCCAATCCGGAAACAGGACAAACAATTATCGCGGGAATGGGTGAATTACAGCTTGAAGTATTGGTAGACAGAATGAAGAGGGAATTTAATGTTATAGCCACAACTGGTGCCCCACAGGTAGCCTATAAAGAAACTATCAAAAAATATGCAGAAGGTGAAGGGAAGTACATCAGGCAAACTGGAGGACGGGGGCAGTATGGTCATTGTTATATCAAAGTTGAACCCAGAGGAAGAGGAGAAGGATTTGAGTTTAAGAGTGAAATTAAAGGTGGGTCAATTCCCCAGGAGTACATACCTGCCATAGAAAAAGGTGCCAAAGAAAAACTTGAAAACGGTATTATGGCAGGCTATCCGATGGTTGATGTCAAAGTTACCGTCTATGACGGAACCTTCCACGATGTTGATTCTTCGGAAATGGCTTTTAAGATTGCCGGATCATTAGGGGTTGAAGATGCAGTTAAGAAAGCCGACATGATTCTTCTTGAACCTATCATGAAGGTTGAAGTCTTTACCCCAGGTGAGTACATGGGTGATGTTATGGGGGACCTTTCCAGTAAACGTGCTTCTATTTCAGGATCTGAAGATAAAGCAGGAGAAACAGTTATCTATGCTACAGCCCCTTTGGCAGAGCTTTCAGGTTATGCGACCAAATTAAGATCCCTGACTCAAGGAAGAGCCAGAGCATATGTAGAGCCTTCACATTATGAAGAAGTTCCAGCTCACATAGCAGCCCAGATTGTTGCCAAAGCAGGTAAAGTTGAAATGGCCAGAGGATAATCTAAATTTCACTTCTTGACTTACTGGAAGTAAGGGATACAATAAACGTCAATTATGGCAAAGGGATACGTTATAGTTTTAGAGTCAGGAAAAATAGGTAATGGTGGATTTGGAAATGAAAGTTACGCTGCTTTTACTAAGGAAGCTGCAATAGCTTCATTTCCGGCTGTTGCTAAAAAGTTTGAGACAGATGAAGAAGCGTTATCCATTAGGGAAATCACCGGAGAAGTAGAATTTGTTACAGATATACCAATTAATTTTGACAGAAATAGAGTGTAATTAAGCAATAAAGTTTTAAATTCACTCTTGACACTTTAGATTAGGTTCAAATATAATACAACTTCATGAGGCGGAATTAAGCCTCTTGTTTTTTGAAGAGAATCAAAATATAATATAAGACTCATGGCAGACGCAAAACAAAAATTTGACAGAAGTAAACCACACGTAAATATTGGTACCATTGGTCATGTTGATCATGGTAAAACAACTTTAACTGCAGCCATCACTACAGTTTTGGCAAAAGCTTTTCCCGGAGGAGTAAATAAAGCTTATGCATTTGATCAGATTGATTCGGCTCCTGAAGAGAAACAAAGAGGAGTTACCATCAACATTTCCCACGTTGAGTATGAAACAGACAAGAGGCACTATGCCCACATTGATGCACCAGGACATGCTGATTACATCAAGAACATGATTACAGGTGCAGCCCAAATGGATGGAGCTATTTTGGTAGTCTCTGCTCCAGACGGTCCCATGCCTCAGACAAGGGAACATGTTATTTTGGCCAGACAGGTCAATGTTCCAGCCCTCATAGTTGCACTTAACAAATGTGATGCAATGGATGATCCGGAACTTCTGGAGCTCGTTGAATCAGATATCAGAGAACTCCTTAAAAAATATCAGTTCCCCGGAGACGAAATTCCAATTGTCAGAGTTTCAGCACTTAAAGCTTTAGAGGGTGATGCTGAAGCAGAAAAAGGCATTCTTGAACTTATGAAGAAAGCTGATGAATTTATTCCTGATCCGGTCCGCGATACCGAAAAACCATTTTTGATGCCAGTTGAAGATGTATTTTCTATCTCAGGAAGGGGAACGGTTGTTACGGGAAGAGTAGAGCGAGGAGAAGTTAAAGTTAACGAAGAGATTGAAATAATCGGGATCAAAGCAACTCAAAAAACAGTAGTTACCGGACTTGAAATGTTCAGAAAACTTCTTGATTCAGCAATGGCAGGAGATAACGTCGGAGTACTTCTTCGAGGAATTGAAAAGACTCAGGTTGAAAGAGGACAGGTTCTCGCTAAAGCCGGAACAGTTACACCTCATACCGAGTTTGAAGCCGAAGTCTACATTCTTTCCAAAGATGAAGGCGGACGTCACACACCGTTCTTTACAGGTTACAAACCACAGTTTTTTATAAGAACAGCAGATGTAACAGGAGATTGTACCTTACCCGAGGGTGTTGAAATGGTTATGCCTGGTGATTCTGCCAAGATGAAAGTTAAATTAATAGCACCTGTAGCTATGGAAGAAGGACTTAGATTTGCAATTCGAGAAGGTGGTCACACGGTTGGTGCCGGAGTGATTACCAAGATTATTGCTTAATATTTTTTTAATACCCGCCGCAAGGCGTCGCACCTTAAAGGGCTAACATGGCAGGACTAAGATTAAGAGTAAAGCTAAAAGCTTACGATCATAGAGTCATTGACGAAGCAGCTGCAAAGATTATCGATACAGCTCTAGCTTCTGGCGCCAAAGTAGCAGGCCCTACACCTCTCCCAACCCAAAGATCAGTTACTGTTATTAAAGAGTCTCCTTTTACAGATAAAGATGCCCAGGAACATTATGAAATGCTTATCCATAAACGTCTGATTGATATTTTAGACCCTACACCAAGAACTGTAGATGCACTTGGAAATCTGGATCTTCCTGCAGGAGTCTCAATTGAGATTAAGATGTAACACATCTATGGTTGAAGAAGAATTCCTTCGAGAAAAATTATCCCGATTAAATTTGCCATTTAATTCTGTAAAAGGTTTGCTTGAACTTTGTAGAGAAGATTTAACTATTGATGAAGCTTTACAAAAAACTTTGGCATACCCTGATAACGAGGAATATAAAGAAAATTTTACAAAGGCAGCTGACTTTCTTAGAGAAAATGCCGAAAAACTAAAGATTAGAAAGTAGGATTTATTGGTTTGGTTGTTGCCTGTTGAGCATGTCTTTCTTGACGTTCGCCAACCCATTGTGCTGTCTGTAATTCTTCACTAGAAACTTCAACATCCCGATGAGGTCCAAGTAAAAATACAGGTCGTTCTGCTTCTAGCAATGTTGCATCTCTGTCTCCTTTTTCTTCTACTCTGGTACCCATTATTCATACATTATATCATAATGGTCAAGAATACGTCACTTTTAAAAAGTGTAGTTTTAAATTGGTTGTTTTGTTTCTCTAGGTTGAGCCAAAGGTTGACTTATATCTGTGAGAAGAGAACATTGTTATCTGCATTACCTATCTTGCTCACTGGAATTAATCCCCTAGTTTATAATATTTCTTTTGTTCTCTTTGTTGCTTTGGCTATATTAATAGCTCCATTCTCTGTTATTTGTAATATGTCCTTTGCCATTATTGTTGAAAATCTGTCCTTCCCCTCCTCCTTGTCAAGCTTGGAAGTGTTTGATATAATTGCACATAATTATGCAGGAGGTTGTAACGAGCTGACCTCAAGCGAGAAGAAAGGCAAAAGAAGGCGCCTTGGGCGCTTTTTTATTGGTAAAACAAATGAAAACAATTTTAGGAACAAAAGGGAACATGACACAGGTCTTTATCAATGACCATCGGGTTGTAGTGACCAAAATTACAGCCGGTCCCTGTGTGGTCACCCAGATCAGGAATATGGATAAAGACGGTTACTGGGCAATTCAACTCGGATTTAATCAAAGACCAGCCAAGAATACTTCCAAATCACTCCAAGGTCACCTCAAAGAAAATAAAAAAGACAAGTTATACCCCAGAAATTTAAAAGAAATAAGACTAGATAAAGAACCTGATTTTAAAGTTGGTGACGTTATTAATATCTCCGACATTTTTAGTAAAGGTGATGTAGTTATGGTCAGCGGCGTAACCAAAGGAAAAGGTTTCCAGGGAGGAGTCAGAAGGTATGGTTTTGCCGGAGGACCCAGAACCCATGGCCAAAGTGACCGGGAAAGAGCACCGGGATCAATTGGACAGACAACCACACCAGGAAGAGTATATAAAGGCAAAAAAATGGCAGGACGAATGGGTGGAACTATGGTAACTGTCAAAAACCTTCATGTGGTTGGAGTAGATAACGAAACCAACGAGCTGGTAATTTCAGGTGCAATTCCTGGAAGAATCGGAGCATTACTTTTGATAAAAAGAATTTCTGCAGGTTCTTTGAAGGATCTGGAAAAAGAAACACCGGTAGCTCAGGTTGTTGAGGGTGAAAGTTCTGAACTGGGAGAAGAAACTGCGGCTACTAAAGCTACAGGACAAACACCTGAACAACCAAAAACAAAACAGGAGGTAGTTAATGCTTAAAGTAAAACTATTTACAGCTAAAGGTACGGGAGATACTGGTTTTACAATGCCAAAAGAATTCGACGGCAAATTCTCCCAAGCTCTTTTGGATCAGGCAATCAGAGTATATGAAGATAGAACCCACTTTGGGTTTGCAAAGGTGAAGACCAGAGGTGAAGTAGACATGACCAAGAAAAAAGTCTACAAACAAAAAGGAACAGGTGGAGCCAGACATGGTGCCAAGTCAGCACCTATCTTTGTAGGTGGAGGAAAAGCTCATGGTCCCAAAGGAGTTAAAAAAGTTTTAACTTTACCCATAAAAATCAAAAGGAAAGCATTGACAGCAGCTGTTTCATTTGTAGTTAGTAATAAAAGGGCTGTAGTAGCCGAGAGTCTTTCCAATGTTAAAAAGACAGCGGAAGCAGTAAAAGTTTTATCAAAGATCAGGCAGAAAATGGAAGTTAAATCAACAATTTTGGCAGTTTTGCCAGATGAGGCTGCAACTTCCTTAAAGTTTTTTAAGAATATAGAAAAAGTAAGGGCAGTTTTGTATAAAGATCTAAATGCATTTATTCTTTTAAGAGCAGGTTTTGTGGTTTTTGACGCTAGCGTCTTTGAAAAGAAAGGAGAGAAGCGTGTTAAAACTGCTTCTAAAAAAATTAAATGAACTTAACACCTATTTTTACTGAAAAAAGTATGAAAGTAGCCAAAGACGGGGTTTATTCCTTCTGGGTATTACCATCACTTAGTAAAAGTCAGATTAAAAAACTGGTTGGAGACATGTTCGGAGTTAAAGTTGAAAGTGTCAAAACTTTAAATTACAAAAAAAGTGTCAAGAGAAACTTTAGGGGTAGAACTGTAACAAAACCGGCACATAAAAAAGCACTAGTTACTTTATCCGGTAAGGATAAGATAGAAATCTTTGAGGAGGTCAAAAAGTAAACTGAGGATAAAGATTTAAAAATTAAAAATAAAATATGAAAAAATTAAGAAATTTATTACAAAAGCATTCAGGAAGAAGCAGCGGAACTATTACCGTTAGGCATCAAGGTGGCAGAATGAAGAGATTTTTGAGAGAAATTGACTTTAAGAGAGCCAAAAAGGATGTCTGGGCAAAAGTTGAAGTATTGGAATACGATCCGAACCGGAATGCCGATATAGCCCTTTTGGTTTATGAAGATGGAGTAAGGTGTTATATAATAGCCCCCAACGGCTTAAAGGTCGGAAGTAAAGTTATTGCCTCCGATGCAGCAAGCATTGAAGTGGGTAATTGTCTGCCATTGGGTAAGATTCCTGTAGGAACACAGATACATAATTTGGAAATTAAACCAGGATTTGGAGGACAAATAGCCAGAGGAGCAGGAGTTGTAGCTTACGTCTTTGGAAAAGACGAGACGTCTGTTTTAATTAAAATGCCATCAGGTGAAATCAGAAGATTTTCACCACTTGCTTGGGCAACGATCGGTCAGGTTGGCAACGTAGATGATAAAAATATTAGGTTAAGAAATGCGGGATCAAACAGAAGAAGAGGAATTAGACCGACTGTCCGAGGAGTAGCCATGCATCCACATGCACATCCTCACGGAGGTGGAGAAGGCAGAAGCAGAGTAGGACTTAAGTATCCTAAAACACCTTGGGGTAAAAAAGCAGTGGGTAAGACGAGAATACCAAAAAAGTATTCAGACGGATTAATTATTGAAGGAAGAAAGAGAGGGAAAAAATAAGCTTAGGCTTAAATAAAATATAAATATGAGCAGATCAAGCAGAAAAGGACCATATGTAGACGAGAGGCTTCTAAAGAAATTAGATGCCGGACTTGGTGTGAAGGAAAAACCTGTTAAAACCTGGTCGAGAAATTGTCAGATACCGCCTCAGTTTGTTAATAAATATTTCCAGGTACATAACGGTAGGATCTTTGTCTTGGTTTTTGTCACAGAAGATATGGTAGGGCACCGTTTGGGTGAGTTTTCCCCGACAAGAACATTTAAAGGACACGGAGAAGTTGTTAAAAGAACTATGGATAAGACCTAACGGTTCAATTTGTATCGTAAAACTTAAAAAATATGGAATTTAAAGCAGAACAAAAATATTTACTACTTAGTCCGAGGAAAATCAGACCGGTAGTTGAAGTTATTAAAAAACTAACACCCAAAAGAGCCTTGGAAGTTTTACCTTTCATCAAAAGACGAGCCAGTGAAACTTTGGCTAAAGTGATTAAGTCTGCAGTTGCCAATGCGAATAATAAAAATGTTGATATTACTAAATTAAGTTTTAAGGAGATTCAGATAGGTGAAGGACCAAGACTTAAAAGAGGAATGCCGGTCTCAAGGGGTAGATGGCATCCCATAAAAAAAAGAATGAGCCATATTAGGATAGTTCTCAAATCAGATGACACAATTAAAAATAAAAAATCAGAGAAAACAGAAAAAGTGTCAGCAGTAAAAGCAAGAACAGATGAAAAGAAAAAGACAGTAAAGAAAGTAATCAAAAAAAATGAGTCATAAAGTCAATCCAATCGGTTTTAGAGTCGGCAGAATGATACCTTGGGGATCAAGGTGGTTTGCCGATTCGGGAACTTATAAAAACAACCTGATTGAAGACATAGGTATTAGAGATGTCCTAATGAAAAGACTTGCACTTGCAGGAATTACGAAAGTTGAAATTGAAAGACTACCCAAAAGTATGGTTGTCATTGTTTGGGTTTCAAGACCGGGAGTGGTAATCGGACGGGGAGGATCGGGTATTGAGGATGTCAAAAAATTAATTGTTGAAGTAATGAACAAACTTAGAAAAGTTAAGGTTAAAGATATAAAAATTGACCTTCGGGTCAATGAGATAAAAAATGCCGAAACCTCAGCTTTTTTGGTAGCCACCAGGATAGCCGGTGATTTGGAAAGAAGAATTCCTCACAGAAGATCGGTTACCAAAGCCATGGAGAGAGTTATGGCAGGAGGAGGTAAGGGTGTAAAAATATTTTTGGGTGGTCGTATTAACGGCGCTGATATTTCAAGAGTTGAAAAATTCCACCTGGGATCCGTTCCAACACAAACCTTAAGGGAAGAAATAGATTATGGACAGGTACCTGCTTTAACGAATAGAGGTTATGTTGGTGTCAAAGTTTGGATACATAAAAAGGAGGAAGATTAATGTTACAACCGAAAAGAAGTAAGTGGATCAAAAATTTCAGGGGACGCAGGCGCGGTAAAGCTCAAAGAGGCAGCTCTGTTTCTTTTGGAGATTACGGACTTAAGGCAATGGAAGTAGCCTGGGTTACAGCAGCACAAATCGAAGCTGCCAGACGTGCAATTACCCATGCTTTAAAAAGAGGAGGCAAGGTTTGGGTTAGAGTTTTTCCCGATAAACCGGTATCCGGTCGTGCAGCCGGAAAAAGAATGGGTGGAGGAAAAGGAGACGTCGTTAAGCATGTGGCAGTAGTTAAACCGGGGAAAGTCATGTTTGAAGTAGCCGGTGCGACAGAATTAGCTATTAAGGATGCCTTTGCCAAAGCGGGAGCAAAGCTTCCCATAAAAGTCAAAATGGTTGAGAAATAAATAAAATTTAAGTGAAAAATAATATAAAAAGAATATGAAAATCAAAGAAATTAAAGAATTAAGAGCAAAAGATATTAAGGATTTAGAAGCCTTGGTGATCAAAAAAAGACAAGAATTATTAAAACTGAATGTCAAGCTTTTAGCAGGTAAAGAGAAAAATGTAAAATTGCTTAAAAATATGAAAAAAGATATAGTACAGCTTTTAACTTTAAAATCAGAAAAGGAGGTAATTAAAAAATGAAAATATTTGCAGGAATCGTAGTTTCAACAAAGATGCCTAAAACGGCAACAGTTGAGGTGGAAAGATTTTTGTCACATCCGGTTTATAAGAAAAGATTTAAGAGAAGCAGGAAATATCAGGTGCATACGGAAATCGAAGTAAAAGTCGGCGACAGGGTTAAATTTGCTGACACCCGTCCTATCAGTAAGACCAAGAAGTGGATAATAATTGAAGACATTAAAGTTAAAAAGGTTACGGAAACAAAGAAAGAAGAAATAAAGATAAAAACTACGAAATCTAAAGCGGTTAAAACAAAAGTAGTCAGAAAGAAGGGTAAAAATGGTACAGCTTAGATCAATATTAAAACCAGCGGATAACAGTGGCGCCAAAAAATTAGCAATTATAGGAGTTCCGGGTAGGATAGGTAAAATAGCGACCATTGGAGACATAGTTCTTTGTTCAGTCCGTGGTGCTGATCCGAATGGAGCAGTTAAAGACCACGAGAAAGTCAAGGTACTGATTGTCAGGACGAGAAAAGAAATCGGAAGATCTGACGGAACTTATATCAGGTTTGACGACAATGCAGGAGTGGTAATTGATAAACAGGGACTTCCGCTTGGTACCCGAATATTAGGCCCTATTGCCCGTGAGATTAAAGAGATAGGTTTTAATAAAATTGCATCTTTAGCCAGGGAGGTAGTTTAAATATAAATATATGAATAAATACAAATTAAGCAAGTTTCATTTAGGAGACATGGTTAAAGTTACGTCAGGAAAGGACAAAGGTAGAGAGGGTAAAATTGAGAAAATTATACCTAAAGAAGACAAAATTCTGGTTATGGGAATAAATGTCTACAAAAAGCATGTTAAGGGAGTTCAGGGACAAAAAGGTGGTATTTACGACGTACCGAGACCGTTAAATGTAGCAAAAATAGCTTTAATTTGTCCAAAATGTAAAAAAGTAACCAGGGTAGGCTTTAGAATTATGGCAGAAAAAAGTGGTAAAAACGAAAAAGTCAGAATTTGCAAAAAATGTGAGAAGGAGATATAAGCGAAGTTTTATACTTTGTTTTATTAAAAAAATATGAATAAATTAGCCGAAAAATACAAAAAAGAAATTATTCCTGTATTAAAGGAAGAATTTTCTATTGCCAATGTCATGGGAGTACCAAGAATGACTAAAATAACCCTCAATATGGGAATAGGTAGTATTTTGAAAAACAAGGAAGCAAAAGAAACTCTAATTCGTGATTTGGCTGCAATTTCCGGCCAAAAACCGTCTGAAAGACCAGCCAAATTATCTGTTGCCAGCTTTGCAATTAGACGGGGAATGGTGGTGGGTCTTAAAGTAACATTAAGAGGGACCAAAATGTATGATTTTTACCAAAAATTTGTTAATATAGTCCTTCCCAGACTGCGTGACTTTAAAGGGGTAAACGCTAAAAGCTTTGATAATTTTGGAAACTATACGATCGGAATGAGTGAATACAGCGTTTTTCCTGAAATCGATACTGCCAAATCAAATATTTCCCACGGGTTGGAAATTGTAATTACCACGACAGCAGGAAATAAGGAAAGAGGCAGAAAGTTATTGGAACTTTTAGGAATGCCTTTTCAAAAATAAGTAATAAGTAAAAATAGATAAATAAATATATGGCAACAACAGCAAAAGAACAAAGAGAGTTAAAGAAATTACCCTATAAAACAAGGTATAGAAACAGGTGTAAAATCTGCGGTAGGCCAAGAGGCTACATCCGCAAATTCGGTCTGTGCAGATTGTGTTTCAGGGAGCATGCCTTAAAAGGTGAACTTCCGGGAATTAGAAAGGCTAGTTGGTAAGCATAAAACTTACTCAAAAAATAATATGACAAATTACCCCGTAGCAGATTTCTTAATCAGATTAAAAAACGCCGGCTTGGCTGGTATCAGAGAAGTTATTATACCCAAAACCAAACTGATTGTGGGCGTGGCTAATGCTCTTAAAAGAGCTAAATTTTTAGACAGTGTTGTTGTAGGAAAAAAGGAGATTACAGTCACACTTTCTATCTTTAGCAAGAAAGCGGTTATCTCTGATTTGAAGATTGTTTCCAGACCAGGGCTTAGGATCTATATGAATGTTGATGAGCTGGAGAAAAGAAAAAAACCGGATATTCTTATTTTAACCACACCTAAAGGGGTAGTGTCGGATAAAGAAGCCAAAAAATTAAGAATCGGCGGAGAAGTATTAGCAAAAGTACTATGAGTAAGATAGGAAAACAACCAATAACAGTTCCATCAGGAGTAACTGTAGAAATAAACGGCAAGATCGTTAATGTCTCAGGTCCAAAAGGAAACTTAAGTTTCAAGCTCGACCGTTCAGTGGAGGTCAGTTTGGAAAACAGTGAAGTCTTAGTTAAATGTCCCAAAGCTGATAAGAGATCGCTTTCTATTTGGGGTACGTCCAGGATGGTTATTTCCAACATGGTTAAAGGGGTAAGTGATGGTTGGTTTAAGAAACTGGAACTAATCGGAACGGGTTATAGAGCAGAAGTTAGGGGAGATGTTCTGGTTTTGACAGTAGGTTATTCTCATCCTGTTGAAATTAAAGCGCCAAATGGAATTACTTTCAAAGTAGAAAAAAATGTAATAACAGTAGACGGATACGACAAAGAAGTTGTCGGACAAATTTCGGCTAATATCAGAGCCAGTAGGCCACCCGAGCCATATAAAGGCAAGGGAGTAAAGTACATAGATGAGGTAATAAGAAGAAAGGCAGGTAAAGCAGCCAAAGCTGCAGCCCAATAATTATGAACGTCAATAAAGGATTTAATCAAAGAAGAAAAAGAGTCAGAGCTAAGGTTTCAGGAACTAAAACAATACCCAGATTAACTGTTTTTAGATCCAATAAGTATCTTGTTGCCCAACTTATCGACGATGAAAAAGGAATTACCTTAGCTTCAGCTAATGATATGAAGCTTGGTAAAATCGGAAAATTGGGTAAAAAAAGCGCAGATAGGGCTTCCGAGGTAGGTAAAACATTAGCTGAAAAAGCAGTTAAATTAAAAATCAAAAAAGTAGTTTTTGACAAAAGCGGCTATAAATATCACGGCAGAATTAAAACAGTAGCCGATGCAGCGAGAGAAGGAGGATTGGTATTTTAGCTTTAAATTAATTATCAAAATTAAATATGGCATATCAAAATCGAGGAAATCAAGGAAATTATAACCAACCGCCAAAGGAATTTGAGGAAACAGTTGTCCAAATAAACAGAATTTCCAAAAAAACCAAAGGTGGAAACCAGATTCGCTTTGCGGCACTGGTGGTGCTGGGTGATAAAAAAGGAAAAGTTGGAGTTGGTTTGGCTAAAGCACATGACGTCAGAAACGCCATCAGAAAAGCAATTGAGGTAGCCAAAAAGAAAATGATAACTATTACTATGGTAGGCACAACTATCCCTTATTCGGTTAATGCAAAATTCTCAGCAGCCAAGGTTTTATTAAAACCTGCACCCGCAGGATCAGGAATAATTGCGGGAGGACCAATGAGAACAGTCTTGGAGTCCTCAGGTCTTAGAGATGTTGTAGCCAAAAGTTTGGGTAGCAATAATAAAATCTCTTGTGTCAGGGCAACAATTGTGGCTTTGGAGAAAGTAACTTTTTTATCTAAGAAAAAGAAAGGACTGGAAGAATAAAATGGCAAAAAGAAAAGGACGCGGTTATGGCAGCGGTAAAGGCGGACATACATCAGGACGTGGTCAAAAGGGTCAAAAATCCAGAAGTCACATCCATATTCTTTTTCAGGGTGTAAAAGTTAAAAAATCCACACTTAAAAGACTGCCTCTTCTCAGGGGGAGAGGTAAATTTGCAGCCAGACAAAAAGAATTAATTATTAAGGCAGATGAGCTTAATGTCTTCGAAAACGGTGCAAAAGTAGATTTGGCTGCTTTGATTAAAAAAAGAATTGTAAGTGAAAGTGACGCTAAAAAATTTGGTGTTAAAATATTGATGGGTAAGGAAAAACTTACCAAGAAACTGGAAATTTTGGTACCACATTCAAAGAGTTTAAATAATGATGCTTAATGAAATTGCCCAATTTTTTAAAAAAGTAGTAACGAATCCGGGGTTGCGTAAAAAAGTATTAATCACAGCCCTGATTCTTCTGGCTTACAGAATAGTGGGTCATATCCCTGCAGCAGGAATTGAGAAAGAGAGTCTCGCGCAGTTGTTTTCAACCAGTCCCCTTCTTTCACTTTTAGATGTATTTTCCGGAGGAACCTTGGCAAATTTTTCCATCATGGCTTTGGGTCTTAACCCTTATATCAATGCATCAATTATATTACAACTTTTGGGTTATGTTATACCTGCATTGGAGGAGCTGCAAAAAGAGGGAGAATACGGACAGGAAAAAATCAATCAATATACCAGGCTTTTAACAGTTCCCTTGGCTGCCATGCAGGGATTTGGGATGTATGCACTACTTCGCTCTCAGGGAATAATTGGAAATCTTTCTCCTGTCTCGTTGTTGACTCTAATCCTAACCATGACTGCTGGAACAATGTTGGCAGTTTGGTTTGGAGATCTGATTACCGAATACGCATTTAAAAATGGAGTCTCATTTCTTATCTTTGTAGGTATAGTTGCAAGATTACCGATTGTTTTGGGACAGACGATATCTACAATTCAGCCTGAAGATTATTTAAAGATGGGTATATTTTTGGCTGCGGCAATAGGTGTAATTGGTCTAATTGTATTTGTTAATGAGGCAGTCCGACAAGTACCGATAAGCTACGCCAGGATGACCAGTTCTTTAAAGTCAGCATCTTCATACCTACCTTTAAGATTAAACCAGGCAGGAGTGATTCCTATAATCTTTGCCGTATCTTTGGTTTTGATGCCTACAATGATTAGTCAGTTTTTGGGAGCTTCGGGAAATCCCAATTTACAAAACTTGGTGGGAACTATAAATAATATCTTTAATCCAAGCTCTGTTCTTTATAATGTTATCTATTTTGCTTTGGTTGTTGGTTTTACCTACTTTTACACTTCGGTTGTCTTTAATCCTGAAAAAATAGCGGAAAATTTACAAAAAAGCGGAGGGTTTATTACCGGTGTCAGACCAGGTTCGGCTACGGTTAAATATTTAACTTACGTATTAAACAGAATTACCTTGGTTGGAGCAGCCTTTTTAGGATCAGTAGCAGTGCTTCCTTCGCTTTTCCAAAATTCGATAGGTATCGCCAATTTGGCAATTGGAGGAACAGGAATTTTAATCGTCATTTCCGTAGTTTTGGAATTTGTCAGAGAGATGGAAGGTGATTTACTCATGAGCAGATATGACAGGTTTATTCGCTCATAAAAAAATGCTAATATTAATTAGTTATGAATAATCAAGAAAATTCAGTCTTAGTTCAACCAACAGCTGAAACCAAGTCTAAAAAAAATAATCTTCCCCTCATGTTGGTTTTTGTTTTGTTAATACTTTCTCTGGGAGCATTAGGTTATCTGTATTACAAGTTTGATAAAATATCTAGACAAAATGTTGAGTTGAAAAGTCTGGCGATACAACTTGCCGTAGAGAAAGCAGAACAGAAAGCGGCGGCAAAAAATAAAAGTTCACCGGAATGGAAAAAATATACTAATATAATTGAAAAGTATTCAATTGAATATCCTTCTGATTGGACACTGGATACTTCAAAAGCAGAAATAGAGAATAATGATCCAATTGGTGCGGAGCTTTCAATATTTAAAGGAAATTATAAAATCACCATAATGTGGCCATCGGCATATGGTCCTGGAATTTGCATTTTTGATGACCAATCCAGATCAAATGCTCCTGAAATGGCAAACTACTGTGAGGGTAGTTTCAAAGATATAATACAGAATTCAAAACGCAGGCTAGTCAAACCAGAAGTTTTTGATAATCACACACAGTGGGAAGTTTACACCAAAAATAATAATTATTTCGTAACCGTTCCTCCTACACGATATTCAGCTCCAGTCCAGTATGATGAAAATATCATAGGGACTATGGATCAAATCCTTTCAACATTTTCGAATACCCAATAATCTACTGTTTTTAGGGCTAATTTAGTTAAAACAAATCTTGCCCATTATGATTCTACTTGTTTATTTATAAATTTAAGTAAATAATAAAATTATGGAACCTCAAATTACTCAAGCCCAAACTACTCCTGAAAAGAAGAAGAATTCCGTAGTAATTGTTCTATCTATTTTATTAGTTATAACTCTATTTATTAGTGCATTTTTAGCATTCAGAATAAATAAAGTATCAAAACAAAATACTGAACTGAAAAGCCTGGCAGTACAACTTGCAGTTGAGAAGGCAGAAAGGAAAAATAAAAACGAAACCGGTAAGGACACAATACAGACCGATTGCGAGGTGGACAGGGTTTACCAAAGTACTGCGACTGTGACCGTTTGCGATTGTCCCGAATATACCGACAAAGTAATTTTATCAACGGAATTTGGACCGTGTCCGATTGAGGGCATGAAAGATTGTCCAGCTACAACATTTAAATGTACCACTGAGATTGACTAATTCTTCAATCTGTTAATTGTGTTCAATTTAAGCTAAAATACGCTTATCCTTTATGAATATAGTTTTACTTGGCTCACCGGCATCTGGGAAAGGCACTCAAGCTAATTTACTGTGTGAGAAATTTGGTTTGTATCATCTTTCAACCGGTGATGTTACTAGAAAACTTGCAGAAGACAACGCGCGGATCAAAGAAATAATGAATAGCGGAAAACTGGTTCCTGCTGAAGAAATGACAATGCATGTTATTAATTTTCTGACTAACCAAAAACCGGATTTAAAATACATACTTTTTGAAGGGTTTCCCAGATTTATTACCCAATATGAAGCATTGTCAAATTTTTTGACAAGTAAGGGTGATGACATAGATTTGGTTATTTCATTGGATGTTAGTGAGGAAGAAGCAATTAAAAGAATATCTTCCAGAAGAGTGTGTAGTAAATGTGGTGAAAATTTTAATACTGTTACAAACCCACCTACAGTTGAAGGAGTTTGTGATATTTGCGGTGGAAGTTTAATACAAAGAGAAGATGATAATGAGGAATCGGTTAAAGTTAGATTCCAATATTACAAAGATAATACCAAGGAACTGATTGACTTTTTGGACGGCAAAGGGAAATTGGTCAGAGTCAATGGAGAAAGGCCAATTGATGAAATTCAAAAAGACCTTGTGGAAATAGTCGAAAAACTTCCCCAAATTTAAAATATTCTGATATGGATAAAATTTCTATTAAAACCCCTGAAGATCTTAAAATTATGGAAGAAGGTGGATCCAAATTGGGATTTATAAAACACGAATTGGCAAAAATCATTGAAGAAGGTAACAATGCCCTGGAAATTGATAAATTGGCTACCGATTTAATTGAAAAAAGTGGTGGAAAGTCGTCTTTTAAAATGGTTCCGAGGTATTCGTGGGCTACTTGTGTTAATGTTAATGAAGGAATAGTCCACGGAATTCCCAAAAAAGAAACTATTTTCAAAAAGGGAGATCTGGTTAGTGTTGATGTGGGACTATTCTATAAGGGTTTTCATACCGATACTTCAATATCGGTTGGAATATCTCCCTCATTGGAAATTGAAAAGTTTCTGAATGCGGGTCGTGAAGCATTTAATTCTGCAGTCAAAGCTGTGAAGAATGGAAACCATATTCACGATATCTCCGAAAGAATCGAGGGTGTGATCACATTGTATGGCTACAGCCCTATAGAAGACCTTGTGGGGCATGGTGTTGGCAGAAATCTGCATGAAGAGCCCTCCATTCCCTGTTTCGTCTATCAAAAGCGCGAAAATTCACCGAGATTAGTTGAAGGAATGGTCATTGCTATAGAAGTAATGTATGCCCAGGGAAGCCCCAGAATTGTAAAAGAAAAAGATGGGTGGACAATAGCGATGGCAGATGGTAAAATATCAGGACTTTTTGAGGATACGGTTATAGTTACCCAGAAAGGTTTTAAAATAATCACTGGGTAGTTTTTTTGTATGAATGACACTAAAAATATTGAGGTCGATGGAGTAGTCACGCAGCTTCTGCCCAACACTATGTTCAGGGTGGAGCTTGTCGATAAAAGAGTGGTTCTGACAACTTTAAAAGGAAAGATGAGAAAGGCTTATGTCAGAGTTTTTCCGGGAGACAGGGTTAAAGTAGAAATGACTCCCTATGATGAAGCCAGGGGTAGGATAGTGTATAAGTATTAATTTTAGAAAAAAATAAAAAATGCAAGTATTAGCATCAGTCAAAAAAAGATGTAAGGATTGCAAGCTTATTAAAAGAGGTGGAGTTTTGCGTATAATTTGTAAAAATCCCAGGCATAAGGTAAGACAAGGATAAGTACTAATTGGACAAAGCGAAATAATTATGGCAAGAATTGCAGGAATAGAATTAAATGACAATTGGAAGTTAGATTTTGCGCTGACCCGCATTAAAGGTGTAGGTTGGAGTGTCTCCAGAGATATTATGGAAACTTTAGGTTTTGATAAAACAAAAAGAGTCAAAGATCTCACCTCAGAGGACATTGGAAGAATTACTTCAACTTTAGATGAAAACCCCACCGAAGGTGATTTAGTAAGACGTGTCAGGGCAAATATCCAAAGACTACAAGCAATCGGATCATACCGTGGAATGAGGCACACAAAGGGCCTTCCTTCAAGAGGACAAAGAACCAAAACCAATGCCAGAACAAAAAGAGGAAAGAGAAAAACAGTCGGAGCATTTAAAAAAGAAGCAATGGCTCAAAAACCAGCAGATAAAAATAGAAATTTATAAAAAATAAAATATATGTTAGGAAAAGTTTACATATCGGCATCATTTAATAACACATTAATTAATGTGTGTGATGATAAAGGTGCAAGTTTGGCTTGGGGATCATCCGGGGCATCAGGTTTTAAGGGTACCAGAAAATCAACTCCTTTTGCTGCAACATCAGCAGTAGAGACAGTAATGGGCAAAGCGAAGACAAAGGGTATTACAGAAGTTGAAGTTTTTCTAAAAGGACCCGGACCGGGCAGGGATGCAGCGCTTAGATCAATACGATCAAGTGGAGTTAAAATTGCCCTGATTGCAGATGTCACACCAATCGCACACAATGGACCAAGACCAAAAAAGAAAAGGAGAGTCTAAGTTTAGTTACTTAAATTAAATATATGACACGATATACAGGACCTAAAGACAGATTATCCAGACGAGAAGGGGTCGATCTTTTTGGAAAAGGAGCAAAGCTTACCAGGCTTAACATTACTCCCGGACAACACGGACCGAAAGGTAGTCGTGGCATGTCCCAATTTGGAAGACAATTGAGGGAAAAACAAAAAGTCAAAAGAATGTACGGGATAATGGAATCCCAATTTAGAATATATGTAGGAAAAGCATTGAAATCAAAAGGAAACACAGGAGAAGCATTGTTGGTTCTATTGGAAAAAAGACTTGATAATGTTGTTTATAGGTTAGGTTTTGCTCCGAGCAGACCAATGGCCAGACAGGTTGTTTCCCATAGACACGTCTTTGTAGACGGTAAGAAAGTAAACATTGCCTCTTATAATGTTAAAGTGGGACAGACAGTGTCTATTGGTAGTAAGGCACAGGAGATTCCGGCAGTCAAAAAAGCATTACTGGATAAGGAATATATTCTTCCTAAATGGCTTGAGAGAAAAGCTATTGTCGGAAGGATTTCTAAAGAACCAACCAGAACAGATATCGTCGAACCTGTATCTGAACAAGATATAGTAGAATTTTACTCAAGATAATATTTGTATTGATCAGGTTGATCATTACTCAATAAACTGATAAAATTCCATCTCGTCGGTAATTTTTTTACGGAGTTTTAAAAACTCTGTTATTTTGAGGAGGTGATACTTTATGTCGCAACCATTATTTGAAATACAAGAAATAGAATCAAAAAAAGATTATGCTACTTTAGTCATAACTCCTTTGGAACAGGGGTATGGTTATACATTAGGTAATTCCTTAAGAAGAGTACTTTTGACTTCTTTACATGGTGCTGCTTTTACATCTGTTAAAATCGCCGGTGTCAGACATCAGTTTTCTTCCTTAGTTGGAATGAAAGAGGATGTAGTAGAATTCTGCTTGAACCTTAAAAAGGTTCGCTTAACTTATACTGGAGAAGGTCCTGTCAGAGCCAGTTTAAAAGTCACAACATCAGGAGAGGTCAAAGCAGGAGATATAAAAGTACCTAGTGATGTAAAGATTGCTAATCCGGAACTGGTTTTGTCAGTTTTAAACAAGGGGGCAAAACTTGATGCAGATCTTGTTATTGAAAACGGAGTAGGATATGTTACTGCAGACTCCAAATCCATTAAAGAGATTGGACTAATTCCTTTGGACGCATCTTTTTCACCGGTACTAAGAGTCAACTATAAAGTTGAAGAAACCCGTGTAGGAAGACTTACTAATTTTGACAAATTAACTATGGAAGTTTGGACGGACGGAACTGTCGGTCCAAAAGACACGTTAGTACAGGCAGCAAATATCTTAGTTGAATACTTTAAGCAGATTGTCAGTCCTAAAAAAGCTGTAGCAGCCCCAATCGTTGATGAAGGAGTAAATTTGGGATCAGTCGGAAGATTATCTGTTGAAGAAATAGGACTTCCAACCAGGGTAGCAAATGCTTTAAATAAGGCAGGATTTGAAACAGTTGAGGATCTGATAAAAGCAGATAAAACAGAATTGGTAAAAGTAAGAAATTTGGGAGAGAAATCATTAAAGATTATTGCAGCAGCACTTGGCGAGAAAGGAGTAGAGTTCTAAGCTTTATCGCTTAGACTTTTTAATATGAGGAAAAAGGTTTTTGGAAGAAAACTCTCAAGAGAAAGATCTTCCAGAGAAGCTCTTTTCGTAACCCTTGCGGAAAATTTGGTGGTGCATAAAAAGATTATTACGACCAAAGCCAAGGCAAAAGCATTAATTCCCTTAATTGACAAATTAGTTGTTTTGTCTAAAAAAGGTACTCTTGTCTCTAAACGTAATGTTCTTTCTAAATTAAGAGGAAATAAAAAAGTTGCAACAATTCTTTGGCGTGATATTGCCAAAGAATTTGACGACAGAAACAGTGGTTTTACCAGAATTGTTACTTTACCTAACCGTTTAGGTGATATGGCAGCAATGGTTAGAATGGAATTTGTTAAACAAATAGTTTCTGAAAAAGAAAAGAAAGTTGTCAAAAAGAATGAAAAAGACTTACCAGCCAACACAAAAACAAGTTAAAAGAAGTTGGCATTTAATTGATATTAAAGGCCAGATCTTAGGTAGAAGCGCGACCCAGATCGCTACATTTTTAATGGGGAAACAAAAAGCTGATTATTCGGCCCATATGGATAGCGGTGATTATGTGGTTGTAGTTAACTCAAAAGACATTGTTTTAACGGGTAAAAAAACAGAACAAAAAGTATATCGAAGCCATTCTGGGTATCCAGGTGGATTTAAAGAAGTAAGTTTTGAAAAGATGAACAAAGAGCAACCAAACAAAATTGTTGAAAAAGCTGTCTCGGGAATGCTTCCCGACAACAGATTAAAAGCAGACAGAATGGCCAGATTATTTATATTTTCAGGCAGTAAACATAAATATGAAGCAAAATTTAATTAATAAAAAATCAATTGATCGTAAATATACCAAAGCATTAGGAAGAAGAAAAACTTCTTCTGCCCGTGTACGCCTTTTAAAAGGTAAAGAAGATAGCTTAGTTAATAATAAAAAAGTATTTGATTATTTTCCTGGCAAGGCTTCTAAAACAGTTATAGAAAAACCACTTGTAGAAACCGAAACTTTAGATAAATATTATTTTACTGCGAAGGTTACCGGTGGAGGTAAAAAAGGACAATTAGATGCATTAGTTCATGGGATATCAAGAGCATTAACTGGTTTGGACGGTGATAAATACAGAAAACCTCTTAAAAAATTAGGACTTCTGACTCGTGATTCGAGACGTAGGCTTCGAAGAATGGTTGGAACTGGTGGTAAAGCCAGAAGACAGAAACAATCACCAAAAAGATAAAATAAATCCAATATTATCTAACTATGAAAATAATTCGTTTGGCAGCAAAAAGATGGAAACTTGTCCTGTTTATCCTAATTGTTTTAGGAGGAATTTTATTTTTTGTTTTTAGAAATTCTAATAAAGAAATAAAAACAACAGAAATACAAAAAGGTAAAATTTCAGAAGAACTTGTTTTATCTGGATCTGTTAACGCCTCAAATTATGCCAAACTTTCATTTGAATCATCCGGAAAAATAGTCTATATCGGGGTAACCGAGGGGGATTTTGTAAATAAAGGAAAATTATTATCCAAACTAGACACCACAGTTTTAAATAGCAATTATCAAATAGCTCAAGCCAACTTAAGACTTTACCAGGCAACAGTCGAAAATGTCTATAATCAAGTCAAAGACCACACGGGTGATGAAACCTTTGCCCAAAAAGATCTAAGAACAACTGCAGAGGTTAATAAAGATAAAGCGTATGAAGGAGTAATCGCTGCTAAAAGAAATTTAGACGGTGCCAGTTTATATGCCCCCTTTACTGGTTATGTGACTTATCTTGCACATCCATTCACGCAAGTATTTGCGTCTGTCGGTCAGACAGAAGCTGAATTGATTGATCCCACTACAATTTATTTTGACGTGGTTGCCGATCAGACAGAAGTAATAAAACTGTCAGTAGGTCAAAAAGTTGAAATTGTTATTGATCCGTTTACCGACAAAACTTTTGAAGGTCGGATAGATAGAATTTCATTTACTCCTAAAGTAGGAGAATCCGGTTCAGTATATTCCGTAAAAGTAGAATTTACAGGAATTAAATTAAATGATTCTAGGTTTAAAATTGCCATGACAGGAGATGCGAAATTTGTTATTTCCGAAAAAGAAAATACACTTTTTGTACCTGCAAATTTTATCAAACAGGATAAAACCGGGTCATACCTAAAAACAGATGAAAAAAAAGGCAAAGTATATATTAATACAGGTATCGAATCTGAAGAAAATGTGGAAGTAATAGGTGCTATTTCCGAAGGTCAGCTAATCTATGATTAATTTAAACAATGTTTCAAAGACTTATTATCTTGGTGAGGAAAAAGTAATTGCAGTTGATAATGTTACTCTAAAAATTAAAAGGGGAGAATACACTTCGATTTTAGGCTCATCAGGCTCCGGTAAATCTACTTTGATGCATATCATTGGTTTATTGGATCAACCCACTGAAGGAAGAATCCATATAAACGGCAAAGACATATCAAGGTTGTCAGATGATAGTCTTTCGATTCTCAGAAATAAATTTGTCGGATTTGTTTTCCAGCAATTTAATTTAATAAACAAATTGACGGTTTTGGAAAATGTTGTTCTGCCAGCCACTTATTTTAAAGGTAGACTCGATTTTGATCCAATTAAAAAAGCAAACGGTCTTTTATCTAAATTTGGTATGGGGGACAGACTTAATTTTTACCCCAATAAAATATCAGGCGGACAACAACAGAAAGTAGCGATTGCCAGATCGTTAATAATGAGCCCTGATCTTATACTCGCTGACGAACCGACAGGAAATCTGGATAGTAAAACAGGTAATGAGATATTGGATATTCTGGAGGATCTGAATAAAAATACTGGGGTAACAGTTATTATTGTCACCCATGAAAAAGAAGTTGCAGACAGAACAAAAAGACAAATTTATATTAAGGATGGTAAAGTTGTTGGTAAATACAAATGAAAACGTATAAAAGTTTATTAAAATCTGCTTTTGATGATTTCAAAAGAAATAAAGTCAGAACATTTTTAACCTCCCTGGGAATTATGGTTGGAGTGTTATCAGTGGTGCTATTGATTGCACTAGGACTTGGTTTAAAAAATTATATTCAAAGTCAATTTGAAAGTATGGGTGCAAACTTAATAATGATCTTACCTGGAAGTGGTTTTACCGGAGAAGGGGGAGCTGGTTTTGGTGGACAGGGAACTGTAGGCGGAGTTAGTTTTGACGAGCAGGACCTTAATAGTTTATCAAGAATTTCTGAAATTGATTATGTGGTTCCAATTTTTATGAAAGGCACCTCTGTGGAAAGTGCAGGTACCAGTAAATTTGGAAGTGTAATGGGAATTAATGAAGATGGATTTAAGTTAATGAACATTGAAGTTGAAAGCGGTAAATTATTCGGAAAAAGTGATTTACAGGGAAGTTCAAAAGTGGCTGTTTTGGGAAATACAATGGCAACAGATCTGTTTAAAGAAGCAGCTGCGGCAATAGGCAAAACCATCCGCTTTGAAAATCAAAGATATAAAGTGATTGGGGTTTCCAAAAAAAAAGGTGACAGGCAGGTAGATACAGCCATTTTTGTTCCATATAAGGCAACGTATGGAAGTCTTAACCCTGACAAGAAATTTTGGTCAATATATTTAGGAATAAAGTCCGATGATTTGATAACCATTGCAAGGAAAAAAGCGGAGGATACACTTTTGAAAAGATATAATGAGGATGATTTTGCTGTTACCGAACAATCTGAACTGCTAAGTTCTATCAGTCAAATATTTTCAATTATAAACACTGTTCTTATTGCCATAGGTTCAATTTCGTTGTTTGTTGGAGGTATTGGAATTATGAATATTATGTACGCGACAGTAACGGAGCGAACAAAGGAAATAGGAATACGTCGGGCAATCGGGGCGACTCAAAAAGATGTACTATTACAATTTTTGACGGAATCTATCGTATTGTCACTTCTTGGAGGTATTGCGGGTTTAATAGTTTCCGCAATTATTATTTGGGTTGTTAGATTCTTTTTCCCGGCAAGTTTAAATCCGATTGCAGTATTGGTAGCAATAGTAGTTTCTTCGGCGATAGGAATATTATTTGGAGTATTCCCTGCTCGAAGGGCTGCCAAACTCTCTCCAATTGACGCTATTAGATATGAGTAAACCTAAATTGCGTAATTATCAATCACAATACCAATATCAATTATTGTAACTTTTCCGTCATTATTTAAATCAGCATTGGTATAAACAAGTGGGGCTTCGCCGTAATGGTCTATTATTAATCCTATATCTACTATATTAACTTTTCCGTCTTTGTTGACATCTCCAGGGGTACTACCCGGCGGATTTGTTGGAGAATCGGTGGGAAGAGTACCACCAGAACTTGAAATTGAGACACTATCAAGAACAGCTCCTGCAGTGTTATAAAACTTAAAAGTTGCTTGGGTAGCAATTGCATCAACCAACATCGCCCCATGTTGGTTATCGTTTGTAAATTGACTTCCGGCAATCGGTACCCCGATGGGGTACATTCCTGCCCCGCCCGCCCCGTTTACAAAATAAGGAATACCGTTTATAGATAACCTTTCATAGGTATGATCATGTCCCGAAAATACGGCATCGGCACCCCAATCTTTAAACGGCCATTGAATCTCAGGTCTTGAACCGTGTGTTGTACTGGACGAAAATGGGGCATGGTGCATAAAGACAAACTGAAAAGGAGCAGTAGATGCTGACATTTTAGTTCTTAGCCAAGCTGCTTGAGCACCTGTACTTTTGCTACTATCCGGTTCTGCAGGATCACTATCAATCATGAAAAAGTGTACCGGTCCCGAGACAAAGTCATAATATCTTTCGTTCCCAGGTAGGGTAAAGTAATCAAGATATCCTGCGAGTCCTGGAGTATGCCAGTCATGATTTCCAGGTGTAGGAAAAAATTTGTTGGTAGTAGCAGTTGATCCGTAAGCGCCTTTATAGGGATAAATATAATTACTGTAGTATTTACCGACATGATCGTCAAAAGTTGATGCTGCTCCATCGGGATAGTTATTATCTCCAGTCGTTGTAATAAATTCGGGGTTTAATGATTTGACCATGTTAGCTACAGAAGCTTCGTTATTTGATCCGTTTCCATAGTCACCTATTACGGCAAATCTCACAGTAGTGCCCACTGCTTTTTCATTGACATTCTGATTTTGCTTAACCAAAACAACTCCCACCACCAGACTTAAAATTAGGACAATGAAACCAATTAATTTGAGTGTCATACGAGGAAATTTAAAACTGGTTATAGCCATAAATAATCATATCATATTTGATAATTATCAATAATAATTCCAACATCAACAATATTTATTTTTCCGTCACCGTTTAAATCTCCCGTTGTGTAAATCAATGGAGATTCCGCGTAGTGATCAATAATCAGACCGATATCAACTATGTTTACTTTACCGTCACCGTTTAAATCCGGGGATTTTTGACCGGTACCACCACCAATTTGGATATTGTCCGTAATCAAATTGTATCCGCTAGATTCATTCCAAGTATTAGCATTTGCAAATCTGACTGCATATTTTGAGTTACTTTGTAGATTACCGGAAGCATCTGGCAGATACAGATAAATTCGGTAATTACCTTGTGGAAGACTTGAAGGTACTGTGACATTGGTATCAATAACATTTACAGCCAGATCATGTGCAGGCTTCCACCTTCTGGGATCTGCTCCGTTTATTCTTGAAGAAGCTTTTATTCCTGTGGACATATTTTCGAAAACTAAATATACAGGCCTGTCGTTATACATTGCAGAAAACCCTTCATTTGTAATTTCCAAATGCAAAGGTATAGATTCTCCTGCAGAAAAAGAGGATGGAAGCGTTGTTTTTTGAAGAACGAATCTGTAGCCCAATTGTTTTCTAATTTCATCCATGCATCCCTGAGCTGTCCATGAGTTTAAGACAACCATGCTATATCCATTATGCAGGAATGAAAAGTGTAAATCCTTAAAACTATTTAAGGCAGCGGGGCATTGGGCATATGTAGATGGCGTACTACTGTGTGTACCAGCCTCACCTCCAACCGGAACATGGGGTGTATCTTTTTTGACATAGTCTCTCCAGCAAGCCTCGTCAGTCAACCCAGTGGAATTACAATAGTTGGTAATATTAGTTCCTCCTGTAGCAGATTTATATGTACCATCATCGGTTGAATCCTTAAAAAGAGCATCGTCATGAAGTCCTATACGAGCCAAATCAGATTGGGAAAAAGCGGAGGAATCAGTTAGAGGACCACCGTAGAATGCTTGTTTATAACGTGGATATCTAACCTGTATCATTCTGTCTTTGGGTACAGCTGCCAGCATCGCATCCATTACTGCTTTTCTTGAATTCAAATCACCTAAATATTTCGAACTATGCCACTCACCCCAATATCCGACAAAACCGAACTGTGTAGCTGCGATTACATCTTTGTGTTGTTCCATTAAAGGAGCCAACTGATTAAGATGTTCTTGAACCAAATTAATTGGTGCATCGGGTTGTGAAGTTGCAGGATTTGAGTTTGATCCTATACCAGGATAACCTACATATAAAAATCTGATAACAAGTTTAATACCTTTACTTCTTGCGTCTGCAAAAGTTTTATTAATTGTATCAAGACCTTTCCCAGATCCGATCGGCTCCAGAGATTTACCTTGGTAGTCAGGAAGATTAACCCCCGGTCCGTCTCTGGGATCTCTGTAATTTTCCAAATGGAAATACACCCAACCAACAGTATCGGTAGCATTTTTCACACTTAATTTACCAGGATCGAAAGCTTGATCAACAAATATATTTGATTGTCTCATAAAACCTCTTTCAGGATTGGCGATATCATCTGTGGTTGGGGAAAAAGTTACTGTTTTGACATTACTTTGACCAAAAACATTTTTAGTCAGTAGAATAGCAGACAAAATAACAGTAAGAAGAAGTAACAGCACAATTCTTTTCACAATTTGATTTTATCATATACAGAAGGCCAGTGATTTAAATGTTGGTTTGGATTGTATCCTTGAGTTTGATAGAATACTAAAGATAAAACAACGGGAATTAGTTTAACGGTAGAATTGGCGCATGGGGTGCGTCAGGCCTGAGTTCAATTCTCAGATTCCCGACTATACGACCTAAATAGGTCTTTTAGAGTAACTTTTGTATTCTTAAAACTATTAAGTTTTATAGATGGGATATCCATAATGTTTATCCATTTAAGATCTGAAATGTCATCAGTTGCTTTCATTTTTCCATCTATAATTTTAACCAGATATTGAATATTAATAGTAAAAGAACCCACTTTCCCGTATTTGTCGGGATAAGTTCCGAATAGTTTAATTATCTTAATATCTAATCCTGTTTCTTCTTTACATTCTCTGATGGCACACTCTTCCGTTGTTTCGTTTGGTTGCATAAAGCCTCCAATCAAGTCAAGTTCTCCTTTATAAGGAGGAAGTTTTCGGACAGACAGTAAAACCTGGCCGTCTTTTATAGGCAGAACAGAGACACAAGGAGCTGGATTTATATAGACTTTATTGTCACAGTTTTTACAATCAAATTCAAATCCTCTTTTAATCAAATCCCCTTTACAATACGGACAGTATTTAAAATTCATAAATTAGTAAGCCAGATATATGAGAAATAGATAGAACTTATTATAAACAGTACAGCAACACATTGCCAGACAGTTTGATAAATAAACCAAATAGAGTCATTATAAAATATGTTATGGAAAAGCAAATTTTTTGGAGGATTTTTTTTGATTACTGAAAACTGTTGGTTTAACCAGTAGTTTATCTCTCCAAAACTTCTGACAGTCCAGTAAATTGAAGTAACTAGGAGAAACAGATACCAGTTTTTTAGAATAAAGAGGAAGGTAGCGGAAACAATAAACCAAAATATTCCAAAGACCAAAACATCACCCCAAACCCAGGCACCCAAAGGAATAAAGAGGTTAGTTACCTCAAAAGCTTCCTTCTTTTCTTTACATTTGTTGTAACCATTAAAGACAGCAATTAACGAATAAAATAATAAAAATATTAAAAAATAGTTCTGCCAAATCTGCATATTTACTGCTTGCATTTTACTATAGATCAGAGTAAAAAGTAACTTGAAATGGCGAAGAAAAAAAGCGAAACAGTAGTAGCCCCAACTAAACAGGAAGGATCAAGCGCTAAACTTCAAGCAATTAAAATGGCCATGGAACAAATAGATAAACAGTATGGCAAAGGTTCGATTATGCGGTTGGGAGAAAGTAGTAAGAATATTGCCATAGATGTCATTCCAACTGGATCAATTGCACTTGATTTGGCGTTGGGAGTAGGAGGGGTTCCAAGGGGTCGTATTGTGGAGATTTACGGGCCGGAAGCATCGGGTAAAACTACTTTGGCACTATCCATAATCGCGGAGGCGCAAAAAAAAGGAGGACAGTGTGCATTTGTGGATGCGGAACATGCATTAGATCCTGTTAGGGCTGATATTATAGGAGTAGATTTAGACAATCTTCTTCTCTCCCAACCAGATACCGGGGAACAGGCGTTGGAAATTACCGAAACACTAGTCAGATCAGGTGCTCTGGACGTAATTGTGGTTGATTCGGTTGCTGCATTAGTTCCAAGGGCTGAACTGGAAGGAGAAATGGGGGATGCGGTTATGGGCCTTCAGGCAAGGCTTATGAGTCAGGCATTAAGAAAACTGACAGGAGCTATATCCAAATCCAAAACAATTCTTATCTTTACCAACCAATTAAGGCAAAAGATAGGAATTATGTTTGGCAACCCAGAAACGACAACCGGGGGAATGGCCTTGAAATTTTATGCATCTGTCAGGTTGGACATAAGAAGAATTGAATCAATCAAAGGGGAGAATGACACAGTAATCGGTACAAGAGTGAGAGTTAGAATTGTTAAAAATAAAGTAGCCCCACCACTTCGAATGGCGGAGTTTGATATTATGAACGAAGACGGTATCAGTAAATCGGGGAATCTTTTGGATGTAGCTGTAGAGCTTGGTTTAATTAATAAAAGCGGTTCATTTTTTAATTACGGGGGTAAAGTCTTGGCACAGGGAAGAGAGGGAACAAAAGCAGCAATAAATGAGAACAAAAAACTGGCTGATGAACTAGAGAAAAAAATCAGGGAAATGGCAGCTTCAGGAAAAAAACTTCCCAAAGAAATAGGTGAAGAAGATAAAGAAGAATAAATTATTTCTCAGGACCTTTTCGTTTCATTACCACTTTTGGGTCAGTTTCTTCGTCAATGATAGTTAAAGACAGATTAGTAAGGCCAAACTCTTGGTGTGTAAGATGTCCCCGTATACTTCTGCTTGTATTTTCAGCTTGACGTATTAAATTTTCTCCTTCAAATTCTATAGTAATAGCCCCACCTGACCGTATGTATTCATCCCTAATTTCTTTTATTTGATCGGGTAAAGCTACTCGCGGAGGTGTTGCTTGACGTTTAGCCAGTATTTGATTTGCTTTTGCAACCTCTTCGTTTTTTGCTGGTCTGATATTACTTATTGGAGTCATTTGCAGAATTTTATGACTGTTTGTTATAAAATGCAAATAGTGGCAATAATCACTTCCATAAAACCTCAGAAAAACCAAAAGAGGGTGAATATATATCTGGATAATAAATTTGGTTTTGGACTGGATCTGGAAAATTTTGTAAAACACCATTTAAAAGTTGATCAGGAACTTTCTGAAGAACAAATATCTGAAATTGTTAAAAAGCGTGAATTTCAAAAGTCGTTGGATAAACTGTTAAGGTTTGCCACACTAAGACCAAGATCGGAGAAAGAAGTTAGAGATTATTTAAAAAGAAAAAAAGTACATGAAAGTTCTTTTGATGAATTGTTTAACAAACTAATAAGATTAGAACTAATTGACGATGAAAAGTTTGCAAAATGGTGGGTGGAACAAAGACAATTATTTAAACCTAAACCCAAAAGAGTTTTATCACAGGAATTAAGAATTAAAGGAGTTAATAATGAATTAATTAAAGAAGTGCTCGGAGAAATAGAAATAGACGAAAAAAATATTGCAAAAGCCCTAGTTCAAAAAAAAATGTATAAATGGGAAAAATTAGATGAAAATACACGTAAACAAAAAATTACGCAATTCTTGGCTGGTAAAGGATTCGGATGGGATGTGATTGTTCAAATCATAAATAATTGATTTTATCTATTTACATAGTTTAAAATAAAATGTGGATAAAATTTTAAGAGTGCAGTTGGATGACTTAAGCACACAAGAAGCAGATGCTGAAGCAGTAACTCAGGAGTCATTAGTGGCTTCTATGTTGAAAGATCTTTCTACTTTAGATGGTGCTTTTAGAGATGAAAGATTTTCTAAAAAAATTGTAGGACTTAGAGTATTTTTCCGTGGATCACGCAATGTTGTAGAAGTTAAACTCTCAAAATCAAGAGCTGATTTGGAACTACAACAACTCTTAACTGAATTGAGTACAGGAAAGCCAAAAATTTTAGATTCAGAAGGAGTTAACGGTCCAAGAAAAGACAAATTAGGAGTAATAGAATTTACGCATCTTTCTAAAGTCCGATTGATTAGTCTTTATCCTGATAATGGAAATTCACCCAGAAGTATAGTTCTCGCTAGATTTCTTGAAGAATAAAATATTTGAAATTAATTTAATTATGGATTGTGTTATAATACAATCATGGGGTTAAATATAGGTAAAGTTTTAGAAAAATTTGCTTCAGAGACACTCCATATTTTATATGTCTGCACAAACTGATTACATCAAAGCATTAGAAAAAGTATCCAAGATGACGGCTGATGAAGCCAGGAAGTCTCTTTTGGATGAAGTCCAAAAAGAACTCACTTCTGAAATAGCCAAAAAAATAAGGGCTGCTGAAGAAAGGGTAAAACTGGAAGCCAATGAGAAAGCTAAGGATATCTTGGCTGATGCTATGAAGCATGGTGCCACCAATTATGTAGCGGAATATACCGTTTCTTCGGTTACTGTTCCCAATGAAGAAGTAAAAGGAAGAATTATCGGTGCGGAAGGTAAAAATATCAGAGCATTTGAAAAAGATGCCATGGTGGAAGTTATCATTGATGACACTAATGAAATTAGGTTGTCTTCTTTTGATTCAATCAGAAGAGAAATTGCCAAACGAGCCTTGGAAGTTTTAATCAGGGACAGTAGAATTCAACCCTCAAGAATAGAAGAAGTATTAAAACAAACCCGATCGCAAATGGATGATGTTTTATTGGAAGAAGGTAAAAAAATTTCAGAAGAATGTGGAGTTTACAGTCTGCCTTTAGAACTTCTTAAATTAATAGGTCGTTACAGATTCAGAACATCATATGGTCAAAACCTAGGAATTCACACTATTGAAGAAACAAAGATGGGAATTGCCATTGCAGAAGAGCTGGGGGCAAACGTAGATATAGTTAGATTAGGATGTTTACTTCACGATATAGGAAAAGTTGTTACGGACGAAGAAGGTAACCATATTACGGCAGGTGTTAACACACTTAAAAAATATGCTATTCCAAAAGAAGTTGTTGCAGCAGTTGCAGAACACCACGAAGATAAACCATTTTCAGCTCTAGAGTCGGTTATAGTTTGGATAGCTGATGCAATTTCAGGTAGTCGTCCCGGAGCCAGATACGAACCGCACGAAGGTTATGTTTCCAGAATGGAAAAAATAGAAAGCTTAGTTAATTCATTTGCCGGTGTTGAAATAGGTTATGCATTTCAAGCAGGTCGTGATGTTAGGGTCATTGTAAAACCGGAAGAAGTTGACGATGAAGCGTTGACTGTACTTGTCCATGACATAGCCAGAAAATTGGAAAAAGAAGCTGAATATGCAGGTCAGGTAAAAGTTACTGCAATCAGGGAAGTCAGAGCAACTGCGACGACATCTGCGAAATAGTGTATTATTAATTATGTCAAGATCTGATATGGACCCGATCCTTAAAAGACTTCAAGAGACAAATACGACCCTGGTTCGATTTGATCTAGATATACTAGAAGCCGGAAATTCCGAGGGCGAAGAAGCTATGAGAGAGTTGATAATAAAAATAAGCCAGGAGACTGGTGTAAGCCTAGAGGTAGCACAACAATTTATAGCTACACGAGCTGCAGTAAATTTAGATAGAGTAGTGACCGAAATGCAATCAGATTAAAAAGATTATTTTTTTACAATATTGTTTTCAAGTTAATTATCATTCATACTTAATTTCCAGGAGGCAAGTTTTTCGAAAATTTTTTTGGCGACCAACCTTTATTTTGAAAGAAGGTGAAGTAAATTGAGTATAGAAGAACCAAAAACTGAAATACAAAAAGCAATACTTATTTCTGGTGGTAAAGCAAAGCTTGTAGAATTGGTTACTCGTGGGGAAAACTATGAACAAAAAAAGGGTGAAACTCCAAATCACGATAAAGTTGATGTTTTTTATGTTGAAGTCAATTAGCCCAATCTATTGACAATTAGTAGGTCTTGATTTATGCTTTGAGTCGAAATGACCAAGAGAGATTTAATAGATCAGGTTTCAAGAAAGGCCCATTTAACTAAAAGAGCAGCTGAAGAAGCTGTTGAAGTATTCCTAGCCGAAATTGGCAGAATTTTAGCCAAGGGTGAAAAAGTTGTTTTATCAGGCTTTGGTACCTTTAGAGTAATCTCCATGAAAGGTAAGACAGTCAAAATCCCCAATACAGATACAATGGTCACTATCAAAACTCATAGGTCTCCACGTTTCACTCCGGGAAAAACTTTGAAGCGCCAGGTAATCCGCTAATGCTATACTAAGAAAGTCATGAACTATGCTATCGTAGTCGATCGTTTGATTAAAGATTTTGAAGTTGTTGAAAGAGAATCTGGTTTAAAAGGAGCTGTCACTTCAATCTTTAAACCTAAAAAAAAGAAAGTTAGGGCTGTTAGGTCAATTTCCTTTTCTCTTCAAGAAGGTGAACTGGTTGGGTTTATAGGACCAAACGGAGCAGGAAAAACTACTACTTTAAAAACGTTGTCAGGGTTATTATATCCAACCTCAGGATTTGTATCAGTCTTAAACTATAACCCTTGGGATAAATCCCACGATTTTTTAAAAAAAATTGCAGCAGTCTTTGGTCAAAAAAATCAAATGTGGTGGGATCTTCCGGCTATAGATACCTTTGAACTAAATAAAGAAATTTATGAACTTAAAACAAGAGAATATGAAAAGAATCTGGAAGAATTGGTAGCACTTTTGGATGTGGGGAAATTACTAAAAACTTCTGTCAGAAAACTTTCTCTTGGTCAAAGGATGAAAATGGAACTTATTGCTGCATTAATCCATAAACCAAAAGTATTGTTTTTGGATGAACCAACCATAGGCCTGGATCTGGTAGCCCAACAAGTACTGCGTGACTTTATCTATGAATACAATAAAATAAATAAAGCCACTATCCTATTAACTTCACATAATATGAATGACCTGGTGGATTTGGCAAGACGTGTAATTGTAATTGATGAAGGTGAAATCATTTTTGACGGAGCTTTGGAGAAATTGGTTTCAGATTATGCTAAAGAAAAAATAATTAAAGTTACCCTGGCATCCGATGATAATATTAAAAAATTAGAGGAGGTAGGAAAAATCAAAAAAATGGCATTTCCTGAAGTAATACTTTCAGTACCTAGGGCAACTGCAGCCATTGCCGCCTCCGAAATATTACAAAATTTTCCGGTAACCGATTTGAATATTGAAGAGACCCCTATTGAAGACGTCATCCGCAAAGTATTCAGAAGAAATAAATGAGAAAGTTTATATCAATTTTTACAATTTCATTCCAACAGGAATTCGCCTATAAAATAAATTTTATTATGTGGAGAGTCAGGAATATGTTTCAGATAATCCTGACTTATTTTCTTTGGAATTCGGTATTCGCTGACACCAATACTGAAGTCTTCGGTTACAACAGGGAGAAAATATTAACATACGTATTTGGAATAATAATTATCAGAGCACTTGTTTTTTCCGCCCGTTCAGTTGACATACCGGGAGAAATTGCTGACGGAAAACTTAGTAATTATTTGATAAGGCCGATTAATTATTTTAAATATTGGTTAACGAGAGATCTGTCCAGTAAGGCTTTAAATTTAGCCTTTTCAATTTCAGAATTTATTATTCTGGCGATAATTCTTAAACCGCCGCTTTTTTTTCAATCTAATCTGTTATATATACTTTTATTTTTAATAATACTTCTTCTAGCAAATTATCTGATTTTTGTAATAAGGATGATTGTCAGTTTTGTTACATTTTGGATGCCGGAGTTGGCTTGGGGGGCTCAGTTTATCTTCATGATGATTATCACGGAATTTCTTTCGGGTGCAGTTTTCCCCTTAGATATATTTCCGGATACCTGGCAAAAGACAATTAATTTAACACCTTTTCCGTATCTGGTCTTTTTCCCGCTACAGGTCTATTTAGGTCAGATAACCATAGTTGAGTCTATGCAAGGTATAATGGTTGCGTTGTTTTGGAGTTTGATTTTGTCAATTATTATGAAAAAAATTTGGTTAAGTGGTCTTAAAATTTATAGTTCAGAAGGAAGATGAATATTAAAAAATTTAAATATTATTTAAGAATTTGGTGGCACTTGAATGTTAAAAATATTTTACCTGTGTTTAATCATAATCCCACAATAATTGTTTTTCTTATTGGAAAAATAATTAGATTTACTTTTTTCGGTGGTTTTATTTATTTTTTACTTAAAGGCACTAATACTTTAGCTGGCTATTCTTTAAACCAAACATTATTCTTCTTTTTGACTTTCAACCTCATTGATATAATAGGACAGTTTTTATTTCGGGAGGTATACAGATTTAGGCCACAAATTATTTCAGGTACCTTTGATTTTATATTGACAAAACCCATGAGCCCCCTTTTTAGAGTACTTTTGGGGGGTGCTGATGCGACGGATTTAATTACAATTCCCCCTCTTGTAATTCTTGTCTGGTATATAGGAAACTTATTGAATCCAAGCGGATTGGCTATATTCTATTATGTTATTTTAGTTTTAAACGGCCTTGTTATTTCTGCAGCCTTTCATATCCTGGTATTGGCTATGGGAATAATTACTTTAGAAATAGATCACACTGTGATGATCTATAGAGACTTGGTAGGACTGGGGAGATTTCCGATAGACATTTACAAAGAACCACTGCGTAGCCTGATAACATTTATTGTACCAATTGGTCTTATGATTTCAATTCCTGCCAAAGCTTTTATGGGTTTGATTAATCCTATCGGAGTTATCTCATCAGTACTTTTTGGAATGGCACTATTTATGTTGTCTCTTCAGTTTTGGAAATATGCTCTTAAAAAATATACAAGCGCCAGCAGCTAAAAGAAAAAAATGAAAAAACTATTGGTAATCTGCGGCCTTACAGCCACCGGAAAAACCTCCTTGGCTTTTAAATTGGCGAAATCATTTAACGGTGAATTAGTTTCTGCCGACTCCAGACAGTTATATAAAAAAATGGATGTAGGGACAGGCAAAGAATGGGGAGAAGTTCCGATACACGGTTATGATTTGGCGGAACCTGGTGAAAATTTCAGTGTTTCCCAATACGTAGCTTTTACACAAAAAGTCATCAAAAAAATATATTCCAGAAATAAACTACCTATTTTGGTTGGTGGAACAGGACTTTATATTAAAGCTGTGGTAGATGGCATAAGTACTGTTGACATACCTAAGAACGAAGATCTGAGAAAAACTTTAACAGAAAAAAATATATTGGAATTATTTGAACAATTAGCTACTCTGGATTCTGCAAAAGCAGCGTCTCTGAATTCTTCAGATAAACAAAACCCCAGGCGATTGGTCAGGGCAATTGAAGTAGCAATATGGAAAATGGAGAACGGAAGCAAACATCTGTCAGTGGTATATGAAAAACAACGGTATGACACTTTATTTATAGGTCTTAAAGCAGACAGCAATTTATTGGACAAGAGAATTGGAGATAGGGTCGAAATGAGGATGAATAACGGTTTTATTGATGAAGTTGAAGATTTATTAAAGTCTGGGGTTTCCTGGAAGAATCAATCTATGAAATCAATTGGATATCGTGAGTCAGAAAAGTTTTTAAAGTCGGGACTGGGTTATGAAGATTTTATTGTTGAATGGATTAAAAGTGAAAAACAGTATGTTAAAAGACAATATACTTGGTTTAGAAAAGATACAAGGATTAATTGGTTTGACATTAGTGAACAAGATTACTATAAAAATGTGGAAATTTTGGTTAAAAAATGGTTAAATAGAAGTTAGATGACAAGAAAAGTCGAAATATCTCACAAAACAATTTTATTTGCGCTGTTTTTAATTATTGCCTCATGGTTAGTATATAGAATAGGCGATATTCTTTTGCAGGTTTTTGTAGCTCTTATCATTGCTGCAATTTTAAATCCTTTAGTCAACAGATTAAACGGATATAAAGTTCCCAGGATAGTTTCTATTCTTGTTTCGTATCTTTTGATTTTTGGTATTATTGGAGGTGCGGTTGCCGCAATTATTCCACCTTTGGTAGAACAAACTACCAACTTAGTAAATTCGTTACCTTATAATCTTCAACAATTGGGATTGGATCGGTTTGCCAATGGTGAAATTCTAAATCAACTTATTTCTGCATTGGGTTCTGTACCTTCACAAATTGTCAAAGCAGGTTTGGGAATTATTTCAAATGTTTTCAATGTATTGACGGTTTTAATTTTTGCATTTTATTTTCTTCTGATGAGAAATAAACTTGACGATACTTTAAGTTTCCTGTTTGGAAAAGAAAACAGTGATAAATATACAGAATTAGTTTCTCTTTGGGAAGAAAGATTAGGAGGATGGGCTAGAGGACAACTTCTTTTGATGTTTTTAGTAGGATTATCTAGTTACTTAGGCTTTTTAATTTTGGGAATTCCTTATGCCCTGCCACTTGGACTTTTAGCCGGATTATTTGAAATCGTTCCCTACTTGGGACCACTTATTGCTGCTGTCCCTGCAATAATTTTAGGTTTTTCTTACAGCCCGTTTTTGGGTTTTGCAGCCATAGGTTTAACATTTTTAATACAACAGCTTGAAAATTATTTATTTGTTCCCAAGGTAATGGAAAAATCGGTGGGTATTTCTCCTGTTATTACTTTATTTGCATTATCGGTTGGTTTTAGACTAGCAGGTGTGGTTGGAATAATTATTTCCATGCCGGTAGTTTTAACACTTCAGATAATATTCAGAGAAAAGTTTGCTTCAAAATGATATAATGTATGAGCTTTAGAGGTGAGACAATTGCTGTAGTGAAAGCTACAGAGGAAAGTCCAGGCGGCGGAAAACAGCGTGTCCAGACGAAAGTCTGGAGGTCATGATCAATTAAATGGTCATGGGACAGTTAGAGCAACAGAGACGATTTTGCACTATCCCTAAAAGATAGTGGAAAGTGAAACGGGCAATCCTCCGCGCCGCAACCTCCGAGCAGGTCGTTATTAGGATGTTTTCCCGACACCTGGTAAAACAGGTGACGATCTAAAGTTTGAGGGCTTAGATAGATAGTTGTCTGAAAAACAGAACCTGGCTTACAGCCTCTAAAGCACAAAGAGTCCCACAGAAAGTGGGATTTTTTGTGTAAAATAACATTTATAAAAACTGATATGAAATTAGTAATACAACGAGTCAAAAAAGCAAAAGTAATAAAAAAAGAAACCAAAGAAATTGTGGGAGAAATTGGCGCAGGTTTGTTTGTACTTCTGGGGATTAAAAAGGGTGACACGGAAAAAAATGCTGATCAACTTGTAGAAAAACTTTTAAAAATAAGACTAATGTCTGATAAAAAAGATAAAATGAACCTCTCAGTTGTAGATACAAAGTCAGAAATACTAGTTGTTTCCCAATTTACTTTATATGCAAATACTAAAGACGGAAACAGACCTAGTTTTATTGAGGCTGAGGATCCCGAAAATGCTAAGAAATTATATTTATATTTTGTTGAGCAATTAAGAAATAAGAATTTGAAAATTGAAACAGGAAGCTTTGGAGATTATATGGAAATTAACTGTTTCTTAGATGGGCCGCTTACAATTGTTGTAGAAAAATAATAATATCCAACCTAATGATTTATTACAAATTTCGCAAATGGTTTCCGCCATTGACGTAAATTTCCTCACCGTTTAAGTATTCTGCTTCATCAGAGTCTAAATAGTAGATTACTTTTGCTACATCCAGCGAAGTGCAGTTCCTTCCTAGTGGATTATTTTTAGCCATTTGCTCCCAACCTTTGTCATCTACTCCCCAAGGATCCCATAAAGGAGTGCGTGTTACACCCGGATTTACCGAATGTGTTCTGATTCCGTATTTAGCAAGGGTAACTGCGCATGTTTTAGTAAAATTCATTTTAGCAGCCTCCGCAGAAGCAGCAGCGGGGAATGAGGGTTGAGTCTCGTAGGCCCAAGAAGAAGTTATATTTATTATGGTAGACTTTTTACATTTCCTTAATAATTCGAGGCTATATTTAGTTAGTAAAAAAGTTCCTTTTGCTCTTACGTTAAAGGTTTCATCCCATTGAATAGAAGTCATATCCTCAATTGTCACTAAAAAATCGACAGAGGCATTGTTAACTAGTAAATCAAGTTTTTTCGATTCACGTTTTATGTTGTCTAGTGTAGTGATTACCTCTTTTTCATTACTTACATTTAATTGATGAATAATTACATTACGGTTTTTCCCAAATGCCTGATATATTTCCTTTTTACTTTCATTGTATGTTGCATGAACAAGATATCCATTTTTGGATAAAAATTCTGTAATACCTTTCCCAATGCCAGTTGATACCCCTGTTACAAGTGCGATTTTCAACCCTCTCTTCATATTTGGATGTTAACATTGAGTATTAATCAAATCAATAGATTAGCTTTTAAAAATTCTTTAAGTTTTTTTATTGATCTAAATTGACGTCCTATACTTACAAATAATCTATTGATATCAGGCCAGTATATTTTAGGTAAAATTTTTATCAGTGAAACTTCAGTTTTTTCCGGAGATTTTGTTTTTACCCACCCCAGTAAATTACTAATTCTGTGGACATGAGTGTCAACTGCAATTGCAGGAATATGAAAAGCTCTGTTTAAAACCAGATTAGCAGTTTTTCTACCAACACCTGGTAGCTTCATTAGTCCCTCTCTCGTTTTAGGTACACCATCAATTAAACCAGAAAGCATTTTTAAATATTTTGCTTTTGTTTTTGAAAATCCTACGGGATAAATAAGCTTCTCAATAGTTTTCTCATCAATTTTTCTGAGTGCTTTTAAGTTGGGGGCTACTCTAAATAATCTTTTCGAAGCTTCAAGGGTAACTTCATCCCTGGTTCTGGAGGATAGAAGTGTTGAGATAAGTGTTTTATAGGGATTATCCTTAAACACCTCAAGAGGCACTAACATGTAGTGCTTCTTGAAGATTGAAAAAACAATTTCAAAATTAGTTTCCACCAATCTTGAACATTGTGGTTCCGCAGACTTCACAAACCGCTTTGGTTGCTTTCTTACCATTCTTCATGGTTACGGCCTGTGCATCTTTACCTTCTCTCTTCTGGCGACACTTTACGCAGTACATCATAAATAAATCACCCCCTTTTCCATTACGAGAACCAGTATAGCACTACAAGGCTAATTAGGATCAGTGAAGCTATGGTTAAGCTTCTTAAAAGTTCTTTTTTAATTGAGGCTGTCTCAGGAGTTTGTGCCGTATCTATGGATTTTTTGACTTTTGGTAGTACGGCTGAACCTGGTTCGAATTTAATTTGAAATTGACTATTGACATGCCTGACCTCAGCTGCCTGTTTCTGCTTTCTTGTTCTTTTTTTTGCCATGGATTTAAGTTATCCTAATTACTGCAAATGAATATTAACTTAAATCTGGGGGTAATATCAATCATCTGGTTACTTCTTCTTTCCGGATTTACTTACTGGTTCTTCCTGAGAATCAAGAATTTACTAAAAGACAGCAAAGAAGGGGATTTTATCAAAACTTTCAAAACAATCGAAGAGATCCAAAACTTAAATACCAAAGATTTGAAAGATGTTAAAACCGAAGTTGTCAATTTAGCCAATGATGCTTTAAAACATATTCAAAAAATTGGTCTTGTTAAATTTAACCCCTTTAACGAATCAGGTGGAGATCATTCATTCTCTTTGGTGCTTTTGGATGGAAATAAAAATGGTATTATTATTACTAGTCTGCATACAAGAGAACGTACAAGACTGTATACTAAAATAATTAAAGCAGGTAAAGGCTTGGTGGAATTGTCGGAAGAAGAATCCAAGGCACTTATTCAGGCTTTGAAATAAATTTATCGTTTAGACCAGACTGAAAAATAAAATTATGAAAAGTTTTTTTAATAAACACTTAACACTCATTTTAGGATTTGTGGGTCTTTTTTTGGTTTCCACAGGAGTTTCCATGGCAGCTTTTACCTATCTTATAAAGGATCCAGGGAGTTCTTCAGGAACTGAGACCAAAAGATCCAGAATTGATCTATCCAAACCTAAAACAGAAATCTGTCCGATAAACGGCGCTAAATTTACAAAAGCAGAACGGGATATTTGGGATACCAGAAGACCGACGGCAGTAGTGATAGAAAACCACAAAGATGCCAGGCCTCAGTCTGGGCTTTCCAAAGCAGATATTGTTTATGAAGCAGTTGCGGAAGGTGGCATAACCAGGTTTTTGGGAATTTTCTACTGTGCGGGAGTTGCCGAAGAAGTCAAAATGGCACCCATTAGAAGTGCCAGAGTCTATTTTGTTAACCTGGCAGCAGGATACGGATCATTCCCCATCTTTTTGCATCAGGGTGCAGCCAATAGACTCTGTGGAGATTGTCCGGGAGGAATAAAGTCCACCAGTCAGGTAGCCAAAGAAGTTGATGCTTACGGTCTTTTGGACAAACTGGGTTGGAGAAACGGTCAGAGAGGTAATGATATGGACGGAGGTTACAATATCGGAGTACCTATAGTCATACGTGATCAATACAGACTCTCGTCTGAGCCTGCAGCTTGGGAGCATTCGGTAGTAGCATCCCTCGATGCTGTTTATAATGAAGCCAAAAAAAGAGGTTTTGAATTTAAAGACAGTGATGGAGTGGCCTGGAATGAAGATTTTAAAGTCTGGCAGTTTAGTGATGACAAACCGCAAACTCCAACTGCCTCCGAAATATCATTCAGGTTTTGGGATAACTGGGCTGATTATGACGTAATCTGGTCATATGACCAAGGAACTAACAGATATGTCAGAAAAAATGGCGGAGTGGTTCATGTTGATCAGGCATTTGAGAAGACACCTTTAGTTGCCAAAAACGTGGTAATACTGTTCGCCAAAGAAAAAGGACCTGTTGACAGTGAGCATCATATGTATTATGAAGTAGTAGGTAAAGGAGATGCTTTGGTATTTCAGAACGGTCAAATAATTAAAGCTACCTGGGAAAAAGATTCTGCCACTTCCCGTGAAGTATTTTTTGACGAAGAAGGAGCTGAAATCTCTTTTATCAGAGGTCCTATCTGGATCGAAGTAGTTCCGGTAGGTAATGACATCAATTATTAAATGGCAGACTTAGGTGACATTATAACTTCTAAAGTACGGGTAAAAATACTCGATCTCTTTTTTTCCGATTTAACCGAGATGTATCATGTCAGGGGAATTGTTAGGGAAGTAAAAGAAGAAATCAATGCTGTCAGGCGTGAATTGGACAGATTTGAAAAAGCAGGCATCCTGAAAAAAGAACCTAGGGGTAACAGAGTCTATTATTTTATCAGACGGGATTACCCACTTTATGCAGATTTGTTGGAAATAACCGCCAAAACAACCGGATTGGGTAAAACTTTTATTGAGAATAAAAACAAAATCGGAAAACTCGGATTTGTCATGTTTTCAGGTAAGTTCGTCAGGCGAAAGCAGAGAAGAAATGACGAAGGAGTTGACATCTTGGTGGTAGGAGAGGTTGTCATGCCGGAATTGGCTGCTATAATCAGAGCCGAAGAATCCAAAATGGGCAGGGAAATAAACTACACGGTTATGAGTCGTGAAGAGCTTGACTTCAGGAAGAAAAGAAGGGATCCTTTCCTGCAAAGTATTTTTATGGACAGTAGAGTAATGATAATAGGCGATGAAGAAGAACTTGTTAGTTAAAATATTTTTTATATTCATACTGGCCGCCATAGCGGCCTTTATTAGTTCTCCGTGGTCAAAATACAGACTTAAATTAGGTCTTGATCTGTCAGGTGGAAGCAGACTTACTTATGATGTAGATACATCAAACTTGAATGATTCTGACCGTGAAAAAGCTATTAGTTCATTAAGAAACGTTTTGGAAAGAAGAGTCAATCTTTTTGGAGTATCTGAACCAAATGTATTAACCTCTACTTTTGAAGGGAAAAACAGGGTAATTATCGAACTTCCCGGAGTAAATAACCCTCAAGAAGCAGCTGCTCTATTGGGTAAAACCGCTCAACTGGTTTTTTCAGAGGTAAAGCAGGATCCTGCTAACGGTAGTGCCACCCCTTCTGCCTCATTGGTACCTACCAACCTGACAGGTGCAGATTTAAAATCTGCAGATGTGGTTTTTGATCAAAATACCGGCAAGCCTTCAGTTTCAATTCAATTTAATGAAGAGGGATCAAAGAAATTTGAAGAAATAACGGGAAAAAATATTAATCAGCCACTTGCAATTGTGCTGGATCAGAATATGGTATCTGCTCCTATAGTCCAAGAAAAAATAGTAGGTGGGAAAGCCCAAATATCGGGAACTTTTACCTTAGATGAAGCAAAAAATTTGGAAATACAACTAAATGCAGGAGCGCTTCCTGTTCCCATAAAACTTGTAGAAGAAAGAAGTGTAGGAGCAACACTTGGAGCCGATTCAATTGAAAAAAGTATAAAAGCAGGGTTTGTGGGAATTATAATGGTGGCTCTGTTTATGATTTTGGTTTACAGAAAAAACGGTCTAATTGCAGTTGTCGCCCTTTTGATATTTGGTATTTTAACTTTAGCTGTTTATAAACTTATCCCAGTTGTTCTGACACTGCCAGGAATTGCAGGATTCTTACTATCAGTTGGCATGGCAGTTGATAGCAATATTTTGATATTTGAACGTCTTAAGGAAGAAATCAAAAAAAGACCAATTGCGGACGCTTTGGAAGTGGCATTTGGAAGAGCTTGGGATTCAATTAGGGATGCCAATATTGCAACCTTGGTCACCGCTTTCATTTTAGCCAATCCTTTAGACTGGGGTTTCTTACATACCTCAGGCCCTGTCAGAGGCTTTGCAATTACCCTAGCACTGGGAATTGGTATCTCACTTTTTACAGGAGTTGTGGTTTCCAGGAATTTAATGAGACTATTAGTTAATGAAAGGAGAATAAAAACTTAAAAATATGAATTGGATGAAATACAGGATTATTTATTTAATTATATCTATGGTTTTTTTGTCTTTTGGAATTTACAGTTTATTAAATTGGAAGTTGAATTTAGGGATTGATTTTTCAGGAGGTGTGGTGGCTGAGTATAAATTACCAAGTGGGGAGATTAAAAATTACAGATATCCGGCCAAGTCTGATGAAGAAGTTGCAAAAATCAGGGCAGAGCTAAAAAAAGATGGAGAAGAATTAAAATTTGAAACTGTGGGCCCTTCAATCGGTCCTGAGCTTATCAAAAAAACTGTCTATGCTTTGGGAATTTCTGCCCTCTTAATTCTTATTTGGGTAACCATACAGTTTAAAAGTATTAAATTTGGAGTATCGGCAATTCTGGCTATGCTTCACGATACCTTGATGTTAATCGGAGGCTTTTCTATCTTAGGACATTTTTTTGGAGCCGAAATTGACTTTTTATTTGTAACTGCAGCATTGACAATTCTTTCGTTCTCAGTGCATGACACAATAGTTGTTTTTGACAGGATTCGTGAGAAACAGAAAAAAGAAGGAGGAGAACTAATTAATGTAGTAAATTCAGCTATTACGGAGACAATGAACAGGTCACTCAATAATTCTTTCACCATTATCTTTATGCTTTTATCACTTGTACTTTTGGGTGGAGATACAATTAGGTGGTTTGCAATTGCACTTCTGATTGGAACAATTTCAGGAACTTATTCATCTCCATTCGTCGCAGTCCCACTTCTTATTACTTGGGAAAGGTTGGAAAAGAAATTTAAAAAATCTAAATATTGACCCCTTTTTAATATAGGGTATAATAGGATTATTAATATGGAACAAAATACTGGACCACTGCTATTAGTTCTTGGAATTGGTGATGTATTTAGTGAATCTGTTGGAAGAGGAAAAGATATAACCACCAGGAGATTGAGAGTAACCCGCATTAAAAAAGATGAAATGTATGCAGTAGACTTAACAGATACTGGGTCACCAGGAGTAAGATTTGCCAACGTAACCGTGTCTGAAGGTCAGGTTCTCCTGCCTAGTTCAAGTACTTATCAGAATGGTGTTATTGTTTCAGTTTCTGTTCAATCGTTTTAATGTTTTTTAATAGAACTTCTCTTTCATTGGGTATGTTGTTTTCCACAACTTCGTTAAATAACTTTTCTAAAATCTCCCCTACTTTTGGTCCGGGTTTTAATTTTAGAACCCTCATTACATCATTTCCGTTTATTTTTAAATCTTTAATTAAGAAAGGTTGTTTTTGCACTTCTAAAAGTCTTTTTTTGAATTCTTCCAACCGCCAGGATGTTTCTGTAGCTCCTCCACCCAATCTGTCCGCAACTCGAAGGGCTAACATATCTTCTACATATTCCAGTCCGACATTTGTAATAAATCTTCTGACGGCTGAATCTGTTTGATGCTCATCAACTGTAAACTGATGAAATCTTACCAGTTTAATTAGTTTGTCTTTTTCTTTTGTCGATAATTTAAGTCTGTCTGCTATATTTATGGCAATTTTGGTTGAAACCATTTCATGGTTATAGAAAGTGATAACTCCAGTCCCCAATTTTCTGTAGGTTTGTGGTTTACCTATGTCATGAATAAGGGTAGCAAAACGGGTAACGGGATCTGTTGATTTACATTCCTTCAAAGCCATGAGTAAATGTGTACCAACATCGTAAACATGATGTCTTTGTGGAGATTTTTGTTCTACCCCAAAACATTTTGATAGTTCCGGTAGTATCTCCTGCATTAAACCTGTCTCTTTTAGGTGAAGCAATCCTTCGTAGGGATTATTGCTTCTTAAAATTTTGAATAATTCATCTTTGACTCTTTCTTTAGCGATTTTACCGATTAAAGAAACATTGGTTTTAATCGCTTCAAAAGTTTCTTCTTCTATTTTAAAAATTAATTCCCCCGCTATTCTGACCGCACGCATCATTCTGAGAGCATCTTCCTGAAAACGTTCAGTTGGATTCCCTACTGCTTTTAAGACTTTGTTTTTAATATCCTCCTGACCACCGTAATAATCAATTATCTTTTTGCCGTCATATGCTAAAGCGTTGATTGTAAAGTCACGTCTTTGTAAATCCTCTTCCAGAGTCTTACCCCACTCAACTTTATCTGGACGTCTATTGTCCGAATAACCATATTCTGTCCTGTAAGTAGTAATCTCAAATGGTTCTTCCGTGCCTTCTATTACCAACCCAACCGTCCCGAATTTGTTGTCGTAAAAACCGTCTGGAATAATCCTTAAAATGTCTTCAGGCGAGGCATTAGTAGTAAAATCCCAATCGGTTACATCTTTACCCATGATCATGTCACGGACTGCTCCGCCAACTATATAAATTTCAAAACCCGACTTTTGAAAATTTACAAGAATCTCCTGTACCTCAGCTGGAAGTTTAAAGATCATATGCTACCATTATACCAGCATGAAATGGGAAGTACTGCATAATTCTAAAAAAGCGATAACTGATTCTGACGAAATCATTAAACTTCTTTTAATTAACAGAGGACTTAAAACAAAAAAGGATATAAAAGATTTTTTGGAACCTATTAACCCCAACGATATCAGTTTAAAACAGTTGGGAATAAATATTGAAACAGTTAAAAAAATAATTAACAGATTAAAAATAGCTAAAGAAAAGAAAGAAAGAATTATTATTTTTGGAGATTATGATGCAGACGGGGTTTGTGCAACAGCTATTCTCTGGGAAACCCTCTTTAAAAAAGGTTATGACGCACTACCTTATATCCCTGACAGATTTGAAGAAGGATATGGTTTTAAAGCCAAAACTATTGAAAATCCCAATTTCAATTCCTTAAAACCCAATCTGATTATCACTGTAGATAACGGTATTGTTGCATATAAAGGAATCAAAAAAGCAAAAGATTTGGGAATTGATGTTATTGTAGTTGATCACCATACGGTAGGAGATAAAAAAAATGAAGCCTTTGCAGTTTTTCATTCTACATCTGTTTGTGGATCTGCTCTTGCCTGGTTTTTATCCCGTGAATTGGGTGGAAATGATGGGCTTGATCTTGTAGCTCTAGGAACAGTTGCAGACCAAATGACTCTGCTGGGTATTAACAGGTCGTTGGTTAAATATGGACTTCATGAATTAAATAAAACCAAAAGGGTAGGACTTAAAGCTTTGATAAGATCCGCCAACATATTAAATGTTGGGGTGTATGAAATCGGGTATATTCTTGCTCCAAGGATTAATGCCATGGGAAGATTATCCCATGCTCTGGATTCTTTAAGGTTGATTTGTACAAGAGACTATAAGAAGGCAAATGATTTAGCCAAAGTTCTTTCAGACACAAATCTTGAAAGACAAAGAGTTGTTGATGATGCAATAACAAGGGCGTTAACTCAATCCAAAAAACAGGAATTGGAAAATATAATAGTTTTATCAGGACAATACCATGAGGGAATAATAGGTTTGGCATCAGGCAAAATTACGGAAAAGTTTTACCGACCTTCGATTGTCATCTCCCAAGGTGTTGAGATTTCAAAAGCATCTGCAAGATCAATAGCAGGATTTAATATAATAGAAGCGATAAAAAAAACTGGAATTATATTGGAAGGAGGAGGGCATCCTATGGCTGCAGGATTTTCAATTGAAACATCAAGGATTTTAGAATTCAGTAAAAAAATTAATGAAATTTCAAAGGAGTTTCTCACAGAAGAGTTGCTCCAAAGAAAATTAAGAATTGATATGCAATTGGATTTTGACTGTATTAATCAAAAATTAGTGGATGATTTAAAAAAGTTTGAACCATATGGACAGGGAAACTATCCAGCTTTGTTTGCAAGTAGGTCAGTAAAAATACCAAGTTCTAAGCCAGTCGGTGCAGAAGAAAAGCATTTAAAACTAAAACTCACTCAAGGTGACAAAACTTTAGATGCAATCTGGTTTAATCATGATCCTAATATTTCTATTTCTAAATCAACTGCAGTTGATATTGTCTTTTCCATTGAAGAAAATCAATGGAATAACATTAAAAGTATCCAGTTGAAAATTAGAGATATGAAGTCTAGCAATCAAAGCGAATAATTAGCTAAACTTTTAAGCAAGCTCAGTACTTCGTCTTTTAGATCTAATCTGGTTTAATGTTTTTAAAAATACACTCACATTTTTAGTGGCGACATATTCATAGGGTCTACCCCTTAAAACAATACCTATCTCAGTCATATATCTTTGTGCTCTATCTGGACCCCAATCCTTAGGTAAAGATTCAGGATCAACATAAATCTTCAATTTAGCTAATGTCTCAGGACTGTTTGCGTGACAATATATATCTGGCTTGAATTTAATATCGGTTACGCCAGAATCTTCAACCATAATCGATATCATATACTATGAGACTAAAATTATCAATCTGTTACCAATGCATCAACCTGATATCGATCTGTTCCCTCTCGTGGTAATTGGGAAACTTGTATTGCAACTTTTTCCATAGCTCTTTCCTTAGTACTAGTAAGCAGTAGTGCCTCATCTTCATCACCGGACTGATAAATATCAGTCATTGAGCCTAATCCAGCTCCTATTATTGTAACTCTTTCTGCCACTAATCATCACCTCCCTTTTTATTCTTATCTTTTTGATGTTCTGTTGTTAATTTTGTTTTATCTCCTTCGGTGGCGAGCTTAATTAGCATCGGTCTAATTGCATCTAGCACAATTGAACTCTCTAGCTTTCTCATATATGCTTCTCTAGCTTTTAGTGTTTGAAATTCTAATGCCATAATATTTTTAGTTTTATTTTTAATTCATAAAAAAACCTCTTTGTTTAGAAGAGGTTTGCCTTTTTATCACCCGCCAAGACAAACCCCTAGATAAAGAGGTTATTAATAGTCTTAACGCAGTGATTATTTAAATTCATGTTGTATTTTTTAGAAACAATAAGTATCTTAGAAAATATGCTAGCCTCTTGTCAAGTGTCAATTCTAAACATACAATACTACTACTATGCAAAGGACTTTAGTTACTGAAGCAGTAGATAAAATTGACGAGTCAATAATACTTCAGGGTTGGGTAGATACAGTCAGAGATCATGGAAAAATTACATTTATAGATTTACGTGATCGAAGTGGTATTATCCAATGTGTTGGAGCAAATCTTCCTAAAGTTACCACAGAATCGGTTGTTGAAGTAATCGGTAAAGTTGTAGAAAGACCGGAAAAATTAATTAATCCCAACATCCCCACGGGTAAAATAGAAATGCAGATTAAAAAACTTGAGGTAATCTCAATGTCTTCGGAACTTCCTCTTCCTTTGGATACTGACGGTTATGATATAGATGAGAACATTAGGAATAAATACCGATACCTAGATTTGAGACGTCCCAGAATGAGTAAAAATATTAGACTTCGCTCAAAAGTTACTCAATTTTTAAGAAACTATCTGAGTGATCTGGATTTTGTAGAAATTGAAACTCCAATTTTAACAAAAACCACCCCGGAAGGAGCCAGGGACTTTTTAGTTCCTTCCAGACTGCAGCTTGGTAAATTCTATGCACTTCCCCAGTCTCCTCAACAATATAAACAGCTTCTAATGGTTGCGGGTATGGAAAGATATTTCCAGTTTGCCAGATGTTTTAGGGATGAAGATCCAAGGAAAGACCGCGCTTATGGAGAATTTACCCAACTAGATATGGAAATGTCGTTTGTAAAACAGAAAGACATCTTGGATTTAAGCGAAAAAATGTTTACTCAGCTTGTAAAAGAACTTTTTCCTGAAAAGAAAATTATGGAATCTCCTTGGCCAAGAATTTCTCACAAAGACGCCAAAGAAAAATACGGCAATGATAAACCTGATTTAAGAAAAGACAAAAACGATCCCGATGAATTGGCATTTTGCTGGGTTTTGGATTTTCCTCTATTTACTGAACAAACAGATGATGATTACTTCCATGGTTCGGGATCTTCAAAATGGGCACCTAGTCATCATATGTTTACGTCTCCACATCCTGATGATTTAGCGCTTTTGGAAACAGACCCCGGAAAGGTTCGAGGTTTACAGCATGATTTTGTCTTAAACGGTTTTGAGGTTGGTGGTGGAAGTATTAGAATTCATGATCCTAAAATTCAGGAAAAAATATTTAAACTAATCGGTTTTTCAGAGAAACAAAGAGGACAATTTGAACATATGCTGACAGCTTTTACTTACGGTGTTCCACCCCACGGAGGGATAGCTCCAGGATTGGATAGATTCTTAATGGCTATCCTTGGCGAACCCTCTGTACGCGAGGTGATGGCCTATCCTACTTCAGCTTCAGGTCAGACCGCAGTTTTGGATGCCCCCAGTGAAGCCACAAGCGATCAGCTAGAAGAGTTGGGAATTAAGACATTACATGCTCCACCGATTGAAGATAAATCCAGTGTGTATGAAAAAATAATCAAGCTCTTAGAAAAAAGGGAAATAGAATTTCAAAAATATGAACATGAATCGGTTTTTACTAGTGAGGAGTCAGCAAAAGTGAGAGGAACAACTGTTCATCAGGGGGCTAAAGCTTTGGTACTTCAAGCAGATAAAGAATTTATATTACTGGTATTACCTGCCGATTTAAAGGCAGACCTGAATCGGTTTAAAGAAATACTTAAGTTTAAAAAATTGGCTATGGCTTCAAAAGAAAGTGTAGAAGCAAAAACAGGTCTTGAAGTTGGTTCGATACCTCCGTTTGGATCCCTTCTGGGCATGAAAACTTATCTTGATGTCCGTCTATCTGATAACGATGAAATAGCGTTCAATGTGGGGAGACATAACAAGTCAGTAAAAATGAAATATAGCGATTTTGTTAAAGTAGAAAATCCTGTTTTAGTAAAATGAATCTTCTTTATCTTGCCATAATCAGTTTTGTTTTTATTTCCACTTCTGCGATTTCTCTGGCGAAAAATACTGCAACTGTTGTTTACCCTGACTTAAAACCCCCTCTGGGTGCTGTCAACTATTCCGATCTGCCAAGCCTTAAAAAAGATCACAGTAAATACCCAGTCCTTTCCGCACAGTCGGTAATGGTAGTTGATTTAAAATCCGGTGTTACTTTATATGAAAAAGATCCACAGAGAGGCCTTTTTCCTGCTTCGACAACCAAAATTGTTACAGCCATGGTTGTTCTTGATAATTATGATCTAAATCAGGAAGTTACTGTACCAAAGTTTAACGTAATTGGCCAGAAAATGGGACTTATTGTTGGTGAAAAAATTAAAATCGGTGATTTATTAAATGGACTTTTGATTTATTCCGCCAATGATGCTGCAGAGGTATTGGCATTGTTGCACCCAAATGGCAGAGAAGGATTTATAGATCTGATGAATCAAAAAGTTTTGGATCTGGGCTTGGTTAATACCCATTTCACTAATCCTGCCGGCTTAGACAGTGCAGACCAGTATTCAACAGTTAAGGATTTAATTACAGTTTCCAAAGTTGCCATGAGAAACCCTATTTTTGCAGAAATTGTCGGGACTAAAGAAAAAACTGTTAGGAGTATTGATGGGTTTATTAAACATAAACTTGTAAGTACAAATAAGCTTTTAGGTACAATAGAGGGTGTAAAAGGAGTAAAAACAGGTTGGACTGAAGTGGCCAGAGAAAACTTGGTTACGGATATCGAAAGAGAAAATAAAAAAATTATGGTCGCAGTGTTGGGTTCTCAGGACAGATTTGGTGAAACAAAAGAGTTAATTGATTGGATTTTTACCAATTATGAGTGGAAGAAGGTTAACTTATCGCAAAAGTTATAGTTTGAGATATTGTAATAACTTGTATAATAAAATTATGACAGATGATAAAAAAATGTTGCAGATGGTTTTAAACGGTCAAAGTCTTACTCGAGATGAGATGAGGAAGGGATTTGAAAAAGTTTATAAAAAATTTGACGAAGTAGATAAAAAATTTGATGAGGTATATAAAAAAATTGACGGGACTGAATTAAGATTGACAAAGAGAATTGACAGAATTGGATTAGATTTAGCAAGTTTATCAGACGATACTCCAACTTTAGAAGAATTTGACAAGCTGGAGAAGAAAGTTTCAAAAATTCAGAAACAGGCAGTAATTAATTAATAATCTTTTTTTACTCTTTATAAACAAGTTTTTTCTATTCGCCGTAATAATCTCCTGTAACTGCAGGAATATATGCCACAAAATTTTTATCTGTTCCTTCAAAAACATAGATTGGCTGGTAGAAATCCATGAGTTCTCCTGAATCATAATAAGCCAAATAAACTCGTCTTATTTTTATATTCTCACCGTCATTGGCTGCTCCAAAAGAAGCAGTGAAATAATTACCTGCTGTAAACTCCTGCCATGCCTGATCCGCAGTTTTAATGGGATAAGTTGAAGATTGTGTTTCATCTACCGGAAAGTAATGGTATTCTCCGGCTAGAACATCTTTACCTCTTTCTTTCAGTCCGCTTATAATAAACCAGATATTTCCTTCATTTGGAACAGGTGTCAGAGATGGCATTTCCTCAAAACTTTTGCGGAAAAAATGGACTTTAATAAGGTTACTGTCGGCAAGAGAGACAGCAGGAACAAGACCGGATGATTCATATTTTAAGAACTGATGAGAGGTGGGTCCTGTCATGTCTTCAGGTAGGACATTTGCGCTTGTCATAAACTGTCTAGCGGTACTTACTGCAACTTCTGGGGGAACGGGGCGTACCGCCAGAGGTGACTGATCAACATTTAGGTCATAACTTACCGAAAAAGCTCCCGTGATGATATCTATTTGCATACTTGAAGGTGTTGTTTTGTTATAGAACTTATAAAGAGAGTCAGAAAGAGTTTCAGGATTAATTTCGTAGTTTAAACTTTGGGCCCTTTCTTTTGCAAAATCCAATGACAGAAGATTGGCGGAAAGTTTGGGCATAAAATAAATTTTAATCAAGCTTGGAGTTGTAGGTAGGCCTCCTTCTGGAGTTTCCAAAGTAAAGTTTAAATTTAACTTAGCCCTTTCAGGAAAGGGTAATTTAGGTAATTTACCATAAGCTACAGTCGGTGTAGGAGGAGGAGGTGGAAAAATTTTATGATAAATTCCCAGTGCTACACCCAAAAACATCTTGCCAACAATTAAAAAGATAATGAAAAAAACAGTATAGCGGATAATTTTTCTGGCAGTTATAGATGCGTAGGTTAAAGTCACCATAATCTATTTTAGTATATCTCATGAAGGTATTAACTCAAGTGATTATTAAGTTCTGGAAGAGCAGACTCATCTGTGCGATAATTGAGTTTATGACAAAGGTAAGAACTAGGTTTGCTCCCAGCCCGACAGGATTTTTACACATAGGTGGACTTCGAACAGCATTATATGCATATGCTTTAGCCAAACATGAGGGAGGAGACTTTATATTAAGAATTGAGGACACTGATCAAAAGAGGGAAGTTGCAGGTTCAAAAGAAGCCCTTCAAGAAACACTGAAAAAATTTGGTCTTATATATGATGAAATGTACATTCAATCCGAGAGGCTTGATTACTACAAACAAACAGCAGAAAAATTAGTGTCAGACGGTCATGCCTTTTTTTGTCAATGTGATCCAAAAAATACGAAGGAAGAAGGTTATTCAAAAGACTTGAAAGATCCGTGCCGAGGCAAAGCATTCACCACAGGTGCTATAAAACTATTGGTTCCTGATGGAAAAACAGTCAGTTATCTTGATTTTGTACACAAAAAAGAAATATCATGGAACACAAATACTGTATATGATGCAACACTTTTAAAGTCTGACGGATATCCTACTTATCACTTGGCCGCTATGGCTGATGATATAGATATGAAAATTACTCATATCTTAAGAGGACATGACTGGCTACCGTCAACGCCAATTCATTTATTGGTGTTTGAGTATTTAGGAGGAACCCGTCCGGAAATAGGACATCTGACAGATATTTTATCGGGAGAGACAGGAAAGAAATTATCCAAAAGACGGGATTCTGTTTTTGCAGAACAATTTTTAGAAGAAGGGTATTTACCAGAAGCACTTTTGAATTTCATCATGCTTTTGGGCTGGGCTCCGAAAGATAACAGAGAATTATATACCTTGGATGAATTTGTAAAAGAATTTAATATTAATGGATTCCAAGATGCCAACCCCAGATTTTTCAGGGATAAACTTGATTGGTTTAACGGTCAATACATCCGTATGATGGAGGACAACGAACTACAAAATAAATTTGAAAAATTTAGTTCTGAATTTAATATGTTACCAAGTGGGAAAAAAGTAAAAATAACGAAGTTACTAAAGAACAGGATTAAAAAATTCACCGAGTTTAATGATTTGGCTAAATTCTTTTGGGAAAAACCGGAAGTTGATAAAATACTGTTTGGAACAGATTACCAAAAACATTTAGGATTAGCAGTTGATGTTATCTCCAATTTAAAAAATTGGGACTTGGAAGAGTTAAATGAAACTTTAATGGAAAAGATAAATGAAAATAATATTAAAGTTGGGGATTTTTTCATGACCATAAGAATAGCCATGACCGGTGTGAAATTTACCCCACCTATAAATGACTCAATTATAATTTTAGGTAAAGAAGAAACTTTAAAGAGATTAACATTAGAAAGTACTTAAAATAAGATAATAAAATGAATCCAACCGCTGCCCATCTGGAATTATTTAGAAACAACTTAAGGCTTAAAAGTGTTGAAGCCCAGAATAAATTTAAAAAGAAATACCCCCACGCGTATAAATTTCTTCAGGAAAAAGGAATAGAGCTTGGTAAAATCAGACAACATTCTGCAAAAATAATAAGTGTCGGGGCACTAACCGGAACTCTTCTTTTGGCACCTCCTACGGGTGCCGGGCAACTTCCTGCACCCACCGATATAGTCAAAAGTATTGATGAATTTAATAGAGATGAAACCCCTCAACTTCCTCAAAGATATTTAGTTGATACTTTAAAAAATGTTCTCCCTGAAAGGACACGCCCACTATCAAGAGCTGAAGAAAAATATATTGAATCTGTTTTTGCAAATGTGATTAAAATACCAGCCAAAGCGACTTTGGAAGGGGAACATTTAAATACTACCTACGGGATGATAGGTGCGGAGCAGCATTTAAAAAGATATCCCGGAGATATTTTGGAAAACCATGGACCATTTTACAAAGAGGGAATTGCTCCCGGTCTGGGAGCGTGGAGTTATTTTTCAAAAAGTAAAGTTGAGTTAACACCCGATCTGATTGAAACCGAACGCTGGTATGCTGTAGCCCAAACTCTTTATTTAAAAGATTGGGCTTCTAGACAACCATACCTTAGAGATTGGTATAAATACAGAAAGGTACTTTTAGTTAATACAACAAACGGTAAAGCAGTAGTTGCGGCAATTGCCGATTCAGGACCGGCAGCTTGGACAGGAAAGCATTTCGGAGGTAGTCCTGAAGTTATGGAATACTTGGGTGGGGCAAGATATAAAAAGGGTCCCGTAATTATGTTTTTTGTAGACGATCCGGAAAATAAAATAAAATTAGGTCCGGTTGAGTATAATGATTTAAATATAGATCAAAAGGATTTAGTACAGATATGAGTATAATTTTCTACAACAAACAAAGTGAAGGAGTTATAAAATTATGAGCATGATTTTCTACGATAAACTAATAATTTTAAACGGCTTGGACAAAAAGCTTAAAAAAATGGTGACTTCAAATGATGAATTACAGGAGTTGTGGACAGCGATTGAAGAGATTATGCACCACCGCGTTATGGGTTGCGTTTTGGATAAACTACCCCAACACCACCATGAAGAATTTTTAAACAAGTTTCAATCCAGCCCACATGACGAAAAACTATTGGGTTATTTAAAGGAAAAAATAGACGGTGATATAGAAGATATAATTAAAAAAGAAGTTAAATTGCTTCATAAAGAAATTCTTTCCGAACTAAAAACGAAAAAGAAATAATTTGTGGTATAATTCTCTTCTAAATGACTGCTACAAGAATTGGTTCTTATCGAGAAGCATCCTTTTCATATGCTACCGTTGATGATATTCTCTTACACGAATATGGAATTAAAGAGATAGAATCTATGCAACAATTAGGTGCTCCGTCACTTGCACAAATAATTGTTTTGAATAAATTAAATCAGAAAGAGCTTGAAAAGAAAATTGCCATTAATTTAAAAGGCTCTTTGGGTGGTAAATAAATGTATAATTAGGGCGTGGATATATATTATGGTGGGGTAATTTGGACTAATCACGCACTACAAAGATTAAAAACAAGAGGAATAAGCCAAAGGGATGCTTGGGATACCTGGCGCTATCCTGACCAAAGCAAGTATGCCAAAAGTCGTGGAGCTTGGATTTATCTTAAAACTTTCAGGCAAAGAAAAATAGAAGTAGTCGCCAAAAAGAATGAGAAAAAAGAATGGTTGATATTATCTGTTTGGACTAAAGATGTTTATCCTCAAGGTAGTAATTATAAATTCAGTTTTTGGAAATTTTTACTTAAGATTCTTGGTTTGAAGTAAGATTTAATTTATAAATGTTCTTCAAAATCATAAACGATAAAATTATATTTGATTAATAATATTATTCTCACCGGCGGAAGACTTAAAGTTTATAACATGCTAAAATCTTCTATGGTTCGTCTTCTAAAAATATTTTTGGTAATTTTTATAGTTTTTATCAGTTACTCATATTTCATAAAACTAACTCCACAAGATCAGTTTTCAAAAATAATTCCACAACAAAAAACTACACCCTTTGAGTTTCAGGAAATGACAATTCCCTACTTAAGAAATAGGGAATATAAATCAAAGTTAAGAGAATTAACAAAGTATTCTGAAAATACCAACTACACAAGCTATTTAACAAGTTATGATTCTGACGGATTTAATGTAAACGGATTTTTGACAGTTCCGAATAACGGAAAGAACAAAAATCCAGCTATAGTTTTTGTCCACGGATATATCGCACCGACTACATATAGTACAACCGAAAGGTACGCTGACCATGTTGATTACCTGGCGAGAAGCGAGTATGTAGTTTTTAAAATAGATTTAAGGGGTCATGGAAATTCTGAAGGAGAAGCGGGGGGTTCTTATTATTCGGGTGATTATGTAATAGATACTTTAAATGCATATGAAGCGTTAAAAAATACGGATTTTGTTGATTCAGAAAAAATCGGTTTATGGGGACATTCAATGGCAGGCAATGTTACATTCAGAAGCTTTATGGCCAAAGAGGAAATTCCTGCTATTGCAGTCTGGGCTGGAGCTGGTTTTACTTATCAGGATTTATTAGACTATAGAATTTCTGATATGTCTTATAGATCCCCTAATCAAAGTACAGAGAGGGCAAAAAAAAGACAAAGGTTAAGAGAATTATACGGAGAATTTAATAAAGATAACGATTTTTGGAAACAAGTTGTAGCTACAAATTATCTGGAAGGAAAAACTGGTGCATTGGCACTTTTTCATGCTGTTGACGACGCTGTGGTAAGTGTGGAATACAGTAGGAACTTAAATAAAATTTTGGGTGGAAGTGAAATTAATCATTTATTTTATGAATACCCCAACGGTGGCCATAATATTACTGGTTTAGAATTTACCAAAGCGATGTCTGATACAGTTGCTTTTTATGACAAATATCTTAAAAATATATAAAAATTCCTTAGTTGTGAATTATTATTTCTTTGACAGATGGTCTATTTATCGGCAAAATGAATTATGCAGCAAAAAGGTATTGTTCATTTACTCCCTCTAATTATAATCGCTGCACTTATAATATTGGTCATTAAGTTTTTTCCAAATATTATAAAATATAACAATGAAGGCAATAAAGAAAATTCAAGTAAGCAGACAGAAGAAACAGAAACTCCCTCTCCTTCCCCCTCACCAAGTCCCTCTCCTTCACCGAGCCCAACAATAAAACCGACCGTTGCTGCAACGGTAAAGCCCACTAGTGCACCTACTGCAGTACCTGTAATAAATAATGCACCTCCCGGAGCGGGATATTCCAGACAAAGTGTTCAAAGTGATGCGGGAGTGTTTACAGTCAGTATGGTTGCTGCGGACATAGGTTCTACCAGAGTAATTGTTGATACCGCTTCTGCTTCTGACTGCGGCAGTAATTGCCCCGTGCTTTCACTTTCTGATTATGTAGCCAGAAACGGGGGATTTGCGGGGATAAACGGAACATACTTCTGCCCCAAGGATTATGCAACATGTAGCGGCAAAGAAAATACATTTGATCTTTTGGTTATGAACAAAGACAAATATTATTTTAATTCAGGAAATAATGTATACAGTACCAACCCTTTGGTGGTTTTTGGCAGCGGATATATCAGATTTGTTTCAGCAGGAAGTCAGTGGGGTAGGGATACCGGGGTTAATGGGGTTCTGATGAATTACCCGCTTTTGGTAAGCGGTGGAAGTATTGCTTTCGGAGGGGATGATGATCCAAAAAAAGGAAGTAAAGGTTCTAGAAGTTTTGTAGCCAATAAAGGCAACACAGTGTATATAGGAGTGGTTCATTCAGCAACAGTTGCGGAATCTGCAAGAGTAATGAAATCAATGGGTATGGACAATGCTTTAAACCTAGATAACGGGGGTTCGACTGCATTATGGTCAGGAGGTTATAAAGTGGGACCCGGTAGAGCCCTTCCGAATGCAATAATTTTTATTAAATAAAAATTAATTATTTCGAAATAAGCGACCCTGGTCTAAACATCCTAATTTGAGTTTGTTCGAGGCATTCAGTAGCCAACTGATTGTTAAAATTGTGACAAATCGCGCCGGCTTTACTGCCAACCAAACAACCAGGCTGGGTACATCGACCACTTATTGCATAACGTAAATTGTCTAAATATTGATTTGATGGTTTCTCATCAACCTCTTCATCTTTTACAAACTCAGCCATACAATAATTAAGGTTATTATAATGCTGTTTAAATATTAGTCAAGTAATTGTGGTGAAGTTTTTTTCTATTTCAATCCAGTCCACAACATTCCACCATGAGTTAATATAATCTGCTCTTCTGTTTTGGAATTTTAAATAATAGGCATGTTCCCAGACATCAAGTCCCAGAATTGCATGTTTGCTCTCGGATAGAGGGGTATCTTGATTTGGAGTACTTTCAATTACTAATTCACCACCACTTTTTGTCAACCATATCCAACCGCTACCAAACCTATTAAGTCCGGCGGTTGTAAATTTTTCTTTAAATTCTTTAAAACTGCCGAAACTTTTATTTATAGAATCACCCAATTGTCTGGTTGGTTCTCCTCCTGAATTTGGGGATAAGATCTTCCAGAAAAACGAATGGTTGTAATGTCCTCCACCATGGTTTCTGACTGCTGTTTTTATATCTTCCGGAATGGAGTTTAAATCCGACAATAATTCTTCAATACTCTTTTTTGATAAATCAGGATATTTTTCCAAAGCAACATTTAGCTTATCTATATAAGCCTTATGATGCAGGTCATGATGAACCTTCATAGTAACCTCATCAATATAGGGCTCTAAAGCATTATATTTATATTTCAGATCGGGTAATTTAAACATTTATTATTCTGTTAACCCCAAAGCCATCATTACTTCCTCAGCAGAATTAAATGTTTTTCCCATAGGTAATTTACTCTTAAACCAACCTTTATCTTCATTAGAAAAATCTGATAAATTATCACACTCAGCCAAAAGTTGATCGCTCGTTGCCGGGTATTTTTGATGATTTTTTAAATGATCTACTGCTCCTTGTTTATTTTGCATTCACAATCACCTCCTTTTTTAGAAATGTATTAATTAATATATAGGAGAGTTAGGTCTATTGCAGTAATAATTCTTACATAATTTGATATAATTGAAGCTCAACTTTCAATGGGAGATCGTCTAACGGCAGGACAATAGATTCTGGATCTATTTATCGGGGTTCAAATCCCTGTCTCCCAGCCAAGAAGAACGGACAGGTTCCAGAGCGAAGATATTGCCCCAAGTTATGGCATTTATTGAAGGTTCAAACTTTTGAGCAACTTCCAATGCTTCCTTCTTGCCTTTCTCTATTAAGAAGAACGGGTTTTGCCCTTGAATAAGGAGCTTTTTGTCTTTCAGGATTAGGTTAGAACCTAGTGTGCCTAATATCTCTGTCTTGTCCTGAACGCTGCCATTTGCGAACCAATGGCGTGCATAACAGGCAAAATTAAAGGTTTTAATAGAAAGCTCATGGTATTTATTCCTTTCCTTATCAACCCCCTTCAATTGTCTGTCAAAACTCTCCAGTTCAACTAAGATTGTTTTTCTTTGAGTATCGTATTCTGAATCTGATAAAACTGAACCGTCTGAGTTTTGTGGAGAAATCTTGAGTTTTACAAGATTATCAAGTTCTTTTATTTTATCTGTTTTTCCATTCTCTAAGTTAAGCCTGATTGTTTCTCTGTCCTGGGTTTCAGCATCATTGACTTCATTAAGGTGTTTAATGGCCCATTCTTTGAATAGTTCTGGAATCTCGTACTTTGAAAGCTCTTCATCTATTTGTTTCTCAAACTCTTTGATTTCAACTGCCTTTTCGGTACATTCAGGGTTTACCTTTTTGGCACAGCGTAAATAAACATAATGAAGTATCTTGGGACTTTTCATTTCTTCTATTAGGATTTTACACTCGGGACAGGTGTCTCTGCCCTTGGCCTTGTGGAATTTTGTTTTGCAATTTAGACAAATAATCTGCCATTTTTCTTCGGCTGTTACTGCACCCCCGCAGGTACATTTTAGTACCGGCTTAAATGGAAATTCATGTTTAGTGTAATGGCTTTTTCCTTTACTGCCTAAAATTATTTGTAATTTCTTAAATTCTTCCTCAAGAAGCATGGGTTCGTGTTTGCCCATTACCTCACCTTCTTTTCTGACCATTAATCCGTAATAATATGGGTCGGAAAGCAATCTATACCAACCGCTTTTTGCCATTAGCTTTCCACCCTGTCTTACTGTTCTTCTGCTTCTATAACCGAATTTGTTATTTAACTTATACAAGGCCTGCATGGGGGTATGAAAACCTTCAAGAATTAGTTTTATTGCCTTCTTGATAATAGGAAATCTTTCCGCATCCTTCTTAATATATTTTTCTTTTGTAATTGGGTCAGTAACATTTAAGTAGCCTGGCTTTGCAGGTCCAAGCCACCACTTTTCTTCAAAAAACTTTTCTCTATTTCCGCTTTTTACAGCCTCACTTTTATCACCGCTATCCCTTGCTGCTCTTGTAAATTCGGTCATTAGATATTCCAAATCTCTGGGCGTGTTTTCAAAATGGCCAGAACATGTAAGCACAATTTTTATATCCCCATCACTTAAAGTTTGGACAAATTTACCACCATCGCCATAATTCCTGGCTAAACGGTTTGCATGCCAAGTTATAACCCCATCTCCTTCACCAGCTTTTGCTTTTTGAAGGATATCGTTGAAGTCTGGCCTGCCTTCCTTAAAAGCACTCCGACTTTCTTCATAGAAAGGTTTTATTACATTAAGGCCGTACCGGTTGATAATCTCTTCCTCAACCTCGTGTAGCTGTCTAGGAATGCTCGCAATCTGCCTGTCCTCGCTATCTTCCGATGACCGGCGAAGATACACAAAAAACTTTCTTTCCTTTAATTGGTCTGCAAAATCTTTATTAAAATATGACATAACTTAAATGCCCTCACTGGTGTACTCACATCCTTTCGGGATATGTCCAATGAGGGCATTAAAAAGCCCGAAAGCTAAATGTGAGTACAACTTAATTATCATCCTTTCTCATAATAACTTCAATACTGCCTTATTACGGTATTATTACCATACTGTATTATTACTACACGGTATTGTTACCACAACTTCATTGTTACCTTACTAGACTGTTACTATATTGTTACGATAGTGAATTTGCATAGTCCCTTGCTTTCTTTATCATTCTTTCTTCTAGTTTCTGCCACAAGGCTGAGTCCAAAATCCTGGCAATCCAAAACCAATGTCCACCACGCCCCCTGAGACCTGGGGGATTAGCTATCCAAACAGAATTTCCAGAAGAATGTTTAGTCGGCGTATACCTGACAGTAAAACCTCTTATTTCTATGATTCTTAATATCAATAAATTAATAATGACGCAGTTCTTCTTCTGGTGGTACTTTTTGATAATGATTTCAAAGTCGTTAATGTCCATAGTTTAAGTTTTTAAATTCCTCTTCAGGTATAGGTTTGTAAATAAGTTTCATCAAATTCATAAGTTTCATGCCTTTTTCATTAACTTCTTCATCGGACAAAACTACCCCAAAATACTTTTGGTAAGCCTCCTTAAAATCTGTAATTGCCTGATTACTTAGTTTCATAGTCAACAAAAAACTCTTGGTTCAGGGGGATAACCCGACCAAGAGTTTTCTCTATCCCCCTGATTTCAAAAAAAAGAGACCCCTTCTTCGCACCTATGCGAGTCTGAGGTCTCATATCTATCCGGCATTCTACTGCCACCGCCCGAAGGCTTCGTATTGTTTTACTAAACAATCAAAATCAAATGTTAAACTTTATCTGATTTGTTTTGATTTATCTTCATTTTTGCTATTTCTTTCATTTCGTCATAAACATCAGCTAATGCCTGAATAGTGTCTTTATCCAAAATACTTGCAATAGGCTCTTCTTTAGGAATGGGAGCAATATCCTTTCTGCCAAATTCAATAGGCCACCTTCTGGCTAAAACTTCCAGAGCTAATTTTCCATCGCTAATAGATTGAGAATTAACATACGAAAGCAGTTTCATCTTATACTTAGTAATTGCAAGCTCAACCGACTCCGAAAACTCCGGTTTTTGTTTTAACCAATCGTAAAAAGTAGATTCGCCAATCTTAGTTAGGCGGCAAGCGTCTTTTTGGGAAAGCCCATCTTCAATGAAAGAAATTACTTGTTTAACTGTTTCTGGATTATATTTAGCCATAATTATTAAATAACGCAACGAGACGCAAGTCTCAACGAGGTATCATATCTATCTGGATATCTATACTGAAGTATCTACACTAACAGCTTTATTATAGCACAATTTAGTAAAAGTCAATCGCTGTGCCCGCCTTCTATAATTAACTTTTATCCAAGAAATGAGGTAAAATACAGTTGTAATTGATATTTATATAAAGAAAATGAATAAAAAATCAAAAGTATTGTTTCTCCAAAGCTGGTATTCAAAAGTCACTGACAATTGGTATCCCTGGCTCAAAAAGGAGCTAGAGAAAAAAGGCTATACCACATATTTTCCCGATATCCCAGAGATGCGAAAAGACGTTCCAGATATGAGTAAGATACTCAAATACTTAGAGTCTCTAAATTTAATTGACAAAGACACGATTATTATTGGGCACAGTCTTGGAAATTTATTGGCTATGAGGTTGGCTGAGAAATTTCAATATAAACAAATGATTTTAGTCTCGGCTTGGGATTATGACGATTTATGTGATGGGCATAAGTTGTTTTGGAAAACAAGGATAAATCATCAAAAAATTAAGGAGCATGTCAAAAATATTACCGTAATCCATTCTGACAATGACCCTTACTATACCGCTATTGCCGCCGAAGATACTAGTAAACGATTAAATGCAAAATACATTTTAATTAAAGGTGGTGGCCATTTTGGTTCAAAAGAAGGGACCAAAAAAATGCCTGAGATATTAGAGCTTCTTTAAATTAGAACTATGAAAATAAAAATTGACGAACTTAAAGATTTGGTAATGAAAGCCATGAGTAAAAAATATGACGAAGAGTATTCATCAAGAATGGCTGATTTAGTAATGTTTGGAGAAATGTCTGGTAGGGTATCTCATGGTTTAGTTAGGTTACTTGTTGGAGGTAGCATCATTTCTCAAAACCCAACAGGAAAAGCTGAAATTACAAAGATAACAAAATTATCCTCAATGATTGAAGGAAATGGAAATCCAGGAATGTTAGTTGGTTCCTTAGCTTGTGATGAAGTAATTAAAATTGCAGAAGAAAATGATTTCGGAATTGTTGGGACCAGAGGTTCACATACCTCATCAGGTTGTTTATCATATTATCTTGAAAAAATTGCCAAAGAAGATTTAATAGCCATCGTGATGGCTGAGTCACCAACAAGCACACCTCCATTTGGTGGTATAGAACCACTTTTTGGAACTAATCCAATTGCCTTTGGAATTCCTGCAAAACCTAGACCAGTAATTTTTGATATGGGGACAACTGCAATTACATTTGGTGAGCTTCTTAATGCCAAGGCGTTGGGAAAAACTATTCCTGAAGGTGTTGCATTAGACAAAGACGGGAATCCAACAACAGACCCTGAAAAAGCTATGGAGGGTGCCACATTACCCTTTGATAAATCTTATAAAGGTGCAGGACTTTCAATGATGGTAGAAATATTTGCTGGAACCCTTCCTCATTCATGTTATGCGGGGATTGATGAAGACAAAGGTTGGGGAAATATATTTTTAGCCTTCTCACCTAAACTTCTAAGTGATGTAGGTGAGTTTAAAAACAGAATGGAAAAAATGATTAATAAAATTAGAAATTCTAAAACAAAAGACGGAAGCAAAATCAGAATTGCAGGTGAAAAAACATTAGACACAAGAGATAAAAACCTGAAGTCGGGAGAAATTGAAATTGCAGACAAAATGTATGAATTGTTAATGGAGGCAACAAAATGAAAATATTTTTAGCACCAAGGGCAAACGAAACATCATATAAGAACTTTTTAAGCACGATAGAAAATGGTGTAGATAAATCAATTATTGAACCTCATTTGGATGACGCTGGTAAAAAAGCATTAGCTGCATATGACAAGGTGTTTGTTTGGGGAAATAAAGAAACTAAAAAACCATCGTGGGACAAAATGGAAATTAATGACCTTGTTTTGTTCTATAAAGGGCGGGAAGGAAACGAAAGAGAAGGTAAATTACTTTATGCGGGGAAACTTCTTTACAAACAACAAAGCAAAGATTTGGCGTTAGCTTTATGGCCACCTAAGACGGGTGAAGAACCTTGGACCTGTGTCTTCTTTCTTAAAGAGTTACAACCCGTGTATATTCCCATAACCGAACTTACAGATTTGGCTGGATACAGCAGGAGCTTTATTGTTCAGGGTTTTATGCCACTTAATGACGAGGGGGTAGAAGCAATACTTACAAAATTTGGAAGCATAGATGCATTCTTAAGCCATTACAGTGTTTCTGAAGATAAACCTGTCGTAGAGAGTGACCTTGAAGAAAAGAATGAAATAACAGCCCACGCAGAGGCAGAAATGCTTCTTCTTAAGATTGGTAGAATGCTCGGATACGACACCTACAGCCCGAATAAGTCTAATGAAGCATTCGGAGAAAAACTTCATGATTATATTACCTTGAAAGAATTACCACTTAGATTTATGGGGGCAGATATCGCTAAACTTGTTTCCCAAATAGATATTCTGTGGTTTAAAGACGAAGTTCCTAAATACGCCTTTGAGGTTGAGCACAGCACCAAAATGATTACTGGCCTTCAGAGGTTATGCCAATTAAAACCTTTATCCACCAAGTTGTTTATTATTGCCTCAGGTAAGGATTTCTATTTATTTGAGAAGTATATAAATACCGACCCATATTATAAATATAAAGACGATTTTAGATTCCGAGAATATAAACAGTTGGAAAACTTTTTTAAAGCTGTATCTGAATTTACGGCAATCAATGATACTTTTTTGAAATAGATATGGATGAAATTGACAGCAAAGAGCTTA
>CAZIPM010000002.1:0-41132 GCA_964541395.1 uncultured Gammaproteobacteria bacterium | reverse complement strand
TAGTGTAAAAGTTGATTGGAAGTTGCCCATAAAGACCTTGGGTTGGTATTTCAATGAGAAACAAACTCCAACAGGTTTTTACGCCACAATAGGAAGAATTGACGAAAAACTCGGACAATTAATATCTGCAATTAAAAGTGCAGATGAGTCTTCAGTAAAACTGACGAAGGCGATAAATAATATTACCCTTGCTGGCGTCATTATTGCCGGGTTAGGGTTAATTGTCGCGATAGCCAATTTAATATTAGAGTTAATTAGATTAAAACTGTTGGGATAATAATAAATATGGCACGAGATACTTCTGCATTATACATTGACTTAGAAGACGGAAGTCGTAGCAATGTTCAAATAAATGAATTCCCAGACAAATGTCCAATATGCGGTCAAGGTGGTCAGCCTAAATTTATTAAGGGTCATTCCCTGGGAGACGCATGGGATTATGATGAAGTAGTAGAGGTCGTTTTCCAGTGCCCATTGAATAAATGTAATAGATATTACACAGCAATCTATTATAAACCAGGTAGACATGGTGATTACTTTTGCTTAAGAAACACTCTGGCTCCACAATATTGGGAACCAATTCATTTTTCGGAGGAAATAAAAAACATAAGTCCTCGTTTTGAAAGAATTTATAACCAAGCATCCATCGCTGAGAATTTTGGTTTAGAAGAAATAGCAGGAGGGGGTTACAGAAAAGCTTTAGAGTTTCTCGTTAAGGATTATCTAATTCATCTTAAGATAAAAACAAAGGCTGAAATCACTAAATTATTATTGGGTCAAGTAATAACACTAATTGACGATAAACGAATTCAGGTGTGTGCAAAAAGAGCTTCTTGGCTTGGTAACGATGAACTTCACTATGACCGCATTTGGGCGGATAAAGATATTGATAATCTTAAAGAACTAATAAAATTGACCACAAATTTGATTGAAAGCGATGTAATAGCTAAAAAATACGAAAGAGAAATGCCAGAAAGTAAAAAATCCTGAGTAAATTTAGGAGCCCAAATAATGCGTCACTGTGACGCAAAGTTTTTTAGTAAGCGAGTATATAATTAAAACTATATGTTAACAATTGCCAGGTACATTATTACAGAGATAAGTGATAAGGATTTTGATGTTAACTTTGTACCTCCAACAAACATTAGTGATTATCATGTCCGTAAAGCCTCAAGAGGTATTTTAATTAACAAGGGGAAAGTGGCACTTCTTTATGTTTCCAAGGAAAATTACCATAAGTTGCCAGGCGGGGGTTTTGAAGCAAGCGAAAGCAATGAAGATGCATTCAGGCGTGAGGTAAAAGAAGAAACGGGTTGTGATTGTAAGATTGTTGATGAAAAAGGTCAAAATTCAGTCGTAATAGAAACTAGAAATCAATTTAAGTTGGTTCAAATATCGTACATTTTCTTTTCTGAAATTGTAGGCGAGCCAAAAGAATTGCATTTGGAACAGGACGAAATTGATGAAGGTTTTGAATTGCGGTGGGTTCCTGTAAATAAAGCAATTGAAACCTTACAAAACGATAAACCTAATAATTATGAAGGTAAGTTTATTCAGATGAGAGATATTGCTGTTCTTAACTTCTACAAAGATTCATTGAACGTATAAGAGAGATAAAAAAAAGCCTATCTATTCACCAACAGAAGTCCAGCAACGCTCATTATTGCACCTAATACTTTCCTAGCAATACGATCTTTTTCTTTAAGAATAATAATTGATAAGATAACTGTTAGTATCGCCCCGAACGAGTTAATTGAAAATAGCTGAGATGAATTTGGTGTTGTTTGCAAAGCTGCAAAGAACGCTACGGCCGAGAGTCCATACAACAGGCAAAGGATTACCATTTTATAGATAAAGCTTTTTTTGAAGTAAATTTTCAAATTGGCTAGCTTCTTTGGGTAAAACAATGCTATTGCTAAGCCTGGAAGAAGGAATCCAATAACTACATAAGAATATGGGTCAAAGAACTTAACCAAGAAGCGGTCATTCGTGTTTGCTAATCCAAAAAGAACTGCCGCTAAAAGTGCTAGCAAATCTCCTTTATTAAGTTTCTTGCCGATGTCTTTTATAGAAATAACTACTACTCCTAAAATAATTAGTATCGCCCCAAACCACTGTATGGCGGTAAGTCCTTCCTTGAAAAATAGAGAAGTTCCTAAGACTGCAAAAAGGGTTTTGCTTGAAAAAATTACAGTAAATCTTGAAGCCTCCGTGATTTTTAACGACTTGAAAATAAATATGTTTGCAAGAGCATAGAGTGCGGTCATCGCCAAAACACTCCAGGATATTTGAGAAAAATCTGGAATCGGAATTCCTCCTTGAATTACTAAAACCAATATCCCGATAACAATTGCCACTCCAATTTGGAAGAAAATAGAAAAAGATATTGGTTCACTTTTGTCATCCTTGAGAAGTACCCTTTGGAGAACAACTGACAAAGAGTAAAGTAAAACACTAAGTCCAATCAGGAGTTGCCAAGACATAGGTAAATTATAACTGAAATAGACATAAATCGTATCAGATATTTTTTGTGCTAAAATTGCTCAAATGTCTCTTGAGATGGGTAAAGAACTAATAGCGACTAGAGCAATAATCGTTGTGGATGGCAGAGTTCTACTTGGAAAACGAGGTAGAGGAATTGGCCAAAATCAATTCGCCTTAATAGGCGGAAAGCCCGATGATGGGGAAACTCCTGAAGAGGCAATTGTGAGAGAGGTAAGAGAGGAAACGGGTTTTGAACTCAAAAATCCAGTTCTTTGGATTGAAGAATCAAACGATAAAACAATACCAGGACAAACTTGGCACACCTATTATTTTTTAGGGGAAGTTGGAGGTGAACTTAAACTAAAGGAGGATGAAGTACCAGAAGTTATTTATATTGGTGCAGATGATTTATCTAACGTTGATATTGCCTTTAACCACAGAGAGATTCTAGGTCGGTATTTTCTAGCAAGAAGGAATATATAATGGTTGTTGGACAGTAAGTAAATAGGTTCGAACTCTGTCCACGGTTCGCAGCTAACTCAGGATATGCTAAGTTGACGATGTTAGAACTCATTTTTGGAATGTGATCTTGTTTATCTCTAATTCTTTTTGAGCAATTCGTTGTAAAATATATTATGTCTTTGAATGAACCGCCTGATGAAAATTCTTCAAGTGTTGTAGGTGATACAACAGGCAAGAGAGATGTAAGTCAAAGCGAACTCTCTAGCTTTCATCGTATAGAAACAACTGTAGCTCAACAGCCTGAACTTGCTATTCATATTGATAGCGCATTAACACTCAATACAATACTTCATCTGGAAAACACAATTGACCACGCTGACAAAAGTGTTCAGGAATCTGTCCTGCCAGTTGAAGTGCACGATGGCAATTGGTTGCAGGATTATGCTGCAGTACATCTGGATAATGATGAAGCCCCTGAGTTGTTGGATAGAGAGAGTATAAACTTTTTGGGTAGGAAAGTTCTTTTATGGACTGAGAAAAAAGATAGGATTCAAGATATAAATGAGTTAATTATTATTCTCAAACCAGTGACTAAAACAAGCGGACATACAGAAGAAAAAATATATTTTGGAGTAACCGATAAGAATAAGGTGATTATTTTTAGAGGTAAAGGAGCCATGTATACAGAAGACGCTGTTGACTACTTAAGGAAAGGGGAAGATCCAAAAATTTTTCTGGGAGATGCACTATTGGAATCACATACTTTTGAAGATGAAAATCTAAATTCCGATAAAAATGCTGAATTAAACAGAGAAGATTTTGACAAGTTAATTCAAACATTAGTTCAATAGACTAATTTACATATGCAAACAATTGATTTCTATAATAAGTTCCAACATAGTTAACCAGTCTCAACCAGCTTCAAAAACAATATTTTGATATAATATAAATATGATAATAATCTATGTTACTCTGAATAATAATGAAGAAGCCAGAAAGATTGGGAAAGAATTATTAGATAAAAATTTCGCGAATTGTGTAAATTTCTTCCCAATAACTTGCATTTATAAATATAAAGGTGAGATTACAGAAGAACCTGAAGTTGTGTTAATTATTAAAACTAAAGAAGAATACTATGACAAAGTTAGAAAGATAATAAAGAAAAATATAGGTTACGACAATTTTATCGGACAAATTAAAGTAGAAAAAATAAACGACGATTTCTCTTCTTGGTTAGATGAAATCGTTAAGTAAATGCATAATAATAAGTTGCAACATCATCTCAGAAGGTCAATATACAAATAATAAATATATCGTATAATCTATAAATGAAAAATCTTCAGCTAATTCCCGAACTCTTGGTTGAAGATATGCCAAGGACTCTTCAGTTCTACCATAAAATACTCGAGTTTAAATCAGAAATAACCTTCCCTAAAAAGAACCCAGTTTTTGCTAAACTTGGAAGAGATGATACCCACATTATGTTCTATGAGAGAAGTGCGTTCGAAAAAGAAGTACCGGGACTTAAAAAACAAAAAATGGGAGGGTCTTTTTTAATTTTTATTAGAGCAGAAGATATAAAAAGTTTCTATGAACAAATACAAAAAAAAGTTAACATCATTCAGCCATTTCATAAAACCGATTATGGTACCTTAGAATTTACCATTGAAGACTGTAATGAGTACCTGATTACTTTTGCTGAGTCTGTCCTAATAAAATAGGTTCAAACTCGGTCTCCCAGCCAACAAACTAGGTTTAAACTTAATAGTTTTTAATACTCCAGTATCAACCTTTATTTTTTTGACGTTTTATTACTTTTTGATATTCCTTCTTGATTAAGATATTTTTAATGGATAGACTTTATATAATGAAAAAGCATTATTTTATGTATGTTTTTCTTTGTTTATTCATTTTTTCTTTAATGGTGGTTAATTCAAATTCTGTATTGGCTCAAGATGCAAGCAGTTCACCGACTCCTACCTCGTCACCTGTTATGACTTCCACACCCAGCTCTACCCCTACAGCTACCGCTACACCAGCATCATCCTCTAGCCCAACGCCTACAACTGTGCCTGCTAAGACTGAAGCATCAGAGGTAAAAGATAAAGAGGCAGTTGGAGACGCAACAGTGTTGGGTGCTACAGGAAAAAGTGATTTTCTTAAATGGTATATTGCTGGAGGAGTTGGTTTAATCGTATTATTTGTAGGATTTTTGATTTCCCGAATCCATGTCACGGAATAATCATTTTTTTCTTCAATTTGCAACGATATTGTTGGTTGCGGGTATGATTTCTTTATTAAGTATGAGGATTTTTATCCAAGTGGATGAAATATTTGCATCTAAAAATTCAGAGGAACCAGTAGCTACTATTGTAAGTAACCAAGTTGATAAATTAAATGAAAGTGTAGTAAAAAACACAGTTCCAGACCGTGTTTATTTTCCTCTTTTTGATTTATCTCTGGATATTAGCGAAGGAGTAATTAAGAATAATGAATGGACTCTTTACAATGACAGAGTGTCTTGGCTATCGACTTCAGCTCTTCCTTCAGAAGGAAATGTAATTTTATATGCACACAACTTACCTCATCTATTTGGCAATCTTAATAAATTATCAAAAGGTAATGAGATTGTAATAATGCATGATCAAAATACTTATAAGTATGTAGTAGATAAAGTTGTTAAAGTGTCACCTAATGATATTGATGCCGTTACTTCTTCACAAAACCAGTTAACGCTTTACACCTGTGATGGAAGCTTTGACCAACGAAGATTGATCGTTACAGCTTTGCCTATTTAGTGATGTGATATTTCAAATATTATTAAATTTTGAATTCTTCACAAAATAACTTTTACTGAATTTATCAACTCCTCTGATATAATCACACCATGAACAAGCTCTTTACTTCAGAAAAAGTGTATATTCACAAATCTAACATTTTAAATGCAGGCAGGGGAGTCTATGCCAAGCGTGATATTAAAAAGGGAGAAATAATTGAAAGATGTCCAGTTATTTTGGTTTCAAAGTGTGATACGTCTAATTTAAAAGAAAGCGTTCTTGTTACTTATTTTTTTTATTTTGGTAAAAAGAGAGAGCAATTGGCAATCGCATTGGGTTTTGGGTCAATATATAACCACTCCTATGAACCAAACGCAACATACAAGATAAAACCAAAAGAAAAAATAATTGAATTTGTTGCAATAAAAAATATTGAAAAAAATAATGAGATTACAGTTAATTATAATTTTGGAAATCCAAAGGATAAGACTCCATTATGGTTTGAAGTAAGTCTATCTTCTAAATAATCAAAGATTGAGTGTATGGTGTCGTAATAAACAATGCTGTATTTTATCTATTTTTCATGCTATACTAATCTATCTACACAAACTTATCTCTTAATGAACTTCTAAAGCTTTTTATTAAAAGAGGTGGAAAAATTGATAAATATTATCTTCAGGACTGGAACAGAAATAAGCATGCTACTATTCATTTAGATGGATGGTTTGCTGGGAAGAATATTCGTGAAGCACTTCTTAAAGCTTTAAGTTAATCAGACTATAATTTGGTGGAATGGACTAAGTGTGCCACACTACATTGCTCGCAGAAAGTTTATATTTGTATATTATTCAGATAAATAAAGTCGAAACATTTGTTATACTTTAACTAATGATGTTGGTTACGCACATATTGTTCGCTTCAATAAGTATATTTTATTCAGCTATTTTGTTATTCACGCCTTCCAAACTAAAACAAGAAATTAATTATATGCTAATATTTTTAACAACTGTAAGCGGAATCGCCCTGGCATTAACTACGCCTGTTAATCTCGGTAAATTTTGTATTCATGGACTTATTTATCTTACTTATATATTGATTGTGTCCGTTGTAGCTTACAGTAAATATGCAAAAAAAATTACGGGTTAATCCTGCGTCCAAAATAACATTTCATAAACTGCGCTTCTCCTCCGAATTTGATAACAATGAAAAAACTACAGTTATCAGATGGGACACTGATACAGGTCTTACCATAGATAAATCAGAAATAGAGGCCTTAAAGTTTCTAGATGATGGAATAAACATATCAGAATCTGCCAGGTTAAGCGGTAAAACATCTGAACAGATTTATTCATTATTAAAAACTGCCGATAGTGTAGGATTTATCAAAGCAATTGACGGTAATATAAATCCGGACATAACACAAAAAATTCACCCGTGGTTTGGAAATGTAAGTAAGAATTATTTTTCTTGGTTAATTTCTCCGCTTATAGTAATCCCCTGTCTGATGATCATGCTTGGCGGAACAGTTATAATGATTTTAAATCCAAACTACTTTCCCTCACCGCTGGATTTTTTTTGGAGTAATAATATCTTTATTAATGCAGTATCTGTAATTATTATAAATTACATACTAATTTTTACTCATGAAGTTGCACATTTTATGACTACCAAAGCGGTAGGTGGTCAGGCAAAAATGCAGATTAATCATCACTTGGCTGACGTTGTTGTAGAAACCGAACAGTACCATCTGTCGATTCTCCCAAAATCCTCCAGATTTATAACTTATATCTCCGGTATTTTTATTGATTGTTTAATTGTATTTACAATCTTTTGGGTTTATAAAATATCAGAATATTTCCAATTTGAATTAGGAGTAATTAAATCTTTATTTCAAGTAGTAATTTTACTTCAGCTAATTGCAATTGTATGGGAGTTCGGTACCTTTTTAATAACAGATGTATATTATTTTATTAGTGAATTTTTAGGCGATGAGGATATCAATATTGATTCAAAAAAATATTACTTTAGAAGATTTTCAAAACTCAAAAGTAAATTGTTTAGAAATCCAGGATTCTCATTGAAAGGAAATATCATAGGCAGAGCCGACTACCTGATATATTTTTTGGCAAGTATAGTTGGATATTTGGGAAAAACCATGATGTTTATCTTTGTTTCGATGTCAAAACATATACTGTTTACTTTAGGAGCTATGTTGTATTTTTATGTTTCATTAACCCAAAAGGATACTATGGGGATTTTGCTCTCATTGATTACATTTCTTTTGATAAACGATAGGATAATTGTACTATTGTTTTTAAGAAAAAAACATGAATGACGTAGCAAAATATTTAAATAATTTTTTTGATTCACTGCAGCCAATAATGGTTACCATCTGGGTATTTTTTCTTCTTTGGTGCGTTGTTGTAATTGTCTATATATTTTACGTTTATTATTTTGAAAGATACAAAATATTCCCCAAAAGGCGTATTTAATCCATTCGGCTTGACAAGACCTAATAAATAATTCATATTTAGTATTAATGATGTTCTCTTACGGTTTAAGTAATCGGAGAGGGGGTGAGAGTTCTTTCTTCTAAAGATATATATTTATGGCAAAATCAAGAATTGTGAAAAAAAGAATTGTTAGAGTCCGAAGAATTGTTCGCCCACGAAGAATTGTCAGGCCTAGATAGCTTTGTGTGGTTTTCTTTAAACTACTCTGCCCCTTGCAGGGTAGTTTTTTTTGTTATATCTTAATATGATTAACTACAGGTATATGAAAAAACTGCCATTATACTTTTTGATTGTATTGTCGCTTTTGGTAATTTCCTCCTCCGTTTTTAAAGTATTTGGTCAATCATCTTCAACTACAGTCAGTAGCCAGATTTCGGTTGGTGCAGATGATGTTGAGGAGGATGAATATACCGGTGTGGTTACTTTAGGAAGCTCTAGCCTTGATTTCACTCAGGACGGAATTCTTAAAAATACATTAGGTTTAAGATTTAGAAATATCGGTATACCTAAGGGAAGTGTAATTACCAATGCATATATTGAACTTACAGCAAGGCAGCAATACCTTGACGCCACAAATCTGATACTTTTCGGACAAGCAATCGACAATCCCCCTGTTTTCGCAACATCCTCCGCAAACATAAGTAGCCGTCAAAAAACAACAGCTCAAGTTGAATGGAATAGTGTCCCCTTCTGGGTGATTGGACAAAAATATCAAACACCTGATCTTACTTCCGTTGTTCAGGAAATAATAAATCGATCCGGTTGGACAAGTGGGAATGCGATTGCCTTTATAGTGACCGGTACAGGACATCGCGCAGCTAATTCGTATAACTCAGGTGCAGTCAATGCTCCCAAACTTTATATAACCTACCAATCTGAAGGGACATCGTTACCGACCCCCACTGCTACAACGACATCCGGACCAACACCTACTGCAACACCAACAGTTGAACCCACACCGACGACTATTCCTACTCCTCTTCCTTCGGGAAGTGTCCGTTTCGCAGTAATAGGTGATTTTGGAAATGGAAGTACAGATGAAGGTTTAGTTGCCAATCTTGTCAACAGCTGGAATCCGGACTTTGTGGTTACGACAGGTGACAATAATTATCCCGATGGTGATATTTCAACAATGGATGACCATATCGGTAAGTTTTACAGCCAATACATCGGAAATTATACCGGAATATACGGGACGGGAAGTGCCACTAACCGTTTTTGGCCATCCATGGGCAACCATGATTGGCATACACCTACCTGTGATGATGCCGGTATTTGCACGGGAGCACATTTTGATTATTTCACTTTACCTGGTAATGAACGTTATTATGACGTTGATATGGGATTGGTCAAACTTTATGCGATTGACAGTGATGTAAAAGAACCTGATGGAAGAGTTTCTAATTCCATTCAAGCAAACTGGTTGCAGAATAAACTGACAGAGTCAACTTCCTGCTTTGATATAGTCTATTTCCATCATCCTCCATATTCTTCCGGACAACACGGATCTATACTCAACTTGCGTTGGCCGTTTGCAACATGGGGAGCAGATGCAGTTTTAAATGGACATGACCATTTATATGAGCGGATAGAAGCTTTTGGAATTCCATATTTTGTTAACGGAGCAGGAGGAGCAGCACTATATCCATTTACCAACATCGGAACTCTGCCGGCAGGGGTTACATCGAATGTCAGATATAATGCCGATCATGGAGCAATGCTTATTACAGCAACCACAACCGGAATTACCTATGAATTTTACAATACCCAATCCGTTCTTATTGACAGTTACACTGTTGCTAAAAATTGTTCAGGTGATCCAACACCCACACCGACACCAACCTTAGAACCTACACCCACAACTGAACCAACTGCAACTGCTGAACCTACACCTACCGTTGAACCAACTGCTACTCCAACCCCTATAGAAGAACCCACAGCAACCCCTACTATTGATCCGACACCTACACCTTCTGCAAGTCCTACTGCCGAACCAACTTCCAGTCCAACACCTGTAATCGAGCCAACCCCAACAGATACACCGCTTCCTACCGAAACAGCAACGGCTACACCCACACCCACCGCAACACCAAGTGCCGAACCAACTCCAACTCCGACACCTACACCCACAAGTCTCATTTATAGTTTTATACCGGTTGCCGATGCATATGTTGTCAGTACAAAGCCAACAACAAACTATGGAACCTTAAACAGGTTGGTAATAGATGCCAAACCGGTTACATTTGGATATATGCGATTTGATCTTTCTGTTTTATCAGGGAAGACTATAACAAATGCAGAATTAAAAATAAAAATAGTAGATGCTGCAGGGGGCTTGCAAAAAGTTTATGAAGTATTGGACAACTCTTGGTTACAGACAGCAGTTAATTATAATAATAAACCTGCATTGGGAAATCAGATTGCCACCAATGATGGGGGAATTGTGGGACTTTTCAAAATAATTCCATTGACATCCCATGTTTTGGGAAAATCCGGTCAAGTATTTTCAATCGGGTTTGATTCAACAAACATGAATTCACTCGGTTTTTATTCTCTGGAAAGACCGGCAATTAACGACAAACCGACTCTTGTAATCGAAGCACAATAAATGGAGAATAATCAACTATCAAAATGATAAGCAAAGCAGGTAAAGAAGTACTTAGTGAAATTTCAGAATTTCCGGGTGGTGTGGGTGAGTTTTTAAGGGAAATGGGTGACGGAGGAGCAGAACATATAACTTCAGAAGGAAATGATCATGGTGGAAAATTGATTCGACATAGAATTATCGATCAAGAAGAAGCTATAGCATTAGATGCTAGTGGAGTTAAATTTATTAAACAGAATTAACGGTGTTTTGAGGTATGATCCTTTTTCTTCAAGGCAGCTTTTCTGACCATATTATAAATTTTATCTATATTCTCTCTTATCCCGATTAGTACATTTCTGTTTTTGGTATTGGTTACAAAATCTTCTCCGCTATAGAATTTTGCACTGAGGGTTGTTTCAATTAGGTTTGGTTTCCCAATGCCGTTTTTTCCTTCCTTGAAACTTACCTGAAATCTTTGTAAGGGTAGTATTCTGTTTATTTTCCTACCCATTTCAAAAAGTTTATTTTCAATTTCATCAACAATAAAACCCGATATACCTTTTGGTTTTTCAAATATAATTGGAATATTATCTTCACTGTCCAAATTGGAAATTGCCAAAAGTAAATCACGGTTACTGATCAAGCCCATCGGGTGGTTGTCACGGTCAACCAAGATAACCGAATTTCTCTTTGATTCTATAAATTTTTTGATGATTTGTACGGGTAGAGTATTTACATCAATTTTGGCTACATTGTTTCTGATAAAGTTTAATATCGGCATATCGTTTCTTTTAACTTCTTCATTATCAAACATCCCCTGTCCCGTATCTCCGGACGATTTTGAAAATCTTTGTCTGGGTGTGGGGTTGATGAAGGCGTTTTTCAGATCATTCCTGGTGACAACCGCTATTAGTTTCCCTTGTTTGTCTACAACCATTAGTCTGGATACTTTTTTATGTTTTAATAATTCAAAGGCATCTTTGACTTTTATATTGTTCTCAATAATTTCTGGCCTTTTTACTTTGAGTTTACTGCCAATGTTTTTTAATAATTTTGGTGATCTAATCAATCTTTTAAAAATAGTTCTTGCTTTAACTGCACCTATTGGTTTTTTATTGTTGTCAAAAATGGGTAAAGTATAAAAGCGGGTCGAAAGCATTTGCCCAACAACGTCGAAAACAGATGATGAAAGTGTTAGATGTGGTGGGTTGACCACCATTGATCCTACTTTGGCGTTATAGGGAATATTTCTTTTGTATAGCGCGGAAGTGGCAGAAATTAAACCAAGAAACTTATTTGATTTATCAAAAATAAAAACCGGTTCGTGACTGGATTCTACCAGATTAAGAATTGTTCCCATGTGCTCATCATCGGTCGATTGGGCTACTTTGGACAAAGGTTCCAAAACTGATTTTATTTTTATATTTATTTCGGTCATACCGTTAACATTCTTTTTTTAGGTAGTTTACTACCATCTCATCGGTCACCTGGTCAAAGTTTTTGTACCACTCACCGATCGAAGTTAACCGATCGGATACTTCCGGGCAAAACAATTCATCATTGGTTCTTAATATTTTTTCAGTTTCTGCTTTGGCTTCTGTGGTACAAACAGGTAATGCCAAAATAATCTTTTGAGGATTTACTTTAATCAATGCCAGAATTGCGGCTTTTACGGTTACGCCAGTAGCCATTCCGTCATCAGTCAAAATTACGGTTTTACCGGTTACCTGGGGAAGTTTATCATCACCCCGATAAAGAAGGCACCTTCTTAATAGTTCTTTACTTTCCATCTCAATAATATATTCCAGATCTTTTTGTTGTATCCCCAATAATTTGGTAGAATCCTCGTCTATTATCAATACGTTTCCTGTAGAAATAGCCCCTATTCCCATCTCGGGATTATGGGGTGCACCCAGTTTTCTGACAATTAAAACGTCCAAAGGGATGTTTAATATTCTGGAAATTTCGTAACCTACCACAACTCCGCCACGGGGAAGTGCCACAACTATCGCATCGCTGTTTTTATATTTCATCAATTTCTCCGCCAGCTTTTTTCCTGCTTCAATTCGGTCAGCATACATCAATATATTTTATCTGTATATAATCCAATCAGCCGTGACGTTTTTATTGTGTGATTGGATATCTCGTCCAAAATCCTCTTTGCAGAAATTCCTTCATCCAGATCCAACCTTGTGTCCAAGGCAAAAAGGTCAAAAAGATATCTGTGTACCCCTGTTCCATGAGGTGGGCAGGGAGCTCCATAGCTGTTTTTACCAAAGTCGTTCTCTCCGATTTTTGAACCTGGAGGTGTTGCACCTTCATCGATGGATTTGATAGAAGGATTCATATTAAAAACTACCCAATGGTAAAAGGGTATTTTACCTACGGAATCAGGGTCCGAAACAATCAGTGCCAGACTTTTTGTATCCTCCGGAATGTCCGAAAAGTTTAAAGGAGGACTTATTCCTTCACCACTACAAGTATACTTGTCTGGAATTGGAGTGTTATTGCCAAAAGCACTGCTGGTTATCTGCATGCCTTGATTCATTATATACCCTAAAGTCTATGCTTTAAATCTATGAGATAATTATGTGTCATTTAAGTAATAAACAAATACAATAACCGGGGAATTAACCCTATTTTTTGGAATTAGTTTTCCCGGTTATAACTTATTCTTTGGTGTGAATTTATATGTTATAGTATAACCCGTATGTAATGTCCCTTCAGGATTATTGGTTTTTTTACTTATGAGAGAATACACAAAAGGCAGATATAACAAACCAAGAATCGTCGAAGCTTTAACTGTCGAAGCAGGAATATACGATTACCCTGATAAGTTAGTAAGATCAATAAGGCAATTATCCGGAGAGGTTGATCGGAGTTTATCGGGAAAGATGAAACTTAGTCAAGGGGAGGCAAAGGCAATATTTGAAAAAATTGAAGAAGTTGTCTTGGATGAAGACAGCAAAATAGGAATATCTCTCAGAAGGAGGGGGATTGACATAAACGTTGTATTAAATGCCAGGGAAAGAATTTTGGGTGGTTAACCGCGATATCGATTCTTTGTAGCTTCATAGCCTATATTTCTTAAATGTTGACTGGCCAATTCAACAGCCAATTGTTGACCTTCCTGGTTACTGGTTGTTGTATCAAGTACACAATTACCGGGTTTTTTTACAAGTCGTCCATTGGCATTGAGAGATTGACCGTTAAAAATACTTTGATCACAGAAAATTGTCTTAACTCTTGCCGCGCACAATCCACATGAAGATGGTGCGTCTCCTCGTGTTAGTGGAATGGCAACTGTCATCTTCAGAAGTTATTTACTTATTTTGTAATGGTTATTTCAATAATGTCTTTTTAAAAATGGATCTGGTAAGGTTAAAACAACCCCCCTAATTTTTTGAAATATCTTCAATTTATAATAATATATATTTGAAATGACAAATATTATATTCACCAATAAAGCATTGACTAAAATACAAAGTCTTGGACTTTCCGAATCAGTTATTTTAGATGCATTCAATAAAGGTGTTGTTGAAAAATGGACAAATGGGTCAGGGTTTAACTCTGTAAAGAAATATCAAGGCTATGAAATAGGTGTAGCTTGGACTACTGATCCACAGAAAAAATATATCATAACTTCAGTCTGGAAAAGGACAAACAGAAGATAAATAGATAATTGTCTGTATAATAGCTTCTAAATGAAAAGACTGATCTTTGTTGTTACAATAGCCCTTTTGTTAATTGGTTTTAAAACTCTGTATGAGTTGAAATTAGACAGCAACAAAGTACTGGGAGAAAAAATATCAATTAGTCCAAGTCCTACAGCTTCACCTTCTGCCTCACCAGTTCCCACCCTTGAAACAACTCCATCCCCAACTCCTAGTCCAACAGAAAAACCAACTATTACACCAATTCCTGTTCCCCTTCCCACGTTTACCTCTCAGCAGATCTATGAATACATTGAAAAGTTTGCGGGTCAGTACGGGGTAAGTGCAGATATTTTAAGACATATTGCAGTTTGTGAATCAGGATTTAACCACATGGCAAAGAATTTAAATTATGGTGGTCTGTATCAATTTGGACCCTCTACCTGGAAAAATATAAGGATCTCAATGGGAGAAGAAACTGATGCTAATTTAAGATTTAATGCGGAAGAAGCGGTTCAAACAGCAGCCTATGTTTTAAAAGAAAACAAAGCATACATTTGGCCAAACTGCTTACCTTAATTTGTACTTTTGATATAATAACACTATGGAGAAAGCATCAAGTAATGGCGACCAATTCAGCCTACCTGAGCATCGTGGAAATTGGAAAAAATTAACCGAACAGCTTCCACTTTGGGCACCTTTCGATTGGAAAGATACTTTGGATACAATTAATATCGTTTGGAAACAAGATATTACCTCAATTCTTGAAGACAGAAAAAGATTGGAAGATGCAATTGGACTTCCTGATGTTAATAGTTTAGAAGTTGACGGTGCGAAAGAAGTTTTAGATTCCCATGCTGAAAAATTACAGACTTTTACGACAACAATAAGCGAAATCGTAAGCGGAAAGAAGTTTAAATGGCGTACTATAAGAGAAATTCAAGGAATTGGTTATGATTTGACTGAATCTGACAGAAAACGACTTGATCAAGCCGTCAGTCTATTACAAAGTTTAAGTGAGGCAAAGTTTACAGAAGAAGATATGCCACAAATAAGACAGAGAATGGCACAGCATGCATTCCTGGAAATTTTTCAGATAGGAGAATATAGAGCCAATGACTATTCCGGTTCCGACGACGGAGATGTTATAGACAGGACTACTCAGGATTTTCCGGAAGTAGAGACAGTAGAGCTGACAGCATCTTTCAATGACCCTCTCTGGGATGAGGATACGATTAAACAACTAAGAAAAGTTTATAGAGGTTGGAAAAAAATAATTATTGACGGGGATAACGATGTTGATCCTGAATTGGCGGAACCACTTGATGAGTTATGGTCTGCAGCGTGGAAAGGAGAAGGAACAGAAGGGAATTCTGCACTTCATTATTTACAACTCGCGGAGGATATTTATCAGGGATTACAAGAAGGTGAAGCTTTTGATATTGATTTTGAGGAAGTTGAAGAAGAGGAAGATTAAAAATTAAATCAATTTAGTTTCAATCTATTAAATAAATTTATCCTTAATTAATCAATATCACACTTCCAAGAATCTGTATTGTCTATGGTTATCTTTTTACAACAATAATTTAGTCCGTCTGTACATGTTTTCACTTGTCCGTTATTACTACAGATTTCATTTTTATCTATGGAACAACGGCACTCGGTCGGATCCCAGTCTCCTTTTTCGCATATGTAGTTTGCTTCTTTTGCCTTTTCTCTTATGTCCTGATTTTGTCTGGCTAAAAGCGTTAAGGAAGATAAAGTAAAAAGTGCTATAAAGACAGTCATTATCCCCTTTAAAGATCGTGCAATTTTAAGCTGGCATGAATCACAGATATTGGTATTTTTATATTTGGGTACAAAGCCGATCTGTCCGCAGATCAGACAAGGTATGGCATTATATTCATCGGTTACCCGTTTTGAGTTTAATTTAACAAAAATTTCAAAGGTAAAGATTATAAAAACAATTCCTATCTGTATCGCAGCAAGTCCTAAAAACATACTCCAGAAGGGAATTTTTAAAGAAAGAATATATGCACCACCCAAAAACAAAGATACTGATAGAGCAAATAAAGCAAATCTATTTTTCATGAATTAATATACTGTTATTTAATGATAGTTCAATTGCTTAACCGAAACTAGATGTATGGAGACGTTATTCGTCTGTATATTTACTTGGATTATTATATAAGTTGTCTTTACCGTTTTCCCAACCGCAAAAATCTTTTGATTTGTTTATCACTTTTTCAAATCTTCTTTTTAACTTTAAATAAAACCTCTCATTGACTATATGTAACTTAATTTCAGGGTATTGATCTTTAAACATCTGTGCTTTGACTATACCAACAGGATCTTCAAGAGGATGGGCTAGTAATTCATAAACAACCAGATCACAGGATTGGTTCTCAACAATAAAATCGACTGTATATTGAGTCACCTCGTATTTAAACAGATGTTGATGTTGTTCAGATACAGCCAGTATAAAACTTTCTTTTGGGTAAAATTCTCTTCCCTGACACTTTAATATCCTCGCGAAATTAGCTTCCCAAGCAGACTGAGCAAAATAACCAATATCTCTTCTGTATCCCTGTATTGTTGGTAAGTGAAATCTTTCAGCACCGTCCGGTTCAGCACGTAATTTTCTAATTCCCTCCGCAGCTTTGGCTAATTGGTCAGTTGTTTCATTTAATCTGGTAATTGTACGTCGAGAAATTTCACTTTGCACTGCTCGGAATTCAGGGTCTGACCAGCGTTGTCGTAAACCGGCAATCCTTTTTTGTTGTGCCTCTTCTTTTAAGAGGGCCGGAATTATAACTGCAAGTTGTTTTTCCCTAAATTCTGGATCATCCCAATGTTTTTGCATAGCAGCTGAAATCTTATCTCTCACTTCTGATCTTTTCCAAACCTCGATTGACTTGGCAGATTTTCTGGCGAGAAACCCCGGATCTTTCATGGCTCGCCTTATCCCTTCTTTGCGTCGTCTTTCAACTTCAGGGTCTGATCTTGTCTTGTTTAGATTATCTCTCGCTTTTTCCCTGCGATCATCACCAAACTCGGGATCACCCCACCACTTTTTGTGTGATTCAGTCTGTCTTTCTCTGTATGTTTTATCTTGCCACAATGCTGTCATAGAATCAGATTTTGTTGTTCGAACTGCTTCAGTATTGTTAGCTGCTATTATATTTTCGGATATTTCTTCTCTATAGACAGGATCATCCCACAGTTCTTTCATAGTTCTAGAAATTTTTTCCCTCATTTCAGGAGTGAAAACTCTTGTTTTCATAGCCTTTATAATACTGGCTGTATTTTTTTCTCTATATTCCGGATCTTTCCACTTTTCTTTAACAGCCGCGCTCACGGATTTTGATACCCTTTTTTTGTATTCAGGGTTTGCCCATTTTCTTTTCATTGCCTGTGATTTTTTTTCAAATACTTCAGGACGCTTATTTGCTAACAGAGAATTTTGAATCCTTCTCTTTTGAATTTCCGGATCATTGTGTATTTTTTTCCATATAGCGACATGGATTGCAGTTGCTTTTTCCCTATATTCAGGTTCAGCCCATTTTTCCCTAACTCCTCGTCCAATTAGTTCTTCTCTGGAGGGTCGGGGAAGGTCAAAATGTTTTATAACTGCTATGAATGCGTGTCTGCCTATACCGAATTCCTCTTCAAATTCTCTTGCACTTTTTTCGGATGTTGCTATATACCAAGGTAGTCCACCATCAAAACCCTGTTCGAGTAAAAGTGATTCAGCTGTAATCATTTCTCCCAATCTTCGTTTGCCCAATCCTTTTACGTCCTGGTGTCTAAGATCAGAGACTCTTAATTTTTTTAGTTCTTCTTCACGTTCCTTCAACTGAATTTCTCTGTCCGGGATATTTGTAAGATCACGTTCCATCTGAGAATTATACTATATATTATAGGTTATAAATATATGCTCTAGCTATATTATTCAATTTGAGTATTGAACCATATCTTCTTCATCATCTTTCTGAACTATTTCGCGAGTTAAAACATTAATTCCCACAACACCTTCAATATCATATAGTGCACAAGTTTTGGCAGTAGGGTCTACGTACCAGTCTGAAGATCTCATGAACAGTTCAATATCGAGGTCGACAGCAGTTTTTAAAAATGCAATTGGGGCAGTAAAAACATTTTTGGAGACCTCAGTGGGTGTGACCAAAACTTTATAATTTTCAGGATTGGTAATGACATTTATAAAAGACATCATGCGGTCAAAATCTTTATATTCAAATGAAGGATTTTCCCAAAAATCCTTTTTGAGTGGGTAGCTACCGGATAAATTCATTGTTACCAGCATGATGTATGGAAGTGCATCAATTTTTCCTCTTTTAAGACTTTTGTAGAATTTTTTTGAGGTATCAAGCGCTTGGTCAGGAGTAATATATGCTTCGTTGTGAGTATAGAAAATTAATTGTTCGTCATCTCTACGCATCCAAGTAGCAGCCAAATATAGTTTTTCAGGATAGTTAACATCTTTACTTTGAAATAAGGTTTTAGATTTTGGCACAGTTAGATAATACTACAAAATATATTTAATGAAGATTAAATTAAATCTAATTAGGTGGTGAATTTCTCAGCTGTTGTTTAGTCCAACATTCAGATCTTAAAGGGGTGGACTTAATCCCTCATCTGATATACTTTAGCAAATGCTTGGAGCTGGAACCCGTTCCTAGGCTTTCAAGATCCTTGATACTTTATATAACTTATAGACTATTTTAATTTCAACAGATGTCACTAAATGTTATAAAAAGGAGTAAAATACGTTTTGCATGAAAAATATTTTCCGTTTACCTGTCGATAATCAGCATTTTAAAGAAACGATCGAAGATGGTAAAAGTATTGGAGAAATTGCTAAATTTTTGCACAGAGACGTCGCCTCTAGGCTAAATGGCATCTTTGTAAATGGAAAAATTAAATATTGGGGTTCAATACCTGGATTATCAAACAATAGGAATTTTAAATTACTTAAGGAAGGTGATGAACTATTGTGTTACCGCAGCGGAAAATATATAGCTTTATGTGAGATTGCATTTACATCGATAAATTCAGAATTATCAAAATACTCTTGGGGAGAAACTGAAACAGGAAAGACTTGGGAATTAATTTACTTTTTTAAAGATATATTATATTTTCAGATCGAATCTTCATTAATAAACAACGAATTTGGTTTTAAAAATAGTCCTGTAATGGGTTTTAACACAATAAACTCTGATAAAACTAAAGTATTTTTATCAAAGCACGGATCAGTTAAAAGTTTTATTAATAAAATGGGGTATGAAAATAAAATTATTAATACCACGTTAGAACAAATAAATAAAACCAAAATACTTACACCATTTGAAGCACAATACTATTTAGTGGATTTGGGAAATCAACTGGAGTATGACACCTATGTTCCAACTTCAGATGCAGGTCACTCTGCTTTCGGTAAAAAACTTGATGAGATGATTACAATTCGGAAGACTGATCTTAGTCAGTATGTAGCACCAGCAATTATCAATCCTTTGTCAAATATAGACGTGATATGGTTTAAAAATAACTATCAACCAAGATATTTTTACGAAGTTATTCATAGGTCTGGTATGAATGAAGCATTTGCACGATTAAAGGCAGTTAGTAACCATTATGAAACAGCAAAAACGAGGATTATCGGGGAAAAGGATAATGTTACAGAATTTGAAAAATCCAGAAGACTTTATTTCCCCGATTCGAGTAAGATTTCATACAAAAATTATGATGATCTAATTAAAATCCACACTGAAAGCGCTTATTACAATGACATAGTCGATGAATTTATTATTTAGATGACATCATACAGAAATAATTTTTAGAATAACATTTTGAGAATTGTTATTCTCTTCTTACCATAAATATCTTCATGGTAATATACTTAAATATGGATATTAAAACAAAAGAACAACGAAGTTTTAATATGTCCAAAATAAAATCAAAAATCACTAAACCTGAAATTATAATGTTTAGATTGTTATTACAAAAAAGAATAAAATTCCTTAAACATCATAAAATGTCAGGTAACCCTGACATAGTTTTCCCAAAGTCCAAGACTGCAGTTTTTATAAATGGAGAGTTTTGGCACGGTAAAGATTTTTTAACTATAAAAAATACAATTTCAGAATTTTGGATTAATAAAATCGGACGCAATATCCAACGTGACAGGTTTGTGCAAAAAAAACTCCGCAAAGATGAATGGCAGAAGAGCGACATTAAATGACAAAAATGGGGTGATTAAACATTTTGAAGATGTGGATGAGTGGTTAAAGCATACACTTAATTAATTTACTTCTAATAATTTGAATTAAAAAATTCCAGGTTTAAAATCTACCTATTATATCCCATATTTTGTACTATACTTGAAATATGAAAAAATTTTTAACGAAAATTAAAACCTATTTTTTCAGTGTCACTCAGAAATTGAAATCTTATATCAAAAAACTTCTTTTCCCACTTTATTTGTTTCCTATAAAACTTATAACTTATTCAACCTACTATATCTTAAGATTTCTAATCAAACTTATTTTGGCCTTTTTTGGTTTAATTTTGGATTGCTTTGTATTTCCGTTTAAAAGTACTAAAAATTTTTTGAAATCCATAGTCTATGTTGGGATTGTAATATATTTTCTTCTCTCAGTTGTTGTGATAATTGATTATCTAGATCGACAATATGGTAAATTTGATAATGTTTTTTGTGGGTTTGAGGCTAAAAAGAAATTGCAAACTTCAGTAGTCAGAATAATAGGTGGCTATGGTGAAGGATCCGGTTTTTTCATAAGTCCTACCGAGGTGGTTACCAATTTTCATGTAATTGCCGATGAGCCAAGTCCTAAAGTTGTTTTTCCAGATGGAAAAATTGAAACCCCTGAAAAGATTGTAGGAGACAAGAACATGGATCTTGCCCTTTTAACTTTAAAAAATTCATATCCCGATTTAGTCTATGAACTACCCATATTAGTTAGTTTAGTAGATGATGAACCGGTTCTTTCGGCCGGGTATCCTTTAGGATCCGAAATAACAGGGGATGTAACCATAGTTCGTGGGAACTTCATAGATTATAGAAAAAGCAGAAAAGATTATGTAAGTTACATCCAAACAAATATCAGTTTGGTACCCGGAATGAGCGGAGGTCCTTTAGTTGATCTTTGTGGAAAGATTGTAGGAGTTAATACCATGGGTCTTGCAGGTATCTCACTTTTTATAACAGCAGCCGATGTTAATATGGCACTCTATCATTTAACCGATCAGGAAATTGTAAAAATAAATGTTGATCCTTCTAAATCTCCTGAAGATGCCGTCTATGCTTTTTATACACACCTGAAAGCCAGAAGGATGGAGGAAGGATTTAAACTGTTAAGTGTAAAGTATTTGGAAAAAACAAACTTCACGGAATGGACAAACAGATTTATGGATATTTTAGATGTCGATGTAATTAAGACAGAAAAATTTGAAGATTCGAAAGATACGGTATTTGTTAAATTTGGAACTACCAACTGGGTAGATGGAGAAGTAGATTATCATTACTACGAAGGCACCTGGCAGACTATTTTGGATGATGGAATTTATAAAATGGAAAAAAGTAAAATTAAGGAAGTATTAGATCCCCAGTGGAGCTGGTTTTATGAATAATCTTAGTAGTTTTATGAAGACATCTTAATTTATGGAGAGTATTTATAAGTCATGGGTAAGATTCCATTATTAGTATATCTGAGCTCGAACATGTTTACTAGATCGTTTACACCAACCGGGAAGGCAACTGTGTTTATTGAGTTATTTTCGATATCTTTGGCTTGTGGGTAAGTTGCTAAATCTCTGGCCTCCATTTTTCTGATAAGGGCATCTAAACTATTATCTCTAATAATTGTAAGCGCATAATCTTTATCCTTAAAATGTTCATGATTTGCGGGTGACCCTGCATACCAAACACCATCATTATCTTGGACCAGAAAATAAGAGTGAAATATCTGTGGTCGAACTTCGTTTAATGCAGACACATAGTCAATAACTTCAGTTGATATAACAAGCATTTTTAGAAACAAGTCCTTGTGTTTAGTAGTCAGATAATGGATGACGTCTCTAGATCCAAAATTACAAAGTCCTTCGCTACCTTCTTTTAATGCTTCTCTCAATCTTTTTGGAACTCCTTTTTCTGGGAAAGCTAATGCGTTCATTATTCTTGTCTCAGTTTGTTTCCATAGACTTTCTTTTATTGCATTCTCTACCGCCTCAAGTGGTGATATATCAGATATGAATTCATTAACATCTTTTTTGTCTGGCATATTTAAATTTTACTACTAATTAGGTATTTCATAAAAGTAAAATCAAAGAAGTGACAGATCCCCAGTGGAGCTGGTTTTATGAATGAAGACTATAATATGCTATAACTGTTGATCATGACATCTGAAGTCAGAACATATAGTCGTTATCAGGTGCGAGGATCTCAAGAATATAAAGCGGGCTTATTTCCTGAAGGACCAACGGGTCATACGGTTATTGATTTTTTATTCCGTAACTTGGCTGCAAAAAAAATACATGGGAAATTCGAATATTTTGCGCAATCTTCTATTGGTATGAAATCACAAATACTTACCCCAGGTAGTATAAATCAGAAAACTGGCGGACTAATAAAGTTTTTTCAACCTGGAGAAACTTTGTTGGATTTAGGCTGTGGAGTAGGCGTTGCTGCAGGTCAGATGCAAGCAGAGTTTCCAGATATACGTGTAATAGCAATGGATAAAGGATTAGGAACTAAGCTTGATCCGATATATAGAAAATACGGCGATTATATTGGAGGAGATTGGAATAAATTACCTTTCAAGGATAATACATTTACACGAATTTTGGCAGTTGAATCATTTCCAAAACATGCAGATTGGATCTGGGGTTTTAAAGATACATTTAAAGACATTACCAGAATTTCTCAACTGGGAACCATATGGAGAGGCACACATTCGAGTTTTAATGCCACCGAAACAGTAGCGGAAGATGATTGGAAGACTGAAATGGTTCAAAGTATGAAAGCTAACGGTTGGGAGGTTTTTATCAACAAACGCATTTTTATTGCAAAGTTAGTTCACAAATAAATTTTATATACCATTCTCATAGCCTTAAACATTTCTTTTTGATTATGTACATCTACAGTAGATAAAAAATCAAAAATACCGGAGCCGAATTTATCATTTACTATTTGTTGCAGATGGGTGAGTGCTCCGTCTCCTTCAGACCTTGCTTTTCTGAATTCAGAAATTAAGTTTCTACCTACTGAAAACATTAGAGTTTTAATAAATACTTCCGGCAAGACATCATAAATTTTTCCATCCACTTCTTCTCCTTTCATATATCTAACCACTAATTCTCTGGGGTTACCCGGTGCATGATATTCAACCGGATAATTCTTTTTCAGGAAGATATCTTTTTCTAATTTAGCCAACGCTTCCTCAAAAAGAGATCCATTCCCGTCACCTTCCCATCCCGGCCAGTATTTTTCGTGTTGTTGTTTCTGAAAAGGAAACCCTGAAGCATGATAAAGTTCTTCAAATACTGTACCTGCGTTTAAGATAAAAGGAAGAGATGGATCATAATGCACAATCAGTTTGCGAATAGTATCCGGACGGCCGTTTGTATCAAGTGTGAATTCAAATCCTCCGGAAAAACGAGCGTTTCTTGTTGTATTGGAATCTAAAAGATAATTTATTGCTTCCGGCATTCCCATTTCAGGCTGTTTATCCAAATACTCCATATCAGGAAGATCAACTCCGTAAATTTCTTTAATGCGAAAACGGGTTTTTTCTTCAACTTGCCTTAATCTTTCCAGAAGAGCTTTTCTTTCACTGTCTTCCGTTTCAGTTGCAGGTAAATTTTGTTTTTCTTGTTCAATTTCTTTGGGAATAAAAGTTAAGAAAAGTTCTTCCAGGTATGAGTTTTTTACACACTCATCTCCTATTTTAGTAGCAAGCTGAATATATCTATCAACATCTATATATTTTAAGAGTCCATTTTCCACAATCACTTCATGGGTAATTGCATCATCTGATAATTCTTGATATTCATTGACTATACTTAAGGGAATTACATATTCTCTTTCGGGATCTTCTATATCGGGATACATTTTTAAAATTTCATTAAGTCTGGCTTCATTAGGATAATCAAGCATAGATCGGTATAAATGACGGACGTCTGAACGGTATTTAACTTCCAATTCTGATTTTTTGACCTTGCTTTTTTCTTCATCAAAATTTGATTCTGCTTCAAATTGATCGAGTTTCCTATTTGTTTTGATCCTTAAGGCTGTGGCTTTTTGGAGAAAACTACTAACTTCAGTGTCTGCAAGTTCCATGTGGGCTGAATAGAGATTATCATTAACTTCCGGACCTTCAACACCGATTGCGTGGGCGATAAATTCCGTTCCGTGGAACTCTTCAAAAGTGTACCAAAAGCGTACCTCTGCCTCTTTTTTTATCTTGTCATCTGTTTCAGAATTCGACTCGGGAGTATTAAAATTTATAATCTCTTGTCTGGATACGGAAGTGCTGGAAATAAAATCTCGTTTAACATCTGACATGTGTACTTTAAATGATCTATCATCGCTTAAAGTTAGTCAACCAATACCAATTAAAAAAAGGGAAAAATATGACAAATATTTATAATACATTCCTGAAGTGATTGTAATACTTTCATTATATATATCCTGACAAATGCAACAAATCCGGACTTTCCTGGTTTTGTGAATAATTAATTGTTAACTCCTTTTAAAGCCTGTTTTTGAATTTCATATTCAATATCAAAAGCAGCCTATTCTCTGGCATTTTTATCTGCAATTGCTTTTCTTTTAAGATCAACAACATGTTCTACCACTTCTTCAGAAACTGGTAAAACAGCACCTTCATTTAGCTGTCTTCTAGTTATCACAACCATCCAACTCTCATGCATAATAGTTAATTATACCCTTTTGTAATAAAAAATGACAACTTATAGTATACTAAAGTAATTAATGGAAATTAATTTGAATATTGAAATAGATGAAATCCCCAAAAAATTAAGAAATGAATTAGGTCGTGCCCTGTTACATAACGGATACAGAAAGAGAAGAAAAATAACACTTGATAAAACTGCTAAATTCTTAGATTTTATGTTGGTAGTCTATGGTGGGGTAGTTAAAACGATCGTTTGTATTTATCTTTTTATAATGGTCAAAATATTACAGTGGAGTGGTAAACCGATAAAATTTTAATAAAGTCTTCCTTGCTCTCTTGCCTTTTTAATAATATCCTCTGCTTGTTGTGGATTTTTTTCAACAAATCTAACTAATGCTTCAACATTCGCAAATGTAGGAAGCAAGTCAGCACCATGAACTCTTGCCTCCAAAAGAAATGCAGTCGCAGCTACCTTAGGTTTATCGGTCCAAGGAAAATTGCCTCAATTGTTTGAACGTCTAAACGTAATCTAAGTGCTTCAGAAGTTTCTTCAATTGTCATAATGAATATTATACCCTTTCATAAAAAAATAGTCAACTTATAGTATAATAGTGAACTGATATGGAAAAAGACAGTAAAGGTTTACAACGGATACAGGAATATTACGATGCTTGTTTCCAATTTGGTGTATATCTTGGAGGTTTGGAAAGAAGCGGTCTTAATCCAAGAACAATAGGAATCCGCAAGGATCGTATTGCGAAGGAAATTGAATTATGTGGTGATAATTCTATCTTCACTGTTTTTGATAATACATATTTGGAAGGTTATCCAAGAATTACCCAAACTTTAAATAGATTGTTAAGAATCGGAATAAATACTAAAGATGAGTTATTGGAGTTAGATGCCGATAGGGCAGTGAAACGTGTTAATGGTTTTGGACCTGCAATGGGAGAGGTGCTTAAACAATTGCAGAGGATATTACAAGCAGAAAAGAATTTGACTCCGTAATATTGTTAGATTTTAAATACAATCTTGACTTCGGGTATTTTATGGTATAACTTTAACTAATGGTAGTCAGTCCTGAGGAAACAAGAATAGCCATCTTCAAAGGCAAGAATATAAGAAAAACTATTTACAATAATGAGTGGTGGTTTGTAGTTAATGATATTATCGAAGCTTTAGCTGATTCTCGGGATCCGGCGCAGTATTTCAAGCGGCTTAAGGAGAGAGATGGGGAGTTGGCAAAATTGACAGACAAAGGGGGGGTACAATTTGTACCACCCCTTATGCTGGACATTAAAACCTCCGGAGGAATACAGAAAGCCTATTGTTGGCATACAGAAGGGATTTTTCGTCTTATCCAATCCATTCCATCCCCAAAAGCAGAACCGTTTAAAAGATGGTTAGCCAGAGTAGGCTATGAAAGAGTGCAGGAAATTGAAGACCCTGAACTTTCAATGAAAAGAATGAAAGCAGTATATGAAATTAAGGGTTACCCCAAAAGTTGGATTGAAAAAAGGGTTAGAGGAATTGCTGTTAGGAATGAATTAACTGATGAGTGGAAAGACAGAGGAGCTAAGCTCGAAAAAGAATATGCGATTTTAACCAACGATATTATGAAGGGTGCTTTTAATTTGACTGTAAACCAGTACAAAAAATATAAAAAACTTAAAAGACAAAATTTAAGAGATCACATGACGGATATAGAACTTATACTGACTATGTTAGGTGAAGCAACAAGTATTAATTTACACAGAGTCAGAAATTCAAAAGGTGTACCTAAACTTTCTAAAGACGCAAAAGATGCAGGCAATATTGCCGGCAGAACCAGAAAAGATATTGAAAGAGAATCAGGTAAGAAAGTAATTACAGATAAAAACATATTTACAGAACAGAAGGAATTGAAAGAGTAATTTTAACTATCCTGCTCCTCCTCCACCCCCACCTCCTCCACCTCCTCCACCACCAGAAAATCCTCCTGAACTTCCGGTACCACCTGCCCCGAATGAACCAAAGGTGGAAGACAGTGATGATAGACTGCTGTTTAGTCCTGCAAATGATGAAGAAAAATTTGCTGAATTTGGATGTGATCCACCGGCTACCGCATAAATTCCAGATCCTTGGGCAACTGCTAAATTAATAGGAAGTTCAGACAGTGCTTTGGCAGAAATTCCCAGGGCTGTCCCGTAAACCAAGTATTTTTCCCAGAGAATGACTGAATCGATTGGGTAATTGACAGTTACTCTGTAGTCCATTAAATAATCTTTAAAAGCATACCAACCTGCCAATTCCCAATTTCCTTTTTCTGTTCTTTTAATCATGTGGGGAGCAAGAATGAAAAGAAAAATTATACAAAGTACGTAGATTAAAAGAGGTATTAGAAATATAATACTATTATTAAGCAGCGTAGATAATCCGAAGGCTGGTACTATAAATCCTACGACCAGAATAATACCTGCCTCTATTAGAAGTTTGTCTTTGGCAAGTTTACTTTCTTTTTCCAAATAACCTTTGTTTATTAACTCCTCAAAAGAATTCTTTTTCCATTTATTCCAAAAAGCCTGAGCGGTTACAGGATAAGTTCTACCCAGGTTTTTAATTTTGCTAAAAGTAATTTTATCTCTATGAACAGTTGATCTAAATAAAAATCTGAGGAGGGATCCCTCAAAATCGGAGAGTTTATACTTATTTTCATAATCGCTATTTAATAACACCAATTCATAATCATCTTTTCCGAATATTCCTTTCTTTTTAATCCTTTCTATTTTTAACACCTTTTTCCTGACCAGATTTAATATGGTGGCAACAACTGATTTACCGGACGGAGTTAACAGTGCGGGATTATTTAATGTTTCAACCAATGCAGGTTCCAGGTCGGATGGTGGTTCATGAAGTTTTCCGGACAAATTAACCTCCGGAAGCGGAGCATCATCACCAACGCGTCTCCAGCGTTTTATCCAGTAAATAACTCGCCAGATGGGAAGGATACTTACCAGAATTACAAATATTAAAAAAATCCAATTACCTGCTTTTGTTTTTAAAGCAAAAGATTTTTCTTCCCTTAGTATTTTATCTTTTGTCAACGTTCCTGTTTGTGCATTTGTTGCATTAACCAGTTTTGGAAATAGCACTCTTACTTCAAAGAATTTCTTGGAAGGCAAACCAAAAGCAGTAAAATTAATTTCCCTGTTGGTAGCTATGTGTACTTTTCCGTTCAATGGTCCATGACCGAATGCTTGGATTTCATCATCAGGAGAGGGTATCGGCAGTGTAACTTTTGCGGTTACCTGCCCTACTCCTTTCTCCCATTCAGCTCCAATAAGTTGCCAATAAAATTCTGAAATATCATCATGATTGGTGATGGCATTTTCAATCTGATAACTTAATCTAAATTTTTTTTCTTCATCTTGTGCGCTGTAATACCATTTGATATAGTATCTTTCGTTTTCCGTTTCATATTCTTTTAATACCTCTTTTCCGGACATGTCAGAAATATCAATGTTTTTTATTTTGTAATTCTGACAACCTTTGCATTTAGGTTTTAAATTTATCCATTCATCAGCCCAGGAGAACTGCCCGTCAAAAGAATAAGTTCTTGTTTCCGTAATGTCAGCAGAACCATCGGAATTTAATTTAACAACGATGTCTGCATTTTTAATAGAATAATCTTTGGCGTTAACCTTATCTGGAAACACAAACAACATTAAAAGAATTACAGGAATAATTCTTAAATTTATATTCACAACAATTTTAATAAGCTTGCCTAACATACGACTTATTAAGTATAATTCCCTATGATCAAGAAAGCATCAGATACTTTAATCGACTTTGAATATTATATCAAAGGTAAAAATCCCAAGCTATTAATTCATTCCGGTACCCATGGTGATGAATTTGAGGTTATCGATCTAGTTAAAGAAGCAATCGTAAAATACGAAGATCTACTTCCTGACTTTCTATTTGTTCCGTATGTTTCACCTTCTGCTGTAAAACATAAAATTCGCTTTAACTCCAGCGGATTGGATACCAACAGAATATTTTTTGCGGATACTGACGAAATTGAGGTAATGGAAAATATTAAGATTTTAAAACACCACACCTTTGATTTATTTGTTTCTTTTCATGAAGATCCGGAAAGCGAAGAGTACTATATTTATGATTCAGGTTTGGATAAAATAGACAACATATTTGTTAAACAACACAACTTTTTCCTGAGATCTAACGGAATCAAATTACTAAATGGATTGGATGATGTCAACGATCCCAGTTTGGGATATGAGTTTAAAGACGGTTACAGGAAATTTATTGAGACAAACGGAATGACCAATAACGGAATGACAACTGTTTGGGCTATATCCGAAGGTATAGCTAAAAATTGTCTGGTGCCCGAGATACCGGGATTATTGGACATTAAACAAAAAGAACTGATTGTGGATAGTTTTTTTCTGAATGTGTTATGCAACTTCAGAAATTCATCCGGGATCTTACACTAATTTTAAATTAACAAGTTAAAGTATAATAGCTTTTAATGTACGTATTTCTTGGCAGATTTGCACCACTCCATCTGGGGCATCAAAAAATAATTGATAAGATGATTTCTTTGTATGGAATTAATAATTGTCTGATATTAATCGGATCGTCAAATGTTATTAACGAAAGAACCCCTTACTCATTCTTGTTTCGGAAAAAACTAATTAAAACTATTTACCCTAAAATTAATATTCTTCCCTTGGTGGATGTAAATAATGACCGTCTCTGGTTAGATATTGTTAAAAAATTGGAAACCAAATTAAAGACAGAGTTTATTTTTTTGGGAGGAAGTGAGCGCGATTTAAAACAACATTGGTCCAAATTTAAAACCAAAGTATTAATAGATAGAGAAACAGAAGGTAAGGGTATTTCAGCAACTAATGTCAGAAATATGTTGAATAAAGTTAATATTAAAGAACTTGAGAATCTTTTAGATCCTAAAATTTTAAAGTTACTTCATAAAAAAGTAAAAAAATAATACCTTTGATATTTGTGATAAAAATAACAAAGTTTCTTGATAAACTTATCTATAGTGTAGATATATAGTGAATTTCAGTAAGTTAGAATTTTTTCAAATTTGATATTTGAATTAATTGGAGGTGAGACTGTTGGATGAAGAAAAATTGGATGTAAGTATAACCAAAAAGAGAAGTAATATGCCTCTGGTATTAGGCATATCCCTTGTGCTACTTCTTATATTGGGTGTGGGTTTTTATATAAACAACCGCAGGAACATGGTAAATACAAAAGCCAGTGATAACCCCATTCAAGTTACAGAAGTAGCAGGAACAGCTGATTCAAATTTAAAAGTTATTACAATGGAAGCAGGGACTTTCTTTTTTAAACCTTCAGAATTGAAAATTGAAAAAGACAAGCCTGTAAAGATTGTTATAACCAATACCGGAGGTATGCACGACTTTGTGATAGACGAATTAAACGTCAAATCAAAAGTAGTCAGTGACGGAGAGAACTTGGAAGTGGTCTTTACACCAAGTAAAGCCGGTTCTTTCGAATTTTACTGTAGTGTGTCTAATCATCGCCAAATGGGGATGAAAGGAACGATAGTAGTAGAGTAGAATAAAAGAACAGATCTTTAAATATGAAAAGATACATAGAATTTTTGGCCTTTATTCTGCTTTTGACAGTTTCTTCCTATTATTTGGCTCAAAAGTATCTATTTGTCAATTTTTCAGCCAGAAATTTAGTTAGCAGGATTGTTCCTCCCAATAAAGACGTTAAACAGTTTTTACCCCAAACTTCGGAGAATTCAACACAATTTACAATTCCGAACGGTATGAATCTGGGAATTTTTGCGGACCTTAAAGGAGATTTACCCAGGGTTTTGGCTTTTGATACGGGGGGGACCCTTTTAACTTCAATTCCAGCGAGTGGAAAAATTCTGGCGTTACCGGACGAAGATGGTAATGGAGTAGTAGATAAAATTGTGACTGTTTTATCCTCTTTAAATAAACCTCATGGTATAGTAGTCGACGGAAATTATCTTTATGTGGCCGAAACAAATGCTGTTTCCAGATATAGCTATGATTCAACAACTTTGACTGCAGCAGGCAGGGAACAACTCTTCACACTTCCCGGTGGTGGCAGACATTTTTCAAGAACTATAAAGATTAACGCCAACAAACTTTACACCAGTGTCGGTTCATCTTGTGATGTCTGTGATGAAGATAATACTAATAGGGCAGCAATTCTTGTCTCCAATCTTGACGGAAGTGATTTAAAAGTTTTAGCCAAGGGTCTTCGTAATACCGTCTTTTTTACGTTTGATAAACAAGGCAACATTTGGGGTAATGATATGGGCAGAGATTTTTTGGGTGACAATCTTCCACCGGATGAAATAAATTTTATCGATGTTAAAGCATCCAACTTGCCTTTAAATTACGGTTGGCCATACTGTTACGGCAAAGGGATAAGAGACAATAAATACAAATCCGGTCAGGTTAGTACCTATTGCACATCCACTTTAAATTCCAAATATGATTATCCTGCCCATGTAGCCCCTTTGGGAATTACCTTTGATAGAGAGGGGAATCTGTTGGCTGCTTTTCATGGATCTTGGAATTCATCTACACCTGTCGGCTATAAAATAGTTAAGATGAGTATTTTTGCAGGAGATGTGGGAGGCATGACCGATTATGTTAAAGGATTTGTCAGAGGCAAAGACGAAATATTGGGAAGACCTGTTGATTTAATTTACGATGATAATGACAACTTGTTTATTTCAGATGACCACACAGGGATAATTTATGTTTTGTATGACTAATTATTATTTCCCTCTAGAATCGTGGCACCTGTTCCTTTTGTCTGTGCAGGCGTCCTGACATAATGGGTCATTCAAGTAGACATCGGGACAGCCGGAAATCTGCGGATCGGAAAAAACTTCACAATTATTATTTCCTGGTGCACAGACATACTGCAGTGGTGCTTCCGGAACAGGACTGGGTGAAATTTCAGGTGTCGGAACAGGTGTCGATAAAGGACCCGGAACAGGTATGGATACAAATTCAGAACAATAGGGATTTAAATTTTGGTTTGTGGAAGCAACACCGTAATTAAATTGACATGACGGTCCGCAGCCATTCCTACAGCCTACCCTATCTATTATTTTATCATCGTCATTTCCCAGGTTTGCATACAGTTGGAACCATTTTGGACAGTCAGCTATTTCAGGAACATAGGTATATGAAAGATTTAACTTTGGATCACAGGGAAGGTCATCTTTAATAATAACTCCATTCAAAATTATTGCATTTTTACAGGAAGGTATGGTTTGGGGATAGCAACTTGTTGCTTCATAATACGTATCAATAGCTTTTTTCATACTATCCAAATGTGCTTTTCTGACCGCATCCTGGGCTTTAATTATCTGGGGAGGAATGTTAATAACGGAAAAAATAAGAAGTACTGCTACTATACTCATAGTTACCAAAACTTCCACAAGTGTAAATCCTTTCAGTCCTAAATACTTATTTAACATCTTTAAAAGTTTGGCCATATAGAAATTAACTTAGGTATAAAAATTATACACCCAATAACCAGAGAAGAAATTGACCCCAATAGCACACAGGCGGCAGAAATATCTTTAATCAACCTGGCTTTTTCCGAAATTTTAGGTGAGGCTATATCGACTGTTTTTTCAATGACTGTATTAATAAGTTCCAGTACCAACACAAGAGTAATTGTCAAAACCAATATAGCCCATTCAATAAAGGATATATTCAAAGCATAACCCAAGTTAAGTACCAGGTAAGAAGCCAATAAATGAATTTTTAAATTAGGCTCACTTTTAAAGGCATCTTTAACTCCGCGGAAGGCAAATTTAAAACTTTGAAACATAACTAATTTTAGTATAGCATTTAGAAATGGTAACTTTTTTGGCATCTGTACTTATTTGGCTGATGTTCTTCGGACTTGTTGTTATTTGGGTAATTGACGGGAAATTTAAAAAAGAAATTGTCATCCACGCAATCTTTGCCGCTTTAGTTGCCTGGATCATTACTGATTTAATTAAATTAGTATATCCTTCAATGCGGCCATTTGAACAACTAGGTTTAAATAGTTCCACCCTTACCATTCCATACGGTGGATCATTTCCGTCAACTCATACGGCTTCGGCTTTTGCCCTGGCTGCAACAATTATTACCCACAATAAAAAATTGGGAATATTATATTTAATAATGGCAGCTCTGGTTGGGATAGCCCGAATTTTCGCCCATGTTCACTACCCTGTGGATATTATAGGTGGAGCAATTATTGGATTGTTTTCTTCCCGTTTGACATCTAGCAAACACTTTGCTAGACTGCTAAAACGATGAGAAAAATTCCTATTGTCGCAATCAGGGGTTCAGTAGTTTTTCCATTCTCTGACACACTTTTGTCATTTGGCAGAAACAAATCGGTTAATGCCGTCAATGCTTCATTTACAGGCGATCGAATGGTTGCAGTTTTTGCCCAAAAAGACGGTAAAAAAGAAGATCCGGGAAAAGAAGATCTATATTCAATTGGAACCTTAGTTTCGGTTGCCCAAATGATGTCCACTGACAATGAAGTTCATGCATTGGTTCGTGGCAGACAACGGGTAAAACTTCTGGGTATTGAATCAAGCGATCCTTTCCTTTTGGGTACAATCGAAGAGATACCCCAAATAAAAGAAGAGTCTCCTGAGATATCAGCTCTGGCCAACAGGCTTTCCGATTTATTTAAAAAAGCAATTAATTTAGGTAAATCCGCTGAAATTATTACAGTAATGAGGTTGGTTTCGGAAGTTGTCGACTCCGCCGAACTGACCGATCAAATTGCCTCGGTTCTTGATGCCAAATTCCATGAAAAGCAGCAAGTTTTAGAGGAACTAAATTTGTTGAAAAGAATGTCAATGACACAAGACCTATTGGCCCGCGAAGTAAATGTGCTGGAGATTGAGAAAAGCATTACCAAAAAAACACAGAAAAAATTTGACGACCAAATGAGGCGTGCTACTTTAAAAGAGAAAAGAAAAGAGATAGATAAACAACTTGGAGAAGCTGGCGATGAAGAGGGAGATGTTCCAGGAGACGATTTAAAGGAATACAAGAAAAAGATAAAAGATGCTGCCATGCCGGTGGATGTATTGGAAAAAGCCGAAAAAGAACTAAAAAGATTAACCAATATGTCTTCATATAATCCCGAGTCGGGATATGTGCGAAATTACCTGGATTGGCTATGTGATATGCCATGGAGCATTTTAAGTTCAAATAATGTATCAATCACCAATGCAGCCAAACTCTTGGAAAAAAGACATTACGGATTAAAAAAAGCCAAAGAAAGAATTCTGGAATATCTTTCCGTGATGCAGATGCTTGCGCATCAGAAAAAAAGCAAAGATACAGGAGACAGACAACCGACAATCCTTTGTTTTATCGGTCCACCCGGTGTGGGAAAAACATCAATAGGAAAAGCAATAGCCGAGGCGTTGGGTAGAAAATTTATCAGAATATCCTTAGGTGGAATTCGAGATGAGGCGGAAATAAGAGGACACAGAAGAACATATGTCGGATCAATGCCGGGAAGAATTATACAAGGCGTTAAAAATGCAGGAACCAAAAACCCGGTTTTTATGTTGGATGAAATTGCTTTGGATCCTGAACAAAATAAGGAATTCTCCGACCATTACTTGGAAGTACCTTTTGATCTGTCCCGGGTGATGTTTATAACAACAGGAAATGTGATTGAAGACATACCTGCAGCTTTAAGAGACAGAATGGAAGTTATTAAATTTGCAGGGTATACAGAGGATGAAAGATTTTTCATTGCCAAAAAGTTTCTATGGCCCAGACAGTTGAAACTTCATGGTTTGGGAGATATTAAAATTGAAATATCCGACCTTGCCATTAAAGAAATAGTCAGTCGCTATACAAGAGAAGCTGGAGTTAGAAACCTGGAGAGAAGTTTGGCTACAGTCTGTAGGAAAATTGCCAGATTGGTGGCCGAGAAGAAAAAGTATCCCGAAAAGATCAAATCCACACACATCCATAAATTTTTGGGTCCTCAAAGATATTCCGCTAACTTAGCTGAAAAAAGGGATGAAATAGGTATGTCAACAGGGCTGGCAGTTACCTCCGCTGGAGGAGAAATATTATTCATTGAAGTATCACTAATGCCCGGCCGTGGAAAATTGACATTAACAGGTCAACTGGGTGATGTCATGAAAGAGTCTGCACAAGCTGCTTTTACCTGGGTCAGATCTCACTATAAATTGTTAGGCCTAAAACCCAACTTTGCTGCCAAAACGGATGTTCATATCCACGTACCCGAAGGAGCGGTACCCAAAGACGGACCTTCTGCGGGAACAGCAATTACTACGGCATTAGTATCTGCTGTTACCAATATTGCAACAAAAAAGACAGTAGGGATGACCGGGGAGATAACCCTAAGAGGCCGTGTTACTGAAATAGGAGGCGTCAAAGAAAAAACCATTGCTGGACACCGTGCCGGCTTAAAGACTATCGTTTTACCTAAAGATAACAAAAAAGATATGGAAGATGTTCCGGCCAATGTTCAAAAAGATGTTAAGTTTATTTTTGCCGATAGGATAGAAGATGTTTTGAAGGTGGCTTTGACAAGATCCTTATAAAATTTGTGTTCTCAATTTAGATAAGTATAATATTATAATTGATAGTTAAAAAAAATGAATTCACAAATCAAATCTCCATTTCCCAAGGAAGTCTACGAAAGAAATGCCCAGATATATAAACTGATGGCTAACCCCATACGATTGGAAATATTAAATATAATTAAAAATCACGAAGTTGCAGTTGATAAATTATCAAAACTTATTGGAATCAGAAAAGCGAACACCTCTCAACACCTTTCAATTTTAAGACACCTAAAACTGGTAAAAGTCAGAAGAAGTGGTAAGAATGCTTTCTATAAAATTATGGATCCAAAAATAGTCAAACCCTGCCAAATTCTTAAAGATCTTTGGGGGAATCAATCACTTTAGTAATACCTTCATCCGGTGATTTCTTAACCCGCTTTCCCATTTGTCTGGGTTGACCCGCATAATTTTCCGGAATTTCTGCTTCAGATGAAGGAAGCATTTCTTTAGGTCTTATACGACATCCAAATTTGTATTGGTCGCCGCAATAATCAGTTTCCCCGTAACCTAATCTACAATCGATCGTCATTATTTTGGAATTATAATCTAATTTTATAATTTTTAATCATCCAATAATAAACCAGTTTACCCAGTTGATTTAATAATGTACAATATTATAGTTTTGATTTTATGAAATTAAATAGATCTGCAAAATATACCTCGGTATTTAGCATAATATTTTTAATAATATTCTCATTTCTTTTTTTGAATAAACAAGATAATTATGTTAAAGCCGCAAGTATTCAGGCAACGTTGGTCAGAACAATAGATACCTCACTCTGGTCTCCTAACAGTCCTGACCCTTCAGGTATAACCTACAAAAAACCAAGTAACACTTTTGTGGTAGTTGACGGTGAAGTGGATGAGATGCCTGCATTCTTTACAGGTAAAAATACTTTTGAAATGCGACCTGACGGAAGTTTACTCAAGACTCATACAACTACAGTTTTTTCAAATGAACCGACAGATATCGGTTATAATCGAAATAATAAACATTACTTTGTTTCGGACGACAATAAAAAAATAGTTTATGATGTCAATCCAGGCAGCGATCTAATTATAGGAACATCCGACGACTCTTTTACTTCTTTTAGTACTTCGGCTTTTGGAAATACAGATCCCGAAGGTTTGACTTTTTTTAATAATACAATTTATCTAACGGATGGAGTTAATGCTGAAGTATTTGTGATTAAACCGGGACCAAACGGGGTATTTGACGGCGTTACACCTGCAGGTGATGATATAGTTACCCATTTTGATACTTTAGCCATGGGGCAACCTGACCCAGAAGGTATTGAATACAACACTGATAAAAATACACTTTACATAGTAAGTAATAATGGAGGAAAGGCGATAAATAAAATATCTGAAACTTCATTGACGGGAACTCTTTTAAACGAAATTGATATCTCATTTCTTGGTGCAAGATCTACAGCCGGTTTGGCATATGGTCCGGGTAGTATTAATACTACTGTCAATAATTTGTATATAGTAGCCAGAGGAGTAGATAATAATTCTGATCCTAATGAAAATGACGGAAAGATTTATGAAATAAGCTTATCTACACCATCAAGTAGCACCCCAACAGCAACTGCTTCTGCAACACCTACTGTTGATCCATCAGCTACTCCCACGGCAACACCAACTACTTCCCCAACTGCAACACCTACTGCACAAATTAATTTACTTTTGAATTCTGGATTCGAGCTGGACGCAAATGGTGACAACAGACCGGATAACTGGACATCAAAAAGCTTTTTTACAAGATCTTCCACACTTTTCAAAACAGGTTCGTTTAGCGGTCGCCATTCATCTACAACAAATAACGGGTATACAATCCTACAAAATGTGGATGGTATTACAGAAGGATCTACTTACGGTTTTAACGGCTGGACCAATATTCCGTCCACCTCAGATACTTTTTCATATAAATTACAACTTCGATGGTTAAATAGTAGTGGATCTGCACTTAGCACTAAAACAGTAAAAACTTATACAGTTGCAACAGCAGGTTGGGATCAATTTTCTAGGAATTACGTAGCACCACTTGGTGCAGTAACCGCTCAGATACGTATGACGGTTTCCAGCCTCAATACCTTAATCTACTCTGACGAATTTGAATTGAAAAAGTTATAAAGGTAACTATTTACTACACCGATTAGATTGATTATCCTTAACGTGGATATATGAAAAAAACTCATAAATTTAATATATTTGGTTTCGTGGTGGTGATTTTAGGAATTGGTTTATTAAGTCTTTTCATAATCATAAAATCCTTTTCTGTACCTTTTTGTGCAAATTCAGAAAGCTGCATAGAAGATTTAAGCGGTATTTACGACTCTGATGTTACCAAAGCCGAATTTATGGGACAAGCAGTAGCCGTTCCGCCAATCCTTGCGAACAATGAAACCTCTGAAAAAGTTTTGGCTGGAACTTCGGGTTCAAACAAAAGAATTGACGTTGATTTAACCAATCAATCACTGTCTGCATATCAAAATGACCAATTAGTTATGAGTTTCCCTGTTTCTTCTGGAAAATGGAGCTATACCCCAACCGGGACTTACAGTATTTGGATTAAACTTAGATACACCAGAATGAAAGGAGGTAAACCGGGTACTAAAACTTACTATAACCTTCCCAATGTGCCATATACAATGTATTTTTACAACGAACAACACCCTAAAATTCAGGGATACGGACTTCATGGGGCATATTGGCATAATAACTTTGGTCATCCCATGAGTCACGGTTGTGTGAATATAAGTCCGGAAAACGCGGGTAAATTATATGCCTGGGCTGAACCTGTGTCTGAAAAAAACACAACTTATGCAACTGAGGAGAATCCCGGAACTGTCATTACAATTTTTGGTACAACCCCAAAAGAGTAAATATAAATACGAGTTTAGGTTAAATTAGTTACGAATTGACATATAATAAATATCCCTTTATATTCATATTTAGTTATGAAAAATCCACTTACAATCATTTTTTTACTCGTTTTGGGAATATTTTCTTTATCACTTACAGTATATATAACGACTCTTAAAACTATCGGGAATGTCAATGCAGAATCAAATTCTAACGGTAATCAGGTGTATTTACAAAAATCTGGAGATCAGGGAACTAAACTGGATATTGTAGCAATCCCTGTAAATTTTACAAATATTTCAAATTTCAAGGAAATTTTACAACAGGTGTATTTTAAAGGTATATCTAATGATCATGCTGGTCTATTTCAAACTGAACCGTTTTCTCTATATAAACAAAAATTTAACATAAGCTTCATAAATAAAAATTTGGATGAATCGAAATTTAACTGTGTAACTGAAATCCAGCCAAATCCACCTCCAGGGAGGCCATCAGAGTGGTTTACTTGTGACGGTGCGAAAATATTCGATGCTTATAAAGCATATAAACCGGATAAAATATTGCTTGTTATAGACGGTAAGCCTGGAGACTCATATGCTACTCCCAGCTTGTTTGCGTTGAATACTTCAAATCGTTCCAGCGGTTTGGTTAATATATTCATTCATGAATTCGCGCACAGTTTCGGAGGACTTGCTGATGAATATGATATCCCGCTAAATGCACAATCATATGAAGGATTTATAAATATGTCGTATGACTATTATTACAAAAACAATGTGCGAAATTTTCCCAACATAGATACTGTAGGATGTCAGAAGTGGTGTGCGGGTTATGATGTAAATAAATTAATCCAACAAAATACAACCTGTGCTTCGAATACCAGTAAATCGTCCTGTGAATCAAACAGTTGTTTTTGGTTTGGAACCAAACATCCTGTATTTGGTACAAACTGTGTAGTGAGAAGTAACTCAATGCCTACAGGTCTATCTGTGGATATAGGATTGAGTTGTAAACCCAATACCGGTTGTTATTATGGAGCAAACTATGGACCATTGGCTTTCCGGTCTACAAGTCTTAATATAATGAATAGTTACTCAGTAGATGCACAGTTTGCACCACCTGCAAAAGAATTCATGTCACAAGCTCTCAGTTGTTGTTACCCCCGTAATACTAAGTCTACTGAATGTAAAAGTTTTTTTGACACATGGACAAAGAAATACACAAGAAATGAAGGTATACCTGAATCCATACAACAAATAGCATTTTGTGGAACGTCTGTTCCTGCGATAGCCAATCCGTTAACTGATGCCGTTTTATTCCAGGATACAATATTTGGTTTTTATAATTATGATCAGCCGAAAATAAACGATTGGATAGCCTTTTATAATGACGGTAACGCTCCACCAAATGCATCTATTGCATTAGATAAATACACTGAATGGAAATGTGACCAATACCAAGGATCCTGTACCTAATGCGGTAAAAGAGACGGGTATTGTGCAATTTACCAGAAATATGTCGGAAATTCCCAACTATACTATTCGCTATATGACGAGCGATCCTTTTCCGTATGCACAATTCCCCTATCGATCCGTAAATCATCTGCAAACTGCTGATACTGCCATCAATTGGTCTGCATCCGGTACTCCTGATATAACATCTTGCCGATCTATTGTAAATGCACTTTCAACTGCTTCGCCATTTAAAAGTGGGGTGGGCAATGCATATCTGAATTGGGGAGGTCTGAATGAAAAATGGTTTCAAGATAAAAATGGAGCATGGTATTACATTTTCAATATTCAAGGAAATAAAAAACACACGATCGTCCTAAAGCATATGGGAGGTTTAACACAAAATGGAGGACTAATAAAAAATGACCAAGCCGTTGTAACTAGTAACATATCCTGCTATTTAGCAATACAAGAAAATATCCAATTTCCTTAGTGAAGCGAGCAAGAACTTGAGTTAACTGGCCAAGCTCGGTGAACACTTACGAACAAATTCGAAACGAAATTGCTCGGGTTTCCTCGCTCGCCCTGGCGGGATTCGCCTAATACATTTTTTTCAATCATGATTTTTGTTCACTTCGCAAACATATGATACACAATAACAACACAACAATGCCTTAAAACAAGAGGTATTTACGTAAAACACT
>CAZIPM010000001.1:0-129420 GCA_964541395.1 uncultured Gammaproteobacteria bacterium | reverse complement strand
ATAGAGTTCTTAAATGGTAGAAATTGTGCTTTAGATCAAATAGGATTTGAGGGGCGTCACCTATCAAACCCCCGATTATCAAAATGCTAAAGTCTTTTATTTTGTTTTTTGAGTATTTGAATAAAACAAACATAATCGGAATAATTGCCAGTAAGTATAAATATTCAAAGCCAAACCCAATACCCGACAGAATTCCAAGAAAAAATATACTCCAGTTAAAATATTTCTTTTTATATATTTTCCAACAAAGATAAAGGGAAAGAATGCCAATTAAAGGCATATAGTTTAAAACCCAGATAAACATCGAGTGATAAATCATGTAACTATTGAATAAATAAAGTATTAAGGAAAGAAGTCCTGCATTATAACCTAACATCTTTTTAACCAAAAAATATACTACTAAACCTGTTATCACATTTAAAATAACAAAGAAGTAGGTGATTGGAATTACCTGATAATTAAAAATTAAAAGTAGAGGAACCAGAGAATAATTAAAAAGAGCACTGGTAAAAAGTTTATGTCCTTGGGAATTAACTCTGAAGTATTCCTGACCCAGAAGTGAAGGCTTTTCTTTGATGTACCTGGCGGAAACAACCAGACTCCTTGCCTGTTCGGGACCATAAGTCAGTCTATTCTCAAAATTATATAATCTAACCGCTAATGAAATTAGTATGATACTAGAGAGTAGTAAGAAGTTTTTCATATTGTTTACCAATTATATCCCAGGAGAATCTCTCAGCCTGTATTCTGGGTAAATTTCCCCAATCTGTTGAAAGTGCTTTAATAAGAGCTTTGGTATAGCTTTCCGAATCAGTCGGATCGATAAATAGTCCAGCATCTCCCAATATTTCGCGCCTGATGGGATCATCATTCACTACTGCAGGAATATTAGTTGCTAATGCTTGAATGATTGATATCCCAAATGCTTCAGTGGGGGTCGAGGCCAGTGTAAAGACATTGACGCTTCTTAAAATTTTATTAATTTGAGAATATTCGACACTTATTAATTTAAACCGTTCCCCCAATTTTTCTTTACCTATTTTTTCTAAATATTCTTTCAGGTCACCCGAACCGCCAGCTACCAAAAGGCTTGTGTCCTTAATTTTTGAAACAGCCTCAATTACTAAGTCGATTCGTTTCTGACTGGTGAAGGCACTGTCACAAAATATTATCGGACTTTTTAAATTTATTCTAAATTTTTCCCCAACGGGATTGAAAGTATTCAGATTTGTTCCGTTTGGAATATAAACATACTTAACAAACGGATTTACTTTTTTAGCCCACACAAGTGCGCTGCTGGATAATGCCACAAATGCATCTGGAAAGCACCAGATATTATTTTTGTCATCCCAGCCTATACCCGACTGACCTGTTATTACCAGCTTCGATGCGGTTAACCAAGTGGCTATTCTTAATATTGCAGGCATCCATCCGCCGTTGACAGGGATCACCACATCAAATCTTCTTTTAAAGATTAAAGGTAATGACCTAAAAGTGAATAAAAATATTTGTAAGTTCCAGTAGTCAAGAAACAATTTAGAAATAAAAGTTCCCTCACCGCTCTTTTTCTTCCAATTCCAATTAACTGGTATTTCAACGACTTGGTATTTTTCATCTCCTTGAGATTTTCCTGTCTGGAAGACAGTTACCTCATTATTTCCTGATAGATTTCCTGCAAGTTCTTTGGTAAAAGTTTCTCCACCTCGATTAATTACACCGCAATAAATATTTAAAAATGCTATCTTCATTTATTTTTTAAACAAAGTTCTACTTCATTTTCTACCAACCTACACTGATAGTATTTTATTAAGAAGTCTTCAAGTTCAGACCAACTCAAGTTCTGTCTGTCTTTAACAACCAGTGCGTCAGGAAAGTTCTCTTTAAGGTTGATCATAATGCTTTCCCTGGCACCACCTAAGTCAAGATACCAAGGTATATACGGTATGAGTGGTTTGGTTACAGGTACAGTACCGCTTAGGCTGTAAATATTGTCCCAGTAATTAACTACATAAATTTCTTTTGCGTTATGGTTTTTAACTTCATCCGATACATTTACAACATCCTGTTCATAGAAACGCGTACTACTTTTGACTTCCCTATAAATACCACGGGTAACTAGAAGAATGGTAATTAAGAGGTATCCATAAACCAATAATCTGTTTTTCTTTGCGAAGTAAATCTTACTTATTACTATCGCCAGAAACGGTAATGCAGGTTGAAAATGAAACAATTCCCACCTCGGATAAACTCCCATTAATCCGGCAATCACCCACGGTAAAAAACTTAAATCAAAAAATAGAATCGTAAATGGAACAATAGCCACGATAAACGATCCAAAATCCGGAAATTTAATCTGACCGGAAACACTTGGTAGGTATAGAATTCCGAAGTTAACTGCCCAGAAATAGAAATCATCAAGGATACCTATAAAAAACATAACTATTATAGGTAGTAAAAATGCCAGAACTGCTCCAAAGATAAATTTTCTGATTTTTTCAATAGTTTTTTTGGGTATTTCCAGACTATCTTTTCTTTCTTTTTGGATTAAATTTGTGACAACTGCCAGAGCAAAATAAATGAATGTCTGTTTAGTTAAAATGCCCAGTGCATAAACTACTCCTGAGGCTATAAATTTATTTTTTGTTACAAAATAGTATAAAAGAAGAGCAAAAGGTACCAATGCCAAGTCAAACCAAAGTCCGTTTGCTTTATAGTAAATAGATAGCGGTAAATATAAAATTGCTGCCAGTAGAGCAGTTTTTTTGTTAAAAACCTTTTTTGCTACCCAAAAAGTTAAAAGTGTATTAAAAGCCATAAGCAACCAGGTAAAAACTTTAAGTTGAAGTATTCCTACTCCAAAGATTTTATAAAAAGCCGTTAAAACCAAAAGCATTAGTGGAGTGTGGGCAATTGCGATATCGCGGTAAGGTAGCCAACCTTTCAAGATAAGGTAAGGCCAGGCTAGCATTTCCGGCCAAGCTGTAAATTGTAGGTTTAAAATTGACAAATTCATCGTATTTTATTATTATAACTTTGGTTGGATGCCTTAGCGACCACCGATCGTAATGGACGGTCTTAACTAAGGATTATCTCATCTAGAATGAGTTCTCCAACCTTTTTTTTGCATAAATAAATATCTCAGTACATCAATTGCTCCAATAACCATATCCGGTTTTTTATTTTCATATTACCTATTCTGAACCAGTACAGTTTGCCTAATTTCATTATAAATGAAATCATACTTTTGGCCAATATTTCTAGGTAAAAAAAGATCTGTGGTCCCGCTTTCCAGCATCAGTCTAGCATCCCTTTCCAATTGGATATCGCCAATATAAATTTCCTTATCGGATATATCGTGTTCTTCAATTCTTTTTAAAACATTCCCCATTGATACTTTTTGCCAATTAGGGAAGTTTTGTCTGGCAATTTTAGGCAGAACTGATCGTCCACCAAAAATATAAAAAACCAATAGATATAATAAAAATGATTTAATGGAAAGTTTGGGAAGAAATAAACTTAGATAAATCAAAAGAAATGCCATAGGCAAATAGACATAATACGATTCATTTCTGTTAACAAGTAAGCTGGCAGGAATAACTGTAATTAAGCAGACAAATAATAGTAGAATATGATTGTACTTTTTGAAAAATATTGGTAAAGCCAGAAACAAAATTAACAATTTATAATCAATAAGCGAAAAGAAATTTCTTAAAATATCTTTTAAATAAAAGCTCATCATATACGAATTATTCACATTTATTACTCCTCCGAAAAGTACTGTGTAAAATTGATAACAAATAAAAAGAAGTGATATAAGGATCATTGGATATATTTTCTTTCTGTCTGTTTTTACAATCCAGGAAAGAGCAAAAAGTACAAAAGGTAAACTGAAAGCTGTTTCTTTAGAAAGTAAAGCGGTGATAAAGGTGAAAAGATACAGATAAAACCATTTCTTAGCATCTACGAGAAATAAAAGTATGGTTAATAGAGAAAACAAGACTACTGCATACTCATGTAGATTGGAATAATAAAATAAATAGTATTTATTGTAGATGAGAGAAACAAAAAATGAGCCAAATTTGTTTTTAGTAAGTTTTAGACAAATAAAATATAAAAGAATTAAATTTGAGGTGTGTAGTAAAAATAACAAGAAGTTAAAAATATTTTGATTGGTACCAAAGATTTTAAAAACTGATCCGAAAATTAAATACCCGGTAACTTTCCTAAATCCGAAGACATCTCCATTTATTAAAAATTCAAGAAAGATATCTAATAATTGATGATCTTTAAAATATGCTAGAACTACAAAGTCGTCTACCGAAAAATAATTATCAGTTCTTATTGAAAACAACAAATGACCAAAACTTACAAATATAATAACCAGTAAAAATAACAAGTTGGTGTTATAAATCTTTCTCATTTAGATTGATTAAAATATTTTAAATAATTGTTTTCTTTTACCCAACGGGCTTCATCGCTTTGGTTTGGACTGCCTTTAAGTAGATCTTCAACTGCTTGCTTTCTTGGGTGAATTCTGGGATATTGAATCAAAAAGCAATTTTCCTGAGTTGGAATATTATGTCTAAATACAAACACTAGAGACATGGAAGCAAAGATAACAAATATAATATTTTTTAACTTTGATGTTTCAAATATCACTGCAGTACCAATAATGATGAATATAAAGGGAAGGAATCCATAGTACGCAGTGGCCTTACTCAAAAACAAAACCGGAAATATAAGAGCTAAAAATGATAAAAAAAGAGGTGTCAGTATAGCTTTTTTGCGGTATATATCAAAAAAAAGTATTAAAAGTATAAAGATAACTAACCCAATTGTTCCGGAAAATATAGGAAGGCGGTCATTTATATAAAAGACAAGATGATCAATAACATTTGAAAACTTAAATACAGTATCATAACCTGAATTTGATTCAAAATTTGAAAATTTTCCAAAATCGTACACAAACACAGCTAAGTAAATAAATGAGATAACGAAATACGCTTTGAGGCTTAATATTGATTGGATAATATTAATTTTTTTTCGGTAGTTGTTGTAAAAGATTAATAATAATGAGAAACAAAAAGGGAAAATAAAGACAATCTCTTTCGAATAAATTCCAAGTATATAAGTAACTAGTGATAATAATTGCAATCTTTTATTATTTTTCCCTTTCTCAAATAGTATTTTGAAAGCGATAAGTGTGGTGCTTAAAAAGAAAAATGCAGCTAAGAGTTCATGAATATTGGAAATCCATGTTAAATAAAAGGTGCTGTAGATAAATATAGAAACAAATACAATATAAATATCTTTAATAAACTTCTTTAAAAGTACGAATAAAAGATACGAATTGACTATGTGCAATAACAGGTTCACCACTACAAAAACATAATAATTTGCGCCGAAAATAGAAAAAACAAACTTAAATGCCAAAAAAGCTGTAAACAGCCTATGAAATGCCCAAAGATTGTCTGCCAAAAAACCCTTAATTAGTATTTCAAGGTATGAATATTTCGTAACCAAAACAAAATGATCAAAATCGTCTGATAAAAAGAAATCGTTTAGTATTAACCTTAAAGCAAAAAGGACGGCAGGAAGAATTGAGACGATGAACAAAAATATTTCCTTGTGTTTAATTTTTTTTGCAATAATAAAAATGCCGCTTAAAAATAAAAAATATATTAAACTTACAAAAAGTGGGTGAGTACCAAACAGAATATAACAGGCTTTAGTAACCAATCCTGTCATTTAAGATCCTCCTTTTGATTTTTTTAAGCGGCAACTCCAATATTGATCTAATTTTATAATCAGTAGTTCTAGATTGCCATGGAGAGGGAATAAATTCTGGTTTTGCTTTAAACAACACTTCCGGAAAATAATAATCTAAAGGTAATGTCTCTCCTAATTCATATTTCAATTTTTTACCTCTTTTAGGCACTTTAAGATCAGCTTCCCTACTCTCCCCTCTTGGTAAAAAGGTTGTATGCAAATACGGAGTTTCTATAAAATTAAATGTATTTCTGTTCTGAATTTGATTGTTGTTTTCATCAGCCCAACCCCAGATACCATGTACTCCTTCTGAGTGAAGCCCAGGAATGTCTTTCTTAACTGCTCGTAAATTGTAATGACCAAACAGCTTGCCAAATCTATACCTGCCGGCTTCTTTCTCCTGAAAATGGAAGATATCTCCTATCAAATTAATTGTTGGAACTACAACTGATTCTGATTTATTTGCCAATCCTTTTTTAATTGATGCAGTTACTTTTGCTATACTTTCTTCCCACCAGATCTCATCCCCATCGACAACCAGAAACCATTCAGAATCAGTTTCGTCAAGCATCTCCTGACGGGCTTTAGAGAAAGTTTCTGTGGTAACTTCACCGTATTGTCTTAAACTAATTTTATCCGGATATAATTCCTTTAACTCTTGGGCAATCTTCCAGGAATTATCCGTACTTCCGGTATCCCAAAGTAAGAGTTTATCCACATAATTTATCACTGAAGAAACGGCAAACCACAACCACTTCTCTTCATTTTTAAAAAGTGTATGTCCTGATATTTTCATCTACTTTTATTTTACAATCAAAAAGTTTAAATTACACATGTTGGCTTAAAAATATGTGTGGAATTTCAGGTAAAGTATACTTTAATAATCAGGAGGTGACTCATTATCAGCTGAGTAGGATGACTTCCAAATTGGAGCACCGGGGTCCCGATTCAACAGGTTTTTATATATCCGATGATAAAAAATTAGGTTTTGGTCACAACCGTCTTGCAATAATAGATCTTTCTAAAAACAGCAATCAACCCATGACATACCTTAATCGTTATATATTGGTCTCAAATAATGAAATATATAACTTTAAGACAGAGAGGGAAAAACTTATGCGAGAAGGGTTCCATTTTAATTCGACTTCCGACACTGAAGTAATCCTGGCTCTTTACCATAAATACAAATCCAGATGTTTAAAATATTTACGAGGAATGTTTGCCTTTGCTATCTACGATACTCACGATAAAACTTTGTTTTTAGCACGCGACAGACTAGGTAAAAAACCTCTTAAGTATTTTTTTAACAGCAGTGTTTTTATTTTTGCTTCAGAATTGAAGGCAATCCTGACACAACCTGAGGTTAAAGTTACCCCTGACCAGCTTGCTATTCAGAAATATTTTTTATACGGATATGTGCCAGCTCCACTAACGGGATTTGATAATGTTAAAAAACTTGAACCAGGTCATTTTATTCAGATAAATATTCCAAGAAAATCATTTATTAAAAAATGCTACTGGAAACCCAGATACAGACAAAAATTAAATCTGACCCAAAAACAATGGTCAACTAAAATTTTAGAGACATTGGAGGAATCTACAAAATTGCGGATGATTTCAGATGTACCATTGGGGGCATTTTTATCGGGAGGAGTAGACAGCAGCGCTGTGGTTGCAATGATGGCACTTAATTCCAAAGAAAAAATCAAAACCTTTACAGTAATTTTTGAAAACCAAAAATATAGTGAAAAAAAATATGCAGATTTGATCGTCAAAAAATACAAGACGGATCATACAGAAATCCTAGCCAAACCCACTTCAGTTTTAAAACTTCCGGAGATTGCCTATCAATATGAGGAACCTTTTTCAGACAATAGTGCAATTGTCTCATTCCTGATTTCAAAAGAAGCCAGTAAGTATGTCAAAGTAATTCTTAACGGAGACGGTGGAGATGAAAACTTTGCAGGTTACCCAAACAGGTACCTTAGATTAAAACGTGATGTGGATTATGCAAAATGGATTTCAACATTACGCCCATTAAGTGCTTTGAAAATTAAAAAGGTCAGTAAATTCTTGGATAAATCAAAATTGCCTCTATTTGAACGCTTTGCATCTTATAATCACGTATTTTCACTCCCGGAGATTCTAAGTATGTCAAAGGGGGATTTAAATAAAACTATGTCTTCTAATAATTTATATAAATATGTTAGAAATACTTTTAAAAATTTCCATGGCAAAGATATTAAAGATGCAGGATTAAAATTTGATCTGATGTATTTTCTGCCAGATCAACTTCTTACTAAAATGGATATTGCCAGCATGCGATATTCCTTAGAAGCAAGATCTCCTCTTTTAGATCAAAAAATGGTTGAGTTGGCCTGTAAAATACCTTTTAATTTAAAGATTCGTGGTAGTGAAACTAAATACATATTTAAAAAGGCATTGGAAAATATAGTTCCAAAGGAAAATCTGTATAGACCAAAGGTAGGTTTTACAATTCCTTTAGAGGAGTGGTTCAAAGGTAATCTGAATAAGTATTTTGAAAGTAAAGTGATATCCAAAAAGTCATTAATAAATAACTTTATAAATCCTGAAAAAATAGTAATTGACACCGAACCTAAAAAGTGGAATTTATTGATGTTTGAATTGTGGCTGGAAAGCTACTTTAAACAATAAGTATGTTTTTAAGTTATGTTTTTTTAATCCAATAATGGTTTATGACTATGAACCAAGTATATAAAGCCAAAATAGTATTTGTTATGCCAAATGTAAGTGTCGGACCAATTGGACCATATTTGGGAATAAAAACTAAATTTAAAAGAAATATTGCCGCTAATTGAAAAAAACTATATGCACCTATAAAAACTGTTTTTTTCATCGAATAAATAATTGCGGTAACCGAAGGAGCGGTTAGTACAAAAGGTATCATTGATGCAGTTAAGGCTTGAAAAATTGGCACAGCTTCCAGATATTTTTCTCCAAATAAAATCAAAATAAACGGCCTAGCTATAATAATCCACAATATAAGTCCAGCTATTATAGGAATTAAAGCCAATGTGGCTTTTACTAAATATTTTCTTTCTAAATCTTTATTTTGAAATCCGGCAAAGCGCGGTGCTAATACACCTGAAAAACTCGAAGTTAAGACAACTACAAAACCTGCAAGTCTTGAGGGTATTGAATAAAGTCCTGTTGCAGATGCACCAGCTAAAATTGCCAGCATTTGAATATCTAGTCTTCCAGAGATTGATGAAATTATACGATTAACACCCAACCAGCCCGAGAATTTAAGTAATTTTGTGTATATTTCCGGTTCTATTTTTACTTTAAAAAAACTTGGTTTAATAAAAACAAAACAGCAGACAGTCCCAACGAAGCCACCCAGAACGTAGGACAACATTGATGAATTAGTGGTCAATGTAAAAAGATACATAAATATTAACGCGAATATCAACCTGCTAAAGAAAAGGGCGTTATCAGCCATTATGGATCTTACAAATTGCTTTTTAGCCTGAAGAATGAACGGGAAAAGCATCGGTATAGCCAATGAAAGTGTAACCAAGGCTGTCCAGATAGAAACAGAAGCCGCTCCTCCGGCCAATAATTTATCTGCAACAAACTTAGGATATAACAAGACCGGTAAAACTACCAAGAAAGTTACTCCCAACCGAATAATTGTGCCAGTTTTTATATATTTTAAAACACTTATTTTTTCATTTTTTGATTCATGTTCTGCAATAAAACTAGTAACACCTGTTGATATACCCAAATCAGTTAATGAAGTAAGTATAATCACCAAATTTACAGCCGCAGAAAAAATACCAAAATCTGAAACAGATAGTGATCTGGCAACTAGAAGCGTGTAAACAAATCCCAAAAAAGCTGAAAGCACATTTCCACCAAACAAAATATATGTGTCTTTGGCGGTAGATGAAAGAACGAGATTTTTAGCTTTAAGGTAGTATGCTTTCACTGACTTCTATTCTACTTATTTTTTACGTAAAAGAATAGCTCTGGCATTTTCTTTCTCATGGTTTTCTGAAGCTTGGAAAGTGTATTCTCCTACAAGTTCATAATTGATTAATATTTTTTGTGCCTTGGGATTTTCAAAAATCTCACGCCACTCTTTACCCATATAATAATTCTCATCATCTATTTTATAGGACGTTAAATATATAACATCAAAGTCGTGTTTTGAATCCAAAAACATCTGTGGGGTTAATGGGAACCAAACTGTTTTCCGTTCGCCATACCAACTTCCCCAAGTATCCAAGTTGGTTAAAATCAAATCGTCAGGATCAGTAATTTCTTTCAGTTTAAAGGAGAGAGCTGCGTAAACTGGTGGTTTATCTGAATTGATTCTTTTGGCTTCAAATCTGGAATCAAGAATATAATGTCCTAACGTTTGACCGACTGTAAAAATCAAAAGCAAGAACGTTGAAATAATTGTTGCAAATTTTTTAATAGACAATGATTCAATGATATTTACCAATGTTGCAACGGCAATTATATAAACCAAGGGAATTACCGGGTGGAGATATCTGTAAAATGGAATTGTAAGTGCTGTAACTAAAAATGTCGTAATAACCATAAATATACTTGAAACTTTAAAAGTGAATTGCATTTTATTTTTTGATTTAACAAAAAGTCCAACAAAGAATAATGCCCACAAATAAGGGTTACCAATTGCTGGTAGTGCTTTATAGAAATTGTAAAGATTGTAAAAAACTTTTTTTATCACATCTGACATTGATAATGTAGTATTTGTAGCCCCTCGTAATCCATCCGAAATAGCACTAAAACTTGAATAAGTAAGTATTGACTGAAGACCCCGGATAAAGACTGGAGTCAATGGATATCTAAAAGATAAGGGATAGATTATATATTTATCAACTATTATCCCTATAATTCCAAAGCCAAAGAATGAAATAAATCCCTTTTTAAATCCAAATTTATTTACTAACCAAAAAAGAAATATTCCAGCCATAAAAATAAATGCTTGAGGTTTGCTGAAATACATTAACCCCAAAGTCAGAAAGCCAAATCCATTAACCCATAACTTTTTGAAACTAAGAAAAAAAAGCGCAAAAACAATTTCAAAAGCAAAAAGAGTTTCTGAAGCTCCACTGGTTGCATAATCCAAATAATTAATATTCGTAACCAATGCCAATGCAGACAAAAGCCCCGTTAAATTGTTAAATAGTTTCTTTCCAAGAAGATATGTACCAACAATTAATAGCATATAAAAAGTAAAAGAAAATGCAATTACTGCAAAATTATTAACATTAAATATCTTCATAAATAGACTTAATAAATAAGGAATCAATGCAGGGATTCCGTCAGTGGAAAATAAACTGGTGCCCCAAAATGAAAAATTAGTTGTAAATCCATTTCCAATTGTAATATTTCTAGCGATTAATGCAAATTTTGCACCGTCGGAGAAAGTTAAATAATTTGGGAATAACATCATTTGATATTGATTATATAACAAAATTAATATCATGACCCTGTCAAAGAAGTTTAAAATATTATAAAATCACTTCCGATCATCGATTATGGCTAAAACAAAAAATATAATTATTATTAAACCTAAAAGTAACCCATTTCATATAAACTGGAAGGAAATAAGTGAAAGTATAGATTTATTTTATTATCTTACTTGGAGAGACATAAAAGTTAGGTATAAACAAACAGTCTTGGGGATTCTTTGGATAATTCTTCAACCTCTTGTTTCAACCGTGGTCTTTACTATCATATTTGGAAATTTCGCAAGTATTCCCTCAGATAAAATACCATACCCAATATTTGTTTTTATAGGACTTATGTTTTGGAATTTCTTTTCTGCAACAATCAATAGCTCAGCCAACAGTTTAACTTCAAATGAGAACATACTTAAAAAGGTTTATTTTCCCAGAATTATGGCTCCTATCTCCTCAACTTTTGCACATATTGTTGATTTAATACCAACCATAGTCCTTCTTTTTTGTCTACTTTTTTATTATAAAGTAACACCTATGTTATCAACAATACTGTTATTACCTTTTCTTCTACTTTTGATACTTATTACATCTTTGGGTGCGGGAATGTTTTTAGCTCCTATTAATGCCAGATTTAGGGATATCAGGTATATTCTACCTTTTTTTATTCAAATAGGCATGTTTGCAACCCCTGTTATTTACCCAACCAGTATGTTCGGTGGAAGCTCGGCAATTATAAGAATTTTTAATCCAATTGCTGAAGCGATTGAGGTATCCAGATCGGCATTTTTTGGAACAAGACCAATGGAATGGAATATTTTACTTTTTTCGTTTCTGTTTGCAATTATTATTTTTTTAGTTGGTTTTTATTATTTCAGGTCCCAAGAAGATACATTTGTAGATATATTGTAAAAATAATATGAAATATCCAGCAATTAGTATTAATAAGATAGGTAAAGAATTTATGCTAGGTTCAGCTTATCAACATAATACACTGAGAGATTTAATTGCAGAAACTCCAAAAGAGCTTTTAAGTAAAATTTTTAAAAAACAGAAAAAGGAAAAGTTCTGGGCACTCGATAATATAAATTTGGATATCAAAGAAGGTGAAGTTATGGGGATTATTGGCAGAAATGGAGCAGGCAAATCAACACTTCTTAAAATTTTGTCAAGAATTGTTTCACCAACTAAAGGAACTGTGACAGTTAGAGGGCGAATTGCTACCATGCTTGAGGTTGGAACAGGTTTTCATACTGAGTTAACAGGTCGAGAAAACATATATTTAAATGGCGCCATATTAGGCATGACCAGAAAAGAGATTGAAAAGAAGTTTTCTACAATTGTTCAATTTTCTGAAATAGGCAAGTTTTTGGATATCCCCGTTAAAAGATATTCCAGTGGAATGCAAGTCAGATTAGCTTTTTCTGTTGCCGCACATCTGGATCCAGAAATTCTTCTTCTGGATGAAGTTTTAGCTGTTGGGGATTTATCATTTCAAAGAAAGTCACTACGAAAAATGCAAGAAATTGCCAGAAAAGAAGGTACCACTGTAGTATTTGTAAGTCATAATCTCTCCGCTGTCGATTTCTTGTGTGACAGAGTTGCATTACTGGAGGAAGGCAAACTTGTAGCCGTTGGTAAACCGCGAAAAATAATCTCCAAATATATGTCGAATTATGTTCCGGAGGAACCAGATAAAGAAATGAAAGACAAACCTAGAACGGGAAGTGGAAAATTGAGAATTACCCAATTCTGGGTTGAAGATGCCAATAAAAATAAAACAAGCTTTCTAAAAAGTGGGGACGGATTAAGATTTGTATTTAAATATATTTGTCCTTCAGGAACTGAACAAAAAAATGTGGACTTTGGTTTCGCGGTGAGGAATGATATGGATCTTCCTTTATTTTTGTCTTATTTGTCATTTAACGACAAGGTTCTCAAAACTTGTAAGGCTAAGGGTAAGTTTGTGTTTGAATTTTCAAAATTTCCCCTGGCAAAAGGTAGGTATAAATTAGGTTTCAGAGCCACAGTTGAAGATAAAGAAGCGGATTATATGATGGATGGAGGCATTATAAACGTTGAGGATGGTGACTTTTACAAGACAGGTAAACCCACAAACCAAACTCACAGTCCTATGTATGTAGAAGGAAATTGGGAAACAATAAACAAATGAGTATTTATAAGAGTTGGAAAGATGAACTAAATAAAGTAATGGGTATCGAAGGATTACTTGTTCCTGGACAGGAAAGAGCCTTCATGAGTCTTTCTTCAACATTGGAAGATCATTCCACAATTGTTGAAATAGGCAGTTTTAAAGGGAAATCAACAGCATGCTTAGCTTTAGGATCAAAAAAAAATACAAAAATATATGCTATAGACACTTTTTCCGGCAACAACGAAGATTTTTCTGAAGGTGTTCAATTTGTGGGCTCAGGTTATTTAAATGAGTTCAAGCATAATCTACGCAAAACAGGAGTATTAAATAAAATAGAAATATGTCAAGGTTTATCTGACAAATTTGGTAAAAGTTGGAACAAAAAAATAGATTTTTTATTCATTGATGGTTCTCATATTTATAAAGACGTTAAAAAAGACTTTGATTTATTTTTTCCCTGGGTTAAGCCGGGAGGTATTGTTGCATTCCATGATGTAGACACAAAATTTAAAGGAGTATATAAAGTTTGGAACAAAATTGCCAAGAAAAAGCTGAGGATGATATCTAATTACCACACTCTATCTTTTGGACTCAAACCCGGGAACAACGGCAAATTAGATGTAGAAAATTATAAATATGCCATAGATAACATTAAATATAATAAAGTATCTGTGATTATCCCTGTTCACAATAGACTATCTTTCACTAAAAAATGTTTATTGTCTTTATCCAAACAGAATTATAAAAACATTGAGATAATTATTGTCGATGACGGTTCAACAGACGGTACTTCAAAATTCATAAAAAGCAATTATCCTGAAATCAATATTATTAAAGGACCTGGTGACTGGTGGTGGACCAAATCAATGAATATCGGAGTTAAAAAGGCATTGGAGACATCTGAAATATTTGATTATATCTTAACAATGAACAATGACTGTTATTTTGGACCTAAGTATATAACCAATATAGTTAGGGCAAGTCGTGAAAATGAGAATGCGATCGTAGGATCACTGATCGTCAGCGCCTCTGATCATTCTAAAGTAATAGATGCTGGAGTTGTTGTAGACTGGAAAAATTCAGCTATCTACGGAATTTCTAACCACATCTCTGACAAGATTGGATTTTATAAAAATAAAGGTGTGATAAGAATGTTGGACACCCTTCCTGGAAAAGGTACGTTAGTTCCTGTTGAGACATTTAATAATATTGGTAATTTTAATTACAGACTATTGCCTCATTATATTTCCGACTATGAATTCTTTTGCAGAGCTAAAAGGTGGGGGTCAAAATTAATAGTAAGTAGTCGTGCAATTATATACAATTTTGCAGAAGAAACTGGTATTGAGAGACAAATAAACACAGGGTTGTGGCCTTTTAATGCGTTCAAATTACTATTTAGTAGAAAGTCAAAATTAAATATTATTGACCAACTGATATTTACTTTATTATGTTGTCCCAGAAAGTATATATTAAGTAATTTAGTTCAAATTTCTCTAAAGTTTATTAACCACGCGTTTCCCTTTTATTACCGTCTAAAACTGTTAATACATAACATTCCAATTTACATCAACCAAAATTCAGCTTATCGGAAATTTTTACTCCTGAAACATAATGCTCCCATTTACTTAAGACAAAATACTACCACCAAAAGGTTTTTAAATATTGTAAAAAAAAAGACTCTTTTTTTAAATTCTTAAATAAGTATTCAATTATAGCTGTTCTTATTTATTTTATTGGAGAATTAAGTAGCCATATTAAATCTTACGGATTTTTTATTGGAGACTTGGGAAGAGAACTTTCTGTTCCAATAAGAATATTAAATCACCAAATACCATATAAAGATTTTCATTGGTTATATGGACCATTTACTATATATTTTAAATCATTACTATACATTATTTTTGGAACTTCAATCACAGTACCTCTTATGGAAAGCATAATCATCAGCTTAATCACGATAACTTTATTTTTCAGAGTATCTAGAAAGTTCTTACCACCATTAATATCTGTTTTAATAACCATTATTTACATGAAAGTAAGCATGTTTGGATATATATGGCAATCGATGATTCTTCCAGGAAAATATGCCACTTTATGGGGAAATCTATTTTCTGTAATGCTAATTTATCACTTGATTGATAAAAAAAGGGGCGTAAATGGTATCTTCGTAGGTTTACTTCTGGGTCTTCTTCTAATAACCAAAGTGGACTATTTTCTTGCTTCATTTGTTGCGATTACCTTTTTCACGCATTTAAATTTTAGGATATTTCACAAGACATTTTTGTCAACAATTTTCAAATATGTTCTTGGATTAATCATACCTGTTATTCCATTTCTCGTTTATCTAATGCACTTCAACAAAATAAGCATAGATACATTGCAAAACAACATACTTCCTTCTTATTCGTCAAGTTTTTGGTTTAACAACAGATCTTTTTACAATGTAAGCATGTATATTCAAAGTTTAATAATTAATTTTTCAGTAATAATCTATCTTCTTATCATATCACTTGATAAAATTGGTAAATTTATTATTTCAAAAGCAGTAAAAGTCTTAATAACTTTACTTTTCATAATAATTCTTAATTATACTTATGTACCAGAATTATATTTGTTTGGTTTTTACCAGTCTTTATATTTACTATCAATAATTGCAATACTTTTAATGATTTTTCTAATTCCAAAAAGTTTATCGAGGTACTGGCCTATTGCTTTAATAATTATATTTGAGTCGGTCTTAAATTTAAGAAATAAATTAGCCGTAAGTGCTGTTGATTTTATTTATTTGCTAATAGCAATACTAGCAAGTTTATTAACCGTCTCAAATTTCAAAAGAGGTATGTTTCACCTTAACAATAATCTAATGGTTGTGGGCATTACTGTAATTTTAACTATATTGTGTGTTAAAGAAATTCAATATTTAAATTTAGCACAGTTTAGCGGTCTTAATAAAACTATCATTACCGATAATGGAAATTTTATTACTCAAGATAAATCAACAAATGATATATTGCTGCAAACTACGGATTATATAAAAAACAGCTTAGAGGGTGCAAAGACCTTAACAGCTTTCCCGATGGAAGCATCTATTAATTATTTTTCTGGTCTTCCAAACCTTACTTATTATGATCAATATGTAAATGGAATCATATCACCATCGGATGAGTATAAAGTTATAGAAAATCTTCAGGAAAAAATGCCTGATGTAATCACTGTTTCAAATTACGATTTTATAGGTATTTTTGGTATGGACTATTATAAAAATATTTATAATTGGATTAATTCAAACTATTCAAAAGTGGCAAATTTTGGATGTCTAAGTCAGTTTGAACCATCCTCTTGTACGGGCTATGGTATTCAAGTACTATCTCATGTGAAGAATGAAAAAATATGACGCGCTGATTATTGGTGGTGGAATTTACGGGTGCTTAATTGCTCTATATTTAAAAACTCAATTAAAAAGGGTCGCAATTGTTGAAAAAGAAAACAACCTTCTTAAACGTGCATCTTTGGCAAATCAGGCCAGAATTCATAATGGGTATCACTATCCCAGAAGTTTGACTACGGCCATTCGATCAAGAATAAATTCTGCAAAATTTATTAAAGAGTTCGATTCAGCAATCGATAAGAGTTTTAAAAAAGTCTATGCAATTTCTTCAATAAACAGTAAGGTTCACTCAAATCAATTTTTTAAATTTTGTAAACTTATCGACGCGCCAATCAAGAACGCTCCAGAAAACATTAAGTCTCTTTTTAATAAAGACCTGACAGAAGATGTATTTATTGTTAGGGAATATGCATTTAATTCCCTAGTTTTAAGGGACATGTTATATAATAAAATCATAAATGCAAACATTGACCTAATCTTTAATTCTGAGATTACCAATTTTAAACAAGGTCCAAACAATGTTTTTAATATAACCACATCTACTGGAAAAATTTACAACTCTAAATATTTATTTATTTGTGCATATTCACAAATAAATACTTTATTAAAACGGTCTATTTTGCCATTAATCGAATTAAAACATGAAGTTGCCGAAATTGCTTTAATTAAAGTTCCTGATCAATTAATAAATTTGGGAATAACTGTAATGGATGGACCGTTTTTTTCTACAATGCCATTTCCAGCATTAAAAGGGCATAGTCTAAGTCACGTCAGGTATACGCCACTTTATTCATGGGAAGATAAAGAAATCTATAAAAATCCACACGAATTGTTATCTAAATTAAAACCTAAATCTAATTACAAATTTATGATCGCCGATGCATCTAGATTTATACCTTTACTTAATGATTCGAAATATTTAAAGTCAATCTATGAAGTTAAAACTTTATTACCTCTAAACGAAATAGATGATGGAAGACCAATTTTATTCAAAAAAGATTATGTATTTAATAACCTTTATCTAGTATTGGGAGGAAAAATTGACAATATTTATGATATTTTAAACGCTTTAACTAAAATTGATTTTACGCATTAAAATATCCAAAAACAGACTTTAATAATGTAACAAACAAATCAATTTCACCTTTAATTCCTTTTATTTTAGTTGGAATCCTTCCTGTTTTGGGGTAACTTCTGATTATGGGAATCTCTTTGGTCTTATAACCCAACCTGGGAGCTTGAGCAGATATATAAGCTAAAAGCTCATACGAATAAAACATATCTCTAAAAATTTTTAGTCTATCGCTATTAAGAAGTTTATTACTATATCCACGATATCCAGGCGTAGTATCTGTATACCAAAAACCTGAAGTAAGACTAAGAATGGGTGCATGTAAAAGTCTTATTGCCAGATACCTAATAATTGGGGTGTTAATCCCTTTACCTTGATTTAAAAACCTCGAGCCTTGAAGATAATCATACCCATTCGAAAGTTCTTTTATAAACTGAGGGATTGCAATCGGATCATCTTTTCCATTACCGTCAATTGTAAGTATTCCCTTGTATTTACGTTTCAATGAATAGTAGTAACCCATCCTGAGCTGTGCGCTTAATTTTCCACTCTGATTAAGAACTAAGAGAGCCGAGACTTTATTTTTTCGTAAAAATTTTAAATTTACGGAATCGTCTGTACTTCCACCATCTAATATTAATATATCAACTATATTTGAATATTTCTTTAATTTACCTAGGAAATTTTTAAACTTTTGTCCCTCGTTGATGACGGGAACACAGATACAATAATTATTCTTTTTATTGGTTATCTCAATTAGATTATATTTCGGGATTTCTGGATAATATCTTTTAACCATAGTAGGTTTTTACCTGTTTAAATACTTTTTCAAGCCTTGCCAAACGATTATTCATAATTTCAATAGATTTCCACTTGTTATATCTTAATATTTTTAATAGATTTGCTACCGTTTTATGATCGTATTTTGCAAATTGTAATAATTGTAGTTTTGGCTCGCTTATATGCATGTGCCCAAAATATTTCATATTTTCACTAATAAATAATTTGTTTGGATCTTCACCATTAACAAATAGGGTAGATGTATCAATATTTACCCTCAAGTTTGGATGATTTATAGATTTTATAAAAGTAAGTGCTTCGGAATGGGTATTAATAAAATCTGCCCCATAATTTACTGGTACCGGTTCAAGACAAAAAATAATGTTTTCACTTTTTGAGTGTTCTGCTAAATCAAAAAAGAAATTTCTAGCAATTTCATAAACCAAACTTGTATTTTGTTTACCAATAAATCGATTTTTTGGTGAACCAAAAACTAAAGTGTGACATCCAAGTTTTGAAGCGAGAGAAATTATTTTTCTTAGATAATCGAGAGTGTTCACTCGCATATCTTCAGACTCGAACATAACAAACTCTGGATGACCATACAATAACGACTGCATTGATACAATTTCGATACCTTTTTTATTCCAATACAACTTATACATTTCAATTTCCTTAGCAGTTATATCTTCAGGTTTATCCCATACTTTTGTTGGTGCTAACTCCAATCCTCCAAAGCCATATTTATTCATTAATAGTGCAACGTCATTATCTTGAGACTTATCCCAGGCTAAATTTGAGACTGCTAAATGATCCATTTATTTTCTTCCTTGTAATTTGTAACAAATAATTTGATTTGTTTTATAACATCTTTCTTATCAATTATATAACCATTTGATTTGCCAAATAATTTATCGTATTTTGTTTTAATATCATATTTAACAGGTATATTTATAGTTTTGTTTGCAAATTTTATTCCAAAGCATTTTTTTGCCAAATCACTAACTCTAATCGGTTCCGTCGAAAAATTTATTAAATTAATTTCTTTATTCTTTATGATTTGAATATCATTCCAGAGATTATCCAGCCCATAAAACTGAAAAATACTATTTTGATGTGTATAATCCAAGGCGTTATTGTATAAGAGATCGTAGATTATATTTTTCTTAATTCCTCGTCCAAAAAGTCCCGGTAATCTAATTATTAAATGATTATTAAATTTATTCATTACAAACTTCTCAAGTTTATATCTGTGTTTCCCATATGCATGAAGACTTGATTCTTGAATTTCAGTATTCTCATTTACACCAAATGTAACTGGGTAAACATCAACTGTTGAAATTAAAATAAATTTATTGGCAGATATTGTATCTAATTTTCTGATTAAACGGTTGATGTTATTAAGATCATCAGATGGGTTTTGGTTCGCTTTCCATTTTTCTGCAGGTGCACCTGCACAGACAATTAAGTTAAAACTTTTGTTTTTAATTTCATTTATATTTTTAGAATTATATTTATATTTAAAGTTATGGTAGTTGTTTATGTTACTACCAACAAAACCTGTAAAACCTATTAATGCATCTTTCATATTAGACTACGTTAAGCTTACGTTTATTCTTTTTATTTATCAATAGACTGGACACATCTTTAGCAATAAAGTAAACCGGATCGTTTTTTGATTCAGATAAAATTCTTGCAACATATTCAGATAATATTGTTAATATTAAAAACATAATTAGAAATAGAGATCCCATGACTAAAGAGGAAGTAACCCAACCCTCTATAATCTGGTTCTTAATTAAACTTACTACAACTACATAAAGTAAAAAAAGAAAACTCAATAAACTTGCTACCAGGCCTAAATATGTAGAAATTCTTAAGAGAATTTTAGAGTTAGAAACAAGAAAATCTAATCCCGAAATTAATAATTCCATTGAGGATGGGGGAGTTATCTTAAATTTTTTATTTTTTGGATAACTGATATTTTCAACAGAAAGACCTATTAAATAATTTGAGTATCGTAAAAATTTTTTCTTACTTTTAAGTTTAATAATTGTATTTACAGCCATTTTGCTTAATATCCCACAGAATGGTAATTCGGGAATAAATGAAGTTTTTAAAACTTCGTTAAAAACAATTGACATAGTCTTATATGATAATTTTTGAAGTAAACTATTAAATTTTGTACGTTTAATATCTATCTTAACAATATCTGAACCTTCAACTGCTTTATTAAAAAGATGCATTACAACTTTTGTATTATATAGATCAGGTTGAAGAACGCAGACATAATCTCCCAAGGAATTTTCCATCATGGCAGAATATACAATTTCATTCGAATATGTTTGCGATAAAAGTATTAATCTAAGATTATTTAGATGGTTATGAATCTTTAGTAAAATATTCTCAAATTGCCGACTTCCATTATCAAATATTAGTATTTCAAAGTATGTAAAGTTTTTAGTAAGAAGTCTATGCAAGTTAATTATGTATTTAAGGGTGTTATTGTCCCAATTATTGATAGCAAAAGTTACAGTTAAAAAGACGTCTCTACTTTTTATTTTGTTTTTCATATTTTGTATTTTACTTATATAACCTATACTTACCTTTTAATTCACTTGAGTATGCTATATAAATGTAAAATCTGCAACTCTTCTACAACGAGGGTTTTTACTGGACTATTTGACAACAGACATGGTTACCCAGGTGAATTTAAAATTAACAAATGTATAAATTGCGGCTTCATGCAAACTAATCCTCAACTTTCAACAGCAAAACTAACAAAGATTTATACAGCGTATTATCCAAAAAGAGACTCTGATATTGAAGCAGTCAAAAAGTATGCAAACAATATCCCGTCGATAAAAGAAATTTACAAGAATGGTTGGGAAACAACTTGTCACTTCCAAACAAAAAAGGGTCAGAGAGTCTTAGATGTTGGCTGCGGAACATGTCAATCTCTTCTTGAAATTCGTAATCTAGGTGGCAAGGCATATGGTATCGATGTTGATAGAAATTCCGAAAATGTAGCTAAAAAGCTTAAACTAAAATTCCAACTAGGAACTATTCATAATACTAAATTTAATGATAATTTCTTTGATTTAATTACTGCATCACAGGTATTGGAGCACGAACCAGAACCGATCAAGTTCCTATTGAAAGGGAAAAAACTATTAAAAACTGGGGGTAAAATTATTTTAAGCTTTCCCAATACTGATGCACTATTCTTAAAAATATGGGGTAGAAATTGGTTGCATTGGCACATTCCGTATCATCTTAATCATTTTAATAAAAAGTCAGTACTTTTAATGGCTCAAAAAACAGGATTTAAGGTAAAATCTTTAAAAACTGTGACTCCTAATCTATGGACAATTCTCCAATTAAGATCTTATTTAAATAATATCAAGGTTGGACAAAGGGATAAAATGTGGGACGGAGGCTCATCTGCAGGTAATGATAAACCGGTTTCAAGGTTTTTACCCCTGATTCAAAAATTTTTAAGCATAAACAGAATTATAGATAAATTGGGAATGGGGGAAAGTTTTGTCTTAACGCTCACGAATAAGTAAGATGTATCTTTTTTATTGCATCAGCGACAGTTCTCATTTGTTTATCTGTTAAAGCCAATCCTGAAGGTAAATACAAACCTTTTCCACTTATTTCATCACAATTTGGAAATTTGTCATTTTTTCCTAAAAACTTCTTGAGCACTGGTTGGGAGGTGGGAGGATAAAAAAAATCTCTGGTTTCAATCCCTACTTTACCAAGTTCATCGCGAAGTTGGTCTCTGTTTATTCCAAATTTTTCTTTATCAACCAAAACCCCGTACATCCAGTAGACATTCTTGACATTATTACGGCTGATTGGCAACCTCAATCCGGGGATATTTTCAAGTAATTCTCTATAATTTTTTGCCATATTCATCTTTATCTCTAAATATTTATTAACTTGTTTAAGCTCTCCTACCCCGACTGCAGCTTGCAAGTTTGTCATACGATAGTTATAACCTACACCGTCATGAATGAATCTTTTTTTCTTTGAATGATGTAAATCTTTGAACTGTTGGGACCGCTTAATTAATTTTTGGCTGTTGGTAACTACCATTCCACCTTCACCGGTTGTAATAATTTTATTGGCATAAAAACTGAAACAACTAATGTCTCCGAAAGTGCCAGTTTTTCTACCCTTATACTCAGCTCCGTGAGCTTCTGCTGCATCTTCTATTACATATAGTTTATGTTTTTTGGCAATTTTCATAACTTCATCCATCTCACACGGGTGACCATAAATATGAACAGGGATTATAACTTTTGTCTTTGGTGTTATTTTTTCCTCAATTTGATTAACATCAATATTAAAAGTATCGGGTTCACAGTCTACAAATACGGGTGTTGCACCGACATATAATACTGCAAGCCACGTAGCTGCCATAGTAAAAGCTGGTACTATAACTTCATCACTTGGTCCTATATCTAAGGCAAGTAAAGCCACATGTAGGGCTGCGGTTCCATTACACACAGTCGTGGCATATTTCATTCCCAGATATGTGGAAAAATTATTTTCGAATTCTTTAACACAACTTCCTGAAGAAGATAGCCAGCCTGTATTTACCGCATTGAGCACGTTTTCTCTAGATTCTTTGGACAACAAAGGTTTGTTTACCGGTATAAATTCAGTTTTCATTTTTTATATATCTTTGCGATATTTTCACCAGGGTATGGTCCCTGCTTAACTTCAATTAATCTTGATTTTTCAAGCATTTCAAAACCGTGTCCTCCGTCTACATGCAGAAAAAAATCGCCTTTGTGCATTATCACCTCTTTAACTTTTTTCCAATCGTTTGAATAATAAGTAACCTTTACTTTGCCTTTTTCAACATATAAAAATTCCTGTGTTGTGTCTACTTTATATTTAACATCGGGGTTATGCTGATGACTTTTCAGGATTACTCCTTTTTTATGTTCTAATAACCCAAGTTGCAAAGAATATGAATCAGGAGTTAGAAATTTTACTCCATTGGCTTTTAACTCTTTTTTAAATATGTGAGCTAATATTTTTCCTTTATACTTAATTGTTTGAATACTTAACATGTTTTTTTTTAAAATCTTTCAATATTTCATTAATTTTACTCGTAAAAAGAGCTCTATTCCAGAGGTTTACCCTGATATAACCTAGTTCAATTAATTTTTTAACAAGATTTTTATCCGTGTATATCTTTTGTATCTTTTCAGCGATGTCTTTAGGCTTATAAGGATTAATTAAAAGCCCAGCATTCCCCAACTGTTCTTTGCAACCCTTGACATTCGAATATACAACCGGTGTACCCATTAACCAGGCCTCAAGTACGGGAATATTAGTCGGACCAAATGACGTGGGCATAACTAAGGCTGTAGCCTTTTTATACAATACAGATAATTCTTTGGGGTTGACATAACCCAGATAATAGATGTTTTTCTTTAAATTTAATTGATTTATTAACTTTTGAACTTTGACATATGTAGAGAAATCAGCATCTTTAGATCCGGTTAGCACTAAATTAACCTCCAAGCCCTTCTTTTTAAGTAAACTAATAGCTTTAATTAGGTTAATATGGTTTTTATGCGGCCAGAATTTAGAAGGGTAATAGATAAATTTATTCGGTAAGTTTAACTTTTTTGATATTGTATCTAAACTTTTCGGTGATATTTTAGGATCTAAATACGATGGAGGCAGATAAGGTAATATTTCTACCTTACCATTGGATTGAGAATAAAATTTTAACATATCCTGTTTTCCAATTTTTGAATCAACCAGAACTCGAAAAGCATTTTTGGCTATATTTATAAAACCGTACTCTCTATATTCCCATCTACCACCTGCTGAAACCTCTCTAAATTGAGGGTTTAATCTATGTTGCAAATCGTGAACGGTAACAATCGCAGGAGTATTGGCCAAAAATGATAAATCTGAAGAAGTTGGATAAAACATGATGTCTATTTTCTCCTTTTCTATTATTTCTATATACTTTTTTTGTGAGTAGCGATAAAGCGGAGTAATAAGATCAAATATTTTCAATTTATACAAGTTTCTTATCAAAAATGATGTAACCGCAGCCAAGCTTCCTGCTATTAAATTCCTGGCTTTAATCGACGCTTCCCTGACATTTGAATTAACGTCTATTATTTTAAAGTTTTTTAATTTATAAAACTCCCTGGGTATATCAGGAGAGAGAGTTAAAACGACTATCTCATTTTTTTTACTTCCAGACAGAGCCTTCAATATATCTACAGAATATTGATAAACTCCTCCTTCATCTTTTTTTGGGGTAAAATATACACCTATTTTCATAAGATCTCATTTTTCATTTCTTTTTAGCTACTATAAAAATATCCCATTTGTCATCGGAAATCGTTGATTTGATGTCTGGAAAATTAAAGCCACCAACTAATTCCAATCCAGCCTTTTTCAGAAAATAACTCGTCTCAGGTAATGAAAAGTAGCGCATCGTGTGCACTTCACGAGTTCTTACTTTATGCTTTCCACTTGATATTTCGCTAACTGTAAATCTAATTTCGATTAAATCTTTCGTTGGATGGAACTTAGATTCAGTGTTCCTTATTATCTTTCTACCATCTACTTCAATTTCTCTAACCCTGTTTTGAGGTTTATCTGCAATTACAGCCGGAGCATGCCAAAGGTCAAAGAGGAATAACCCACCTTTTTTAAGGTGTTTAGACACACCTGACAGCATTAATTCCAAATCTGAATTGCTATTTTGATATCCAATCACATTAAACATACACATTACCGTGTCAAATTTTTTGGGTAACGTTATTTTTCTTACATCCTGAAGAATTAATTTAATCTTATTATTTAGCTTCAAATCATCTACTTTTTTATGCCCGATGTTCAACATCTTCCTTGATAAGTCTAAGCCCACAATATTAAATCCTTTATTTGCAAGTAGTATCTCATATGTAGCTGTACCGCAACCTAAGCTTAGAATGTCTTTCCCTATCAATTTATATTTTTTGATAACCTGAAGCAAAAACTTTGTTTCTTTGAGGTAATCTTTATCTTTATAAAATAAATCGTAATATTTAGAGTAATTTTCGAAAACTTTTGTCATTTTTATATAATGGAGTCTAATTTTAACATTTTATTAGATACAACATTTACAACTTTTAGATTTCTTATTAATTTAAGCCTTTCCGCACCTCCAACATACGTTAAAGATCCGGCTTTGTTCCTTGACTCACGATACTTTGATTCCACATAACCAGTCTCGACATTTAACTCTTTTAGTTTGCCTAATCTATCACGTCTAACAAAATATGCATTATTTCCATTACTATTACTGCCGACAAATGCGTAGCCTTTCTTTTTGGCAAGTAGTGTTATTGCTTTTATTGAAGTTCCCCAATACAGATTTGAATAATGGGCTTTAGTTCTATAAAAATTCTCTTTATATGGAATGGTTACTGCACTTTTTTTACCAAAAACACTGTTATACTCTACAATAACAATGACCGGTTTGGTTACTGTAAATGCTTGCCAGAGCCAATAATCATTTCCATCCACATCAATACTTAAAATGCCAAGGTCTTTATCAAAACCGTATTTTTTGAACAATACATTGATATTCTTTTTGGTTACAAAAGCAGCCACCGCAGTTAAATCATATTTCCAGTATTCATTCCAGTTTTTTACTGAGGCTATATAATTTCCATCTCCATCCATGATAAATCCTCTCCAGTTATTATTAATCAGTAAAAACCTGGTGTTTGACTCACGATAGTTTTCAACACCGAACTCAGCAAAATTTTCTTCCTGAGGTAATATGCTTACTGTGTTTATAAGATACTGAATAATCCCATCGTCTCCAAATTGAGAAAAAACCTTAAATTCAGCATCCGATATACTTTTAAGGGTTTTTGTTAGTTTTATATTGTTTATCAAAGTTTTTGCAATTAAAATTTTAACGTCTTCATCAGTACCTGCAAAACTGACACTTCTTTTTAGGGTGGGGGCAATAAGCTCTTCAAGAATTGGTGTTATCTTTTTCATCAAATAGTTTTTAAACATATTTATTTAAAATAGTCTCAAGTTCTCTCATTCTGACCTTATAAGTATGGTCAATAAAAGTTCTTTTCTGACCAGCTTTTGCTATTTTCTCTCTTTCTTCATTATTAGACAAGTAATATTGAACTTTTTCTATTAAGTCGAATTTGTCTTTATAAGTAACAACTTCTTTTCCTACTTCAAATAAGTCACCTAAATTTTGCTTCTCGTCAGTCAGAAGCATTGCACCACATCCAGTCGCCTCATAAAGCCTCATGTTGTTGGCATAATTTTCAGCAACGTCAATATGACGATTAATAGTAATTTTACTTTGTAACATTATTTTGTACATATCTACACCCCAGGCTTCTCCATTGTGGCTTTTATACAATTCACTGTTTATATCTAAGTTACTCCTACCATACCCCCAAACTTTAAGTTCTGTTTCCTTGGCTACGTTTTCTAAAAGATCTAAGCTTTTCTGGTGTGAATTCGTTATTCCACCTACAAAAGTCAAGTTTAATTTTCTGTCATATTTTTTTAATTTTTTCAGTACTCTGGTGTCAAAACACAATTTAAGATATTCTGACCTTATTCCCATTTTCTTAAATTTTTTTACGAAGTGTGGAAAAGAGGTAATTATCAGGTCATATGGCTTCAAAAATATTTTTGGTGGAGGTGGTGAAGCAATCTGTCCGACTAATAACTTAGCTTTACTTTTAATAGATCTTAAAAATATCGGGTCCAGATAACCTAAATTCTGATTGTAAATTACATCTGGTTTAAATTTATTTATTTGTTCACTTAGAATCTCAAGCTCATTCCTGGTTGGAATAAGGTGACGATAATATGGTATTTTGGGAATTATTGTGTCAACGATCCTAAAAAATATATTTTGTTTTCTTATTATATTTTCTTCTGCCCATTTCTTTTGAAGGTTTAGATTATTAGCTATAAATTCCTCTGCATTATTGCCAAGTTTATTCAAATAAAATGAATAAAAATCTGATGTCCCAAATAAAGAATTGTAAAAAAACCTCTTTTGATCGTTATAAGGTCTGTCCATCAGCTGTGGATTATTTATATAGATACTTTCAAGAAAGGCAGGATAGTATGTATCGATAATAAAAATTCGCATTTTACAATTCCTGATAATCAAAAAGATAGAAATTAGGCATAATTTCCTTTGAATTGCACACCATCATGTTGTTTACTTTCCTCATCTCAACTTCTTCTGGACTTTCCCCAACCCTTTTTGCAACAATTTTGTCCGGATTCATGCATTTATTTATTGTTGCCGTCCAAAACTTTAATTTCTTATTTTTGGCATCCGTTAGCATCTCTTTTTCAGAAGAAGTTATAATGGATGGATTTTCATAATAGCAATTTACTAAAAACGAACGCATGAATCCATCGTCCTCATACCATATCATATCAGGATCAAATCTTGCAATTCCTTTTTGCCCACCAGGAGGATTCTCACACCAGAATATTGCATCCGCTATTCTGGGAAGTCTTATTCTTACCCAATCGTAGATATCAATTTTTGATACCGAATAATTTATTTCATTCCAAGTTACCGTTAGAAGACTATTGGTTGTCTTTACAACTCTTATATAATTTATCAATACAAAAAAAACAAATATCAGTACTGTTGTATATTTTACTAATCCGTTGAATTTAAAATACCTAACAAAATAAAACATCGAAATAGAAATTGATAAAAGAAGAAAGAACTGCATGTGCTGCTGATATCTAACCTGAAAACCAGACATGAATTTCAGAGAGATAAATTCGATTACAAAAGTTATTATAGCTAAAAGGAGAAAAATTTTTGTAAATTTTCCTTTTTTGAAGAATAAAAATATTGGGGTAACAAAAGATAAATAAGTTAATATAAGTTTTCCAGGTAGAAGTGAATTAAATATCGGAATTAAATTATCCAAGGTAATTTTTGTTGTCCAGTCTCCAAAAAAATTTGATCCAGTTTTACAGTCGCTAACATATTTACCCCAACATGAAAATACAAATGGGTATATGGGGTTTCCATAAACAATTAAATTTTTTAAATACCAGTACCCTCCAAATATAAAAATTAATATAAAACTTTTAAGTAAGGTGTGGAAAATATATTTTTTATTTTTTATTTTGATAAATAACAAGAAGATTAAACTAAATGATAAAATAAAAGCACCAAAAGCATTAAGGGTTGGATACTTTGTACCAAGTGACATCCCCCAGAATATTGATGATATTATTAATAAGTCATTTCTTTTTGTATCAAACAAAAATACTGCAGCACTTAAATATCCGATCATTAAGAACGCATATGAAGATATATCAACGTAACCGATCGTTGAAGTAAAAACTATATCTTGAGGAAGACCTAGAAACAGTAGTAAAAACAGTATCCCAGTCCATATATTAAAATAATTTTTCAAGTTTCGAAACACATATAATAAACTGGTTGCCAATATTCCAAACAAAAACAATCTAATAATGGAGTAGGTTTTTGTTAGAGAAAATATGGTAATGAAAAAAGTATCCATTAAACGAGGAGCATTCATTAAAGCACCACCATCAAAATTCCAAAATGTGCTTAACAAATTGTTTACTGCGTATGGTGATATAAAATGGTATGCCATTTCATCTGCGTAATATGGCGGTAAAGACGCCTTTACAAATACTGCGGGTAATAGTGGTACAATTATTACTATTCCAGGCCAAATAAATTTAAATTCGATTGATAATTCTTTATATTCTTTATTTCTAATATAAAATGGGGTACAAATTATTGATAAGATTAGTATGCATATTAAAATATTTAGTTGAGTTGGTATAATGTAAAATCCAATTAAGAACCATATAAATACAAATAATCCTAATCCTATTATCCAATTGATCAACCTGCTTCCTTCAGATACTTTATTGCTTCTTAATATTATATTTTTGAAAAGTGTTCCTACAATATCAAAAAATATGAATAATGCGATACATATAAATATGTTCTTTAAGTTCAAGGGTTGAAAGTAATCATAAAGCTTCATATTATAGGTAAATATTTTTTTCAGAGAACATACATTTTGTAAGCGTGGTAGTCGTTTTGACTATAGTAAACCAAATGTTATCTTCTTGCATATATTATTCCTATACTTGGTTCAATTTTATGCTGATTAATTTTTACCTTGTAATTTAATTTCCGAAATACCTCCAGCAATTCTTTACCGTTATGTCCGTTTAGATTATCATGATACTCAACTACGTATTTATTAACTCGTTTTAGCGTTTTTGGGTCTGTCTTTAATAAAATAGAATATTCTCCCCCTTCACAATCCATTTTTAATAAGTCGCATTTATTAATCTTATTCATATCAAAGATATCCTTTAAGGTTACCATCGAAATGATTTCTATATTGAATGTTTTTCCTCTTTTTGTCGTGCTAGATAACCCACTTGCATTACCCACATATAATGCTGTTTTCCTTTTCTCATTTGAGACACCATACCTAAAAGTATTGATATTACTAATTTTATTTAACATTATATTTTGTCTCAATAAATTGTATGTACTTTTCACAGGTTCATAAGAATATATTTTGGCTTGTGGATATTTTTTTGCGGCTAATATTGAAAAGGTGCCTATGTTTGCCCCAATATCAATAATTACTTTAAACTTATTTTTGTTTACTTTGTAATCATTATCAATAAATATTTCTTTAATTGTCAGTGCGTCAAGATGGTGCATTATATTAAATTTAAATCCGTTTCTCAGTCTAATAGTTATTAGTTTTCCAGGTTTAAAATAGAGATAAATAACATCCCACCAATTAAATATATTTTTAATAATTGGAATAAATTGAAGATAGTAGTATATTTTTTTCACTTATTTTTTTAAATTATTATTTAAACATTAAACCATTTATTAAATCGGTGAATGAATTATAACCCGTTGTGTTTATAAATTTCTTATTTGTTAATACAGAATATTTTAGCCTTAATTTAGCCATTTTTACACCATGTATTTCTTTCAGGGTCTTAGATACTAATAAATTTTTTTTAAACTTATATATTTTAGCTATAATTTTACCCAATTCATATGGTGATAAAACGTCTGGACCACAAAAATGATAAATTCCATTAATGTTTTTTTGAGATGACAGTAAGATAGCTTCAACAATGTCGCTTGTATGTGTAAAGGCTATTTTTTGGTTATTTGACAAATGTACTACGTTATTTTTAGTTAATTCACTAAAAATATATTTAGGTAAATCTATTTTCTTAGATACACCACCATACGCCATTACCGTTCTTAAAACAACAAACTCTTTTAAATTTTTCAATATAATCTTTTCAGATTCGTTTTTAGTTACTCCATACCAATTTATTGGTGAAGGCTTATCTTTTTCTGAATAACTTTTTTTTCTTCCACCAAAAACGCATTCTGTAGATAACATTATCAATTTTTTATTATTAACCAAACAATAATCCGTTAAATGCTTAGTTACTAATACATTATTTATCCACGCTAAACTAAATTCCTTTTTTTCTCTATCTATTTCGCATCTATCAATATGGGTTTCTGCTGCTAAATGAATAACAGTGTCATATTTTTTAAATTTTGGGATAGTTATATCTTTAGAAAGATCTACAACAAATTTACGAATTGATTTGTTTAATTTATTTGGGGATCTGGTAAATACAATATAATCATCTTTATTTAATACTTTAATAAGTTCTGTACCTATTTTTCCTGTAGCACCTGTAATTATGTATTTATGTTTTTTAGGCATGTTTTCTGTTTTATTAGTTAATAATAATTAGTAAATGGCTGGGTAGAATACCAAACATTTTATAAACGTTTATTTTTGGTTTTCTCTTTAACTTCATATTTTTTATATTATCTACATTAAGCGGGTTTAAATTATTAACATCTGACCAGTATGTTTTACCTAGAATTTTACAAATCCATCTAAAAATACTTAAGGGTAGCCAATGTATAAAAATAAATCCAGAGTGAGGTTCGTAAAAACACCCTCTATAGGGTGTCGTAACAAATACTTTCTTAGCAATTCTGATAAGTTCGTTTAAGAAAAATTCTTGATCTTTATAATTGCCAACATGTTCAACCGTAGCCCAGGAAACAGCTATATCAAATGATTTGTCAGGGAATGGTAGTTTCTTATTTGGTAATATTTTAACTACTTTACAATTTGGGTAAATACTTTTTAATTTTTTCTCATTTTCTATTGTCGCTAATGTAAGTTTTCTCGGAAATTCGTACAATTTTTCAAACATGTTTGTTCCCTTAATGTCTTCCTCAGATGAAACTCCGACATCTATGATAATACTTATTTTTGAGGGTTTTAAATGAGTTTTAAAAATACTAAATTGTTCAGTGCGAACACTTCCAACTAAAGACCCTAACAAGTGTTTTGTTTTAGTAATTGTCTTTTTACCTTCTTTAATCCAAACTTTATTGCCCTTTTTATATTTTTTAATCATTTTCCAAAGATTTTTATGTAAGCTCCCATTAACTGGAAGTATGGCCATTTTTGAAACTTATTTGTTAGTCTGCTTCGTAATAATCTATATGAGTTCCATTTATTTATCTTATTTATTAAACTATCCGTTGAGCTACCTTTTGAATATCTAAAAATAACTAATTTCTTGGGTATTATTGCGATGCTGCCTTTCTTTAATGTTTGAACAAAAAAATCCCAGTCTTCTCCCCCTCGTCTATAATCATAGTTAAATTTTTGTTCTTCTATCATCTTACGTTTAAACATCATGTGTGAGATCTGACATAAATAGAATGACGATGGATAAATCGTTTTTTTGTTAAACAGGTATCCAGCATAAAGTGACACATCTCTAATAAATATTAAGGGTAATAGTTTTAGCTTCTCTTTAACACTAAATCCTTTTTCAAATAATGATACTGAGAAGCATACACTTGAGACACAATCTATTTTATTTATTCCGTTTTCCATTTCTAACAGAAAGTTCGGCTTTAATCTATCATCTGAGTCTAGAAATATTACATATTTACCCTTTGCTAAATCAAATCCACTTTGCCTATTTCCGCCGGGACCTTCTTCATTAACATTCATTGTGTAAACCGTATCTTTGTAAACGTCACTAAAGAAATTCCTATTAATTTTTCTTATATTTATATCATCCTCATCATCTGAAATAATTATTTCAACTTGTTTTTTTGAAAAATTGTTTTGATTTAGAATAGAAAAGATTGCCACTTTTACAATTTCATTTCTTTTATATGCAGGAATAATTACTGAAAATTTTGGGGTATTATTTGTCATTCTTTGGTAATTTATTTATTAAATGAGTTTTTATTGTTTCTATAAAGAATATCCACATAAAAATTACTCCCAATATACTAATTAGAAAAAGTTTTGTGCCAAGCCTTGATTCCGGAATTAAAATAGCAAATGCACTTACCATTAAAGATACAATAGCCGTAATTGGAACAAGCTTAAACTCAATCAAAAATTTTGAAATTTTTGTTGTTTTGTGTTCAATAGTAGTTCCTATCAGATTAAGAGTTAGAAGACTTAAAAATAATACAACAAATAATTCGGCAAATAGATATGTTAAAGTGAAATTTATATTATAAAATATCAATGAGGTTAAAAAAAAGAAAATCAAACCCAGATATAAACTTTGAGGTTTTAGTAATATTATACTTTTAAGCTGTCTCCATCCATCAGACCACGTTGATAGATGGGGAGACTTTCCCCTTTTGTCTTTAAGATATTTTATAGGTACTTCGATATATTTTCCTTTTTTTAAGGCAGTTTTTAATAATAACTCACTTGCCCATTCCATACCCGAACTTGTCATGTTCAATTTTTTATAAAATGACTTCTTCACCATTCTCATTCCTGAGTTACAATCTGATATCTTCATGTTATAAAGAATATTTATGAGAAATGTTAGAATTGGAGTGCCTATATACCTATGTAGAAAAGGCATTGCCCCATTTTGGATTGTACCAGCAAAACGGGATCCAGAAACCAAATCGGGGTTATCTTTTATTATTTCTACAAAATATTTAATATTAGAAAATGGATAACTTAAATCTGCGTCAGCAAAAATTATATATTCTCCTTTAGCATTTGTTATACCCCAATGTAAGGCTGCTCCATATCCTCTTACTGGAACATGAATTACTTTTATGTTTTTTTCCTTTTCTAAAATATTTAAGGTTCCATCTGTACTTCCATTATCGGCTACTATTAATTCATAATTCTTACCGAAATAAAGTAATATATTTTTCTTTGCATCATCTATGGCTATTTTTATCGTTCCCCTTTCATTTAAACAGGGTATAACGATACTTAGTTTTAGCTTAGTCTTCATTAAGATGAATTTTAATGCTAAAATCGATTTTGTGGAATACAGAAAAATTCTAGTTACTGGAGGTGCAGGTTTTATAGGTTCCCATACAGTAGATTTATTATTGTCTAAGGGCTACAAAGTCACGATCTTAGACAATCTTCAGGAAAGAGTGCACCCTAACGGAAAACCGAAATATATACCGAAGGAAGTGGAATTTATAAAAGGTGATGTATCAAATCCTAAAGATTTATTAAAAAGTTTAAAGGGTGTTGATGTTATTTATCATCTAGCTGCATACCAAGACTATTTACCTGATTTTAGCTCTTTCATTCATACAAATACTGAGAGTACAGCTCTCATTTTTGAGTTGATTCTTGCCAATAAATTACCGATCAAAAAAATTGTATTTGCTTCTTCACAAGCGGTATCGGGAGATGGAAAGTGGAAATGTAGTAAACATGGTCAATTTTGGGCTGAACAAAGACCTATAAAGCAGCTTGAGCAGGGAAGTTGGGAAATAAAATGCCCAATATGTCATGATGACTCAAAAAATGTTCTCATGACAGAGGATGTTATAAAACCCATTACCACATATGGGATATCAAAGTACTCGATAGAATTACTAGCAAATGTATTGGGTAAAAAATATAATATCCCCACTGTCTGTATGAGGTATACTTATGTTCAAGGCCCAAGAAATTCTATACACAACGCTTATTCTGGAATTGCCAGAGTATTTGCAATGAGATTATTAAACGGAAAGGCTCCAATTCTTTTTGAAGACGGCTTAGGTATGAGAGATTATATTAATGTGTCAGACGTAGCAAGGGCAAATTTACTGGTACTTGAAAACCATAAGGCAGATAATCAAGTCTTTTTCGTAGGTGGAGGGAAACCTTATACTGCCATTCAGCTAGCAAATACAATGATAAATGTCTTCCAATCAACCCTTGAGCCACAAGTTCCAGGAATATTCAGGGTTGGCGACACCAGGTCCACAGTTTCAAGTATTAGTAAATTGAAAAATTTAGGATGGGAACCCAAGGTCCTACTTGAGAAATCTTTAGAACAGTATAAAAATTGGCTCGTGGAACAAGGTAAGATAGAGGACAAATCTGATGAGGCTTTTGCATTTATGATGAAAAATAAAGTTATACGAAAGGTAAATAAAAAATGAAGGGTATAGTTCTAGCTGGTGGACTGGGAACAAGGTTATATCCTAGTACACATGTAATCAACAAACATACACTTCCAGTTTACGACAGACCAATGTTCTATTGGTCACTTCAAACATTGATAGACTCTGGCCTGAAAGATATTGCTGTAGTTAGCGGTCCGCCATTCGGACAACAAATTAGAAAACTTATCGAATTTTTTCCTAAACCGAAACGTGTAAAATTACGCTATATTGTCCAACCAACTCCCGGTGGGATGCCTGATGCTATAGCAAGATGTAAAAATATTTTTAAAAATAATAATATTATTGTTATAGCTGGTGATAATTATTATAACCGTGACTTTACTAAAGAAGTCTTAAACTTCAAAAAAGGGGCGGTATCATTTCTAAGAAAGGTTCAGGATCCACAAAGATACGGAGTTCCGATATTCAAGAATAATAAATTAATTAGGATAGAAGAAAAACCAAAAAAACCTAAAACAAATTTGGTTGTGACGGGTCCTCACTTGTTCGATGAAAATGTGTTTGACTATATAGCTATCTTAAAACCCTCTGCACGAGGAGAGCTTGAAATATCTGAATTGAACTCACTATACATAAAAAACAATACCTTAAAATTAATTAGGCGAATAGATAAATGGGGTGATACTGGGACTTATGATTCGTTGTTATCCGTTAGTATTCTAGCAAAAAAATATGCCGATAAAAAATAAAATAGCTTTAATTACCGGAGCAAGCGGGGGTATCGGAAAGGTTATCGCACAAGAATTTGCAAAGGAAGGATACGATTTAACTATCATATCAAGGCACAAAAAGGAACTTGAACAAACAAAGAATAACCTGAAAAGTTTAGGAGGTAAAGTTAATACGCTAGTATGCGATATTTCCAATTTCAAGAAACTTAAAAAGATGTTATTCCCCCTCAAAAGGATTGATGTCCTAATCAATGCTGCTGGCATTCAAGGCCCTATTGGACCTATTTCTAAAAACAAGAATGACGATTGGGTTGAAACAGTAAACATCAATTTAATTGGGACATACAATGTAATTTATTTGTGTCTTCCAAAGATTAAAAAAGGTGGAAGTATCATCAATTTTTCGGGTGGGGGTGCAGTATTACCCAGACAGAACTTTTCGGCTTACGCAGTTTCGAAAGCCGGAGTTGTAAGACTTACAGAAATATTGGCATTAGAGCTAAAATCTAAAGATATTAAAGTTAATGCTATTGCCCCTGGAGCTATAAACACAAAAATGTTTAATTTAATGTTAAAAGCTGGCAAGAATAATGTTGGTAAATTGGAATGGGACAAACTGATAAAGCAACAAAAGAGCGGGGGGGATAATCCCGTACTAGCTGCGAAACTTTGTCTTTGGCTTTCCGGGTCATCAAATAAAATAACAGGTAAAACCATTTCTGCAATTTATGATGATTGGAGTAGGTGGACAGACAAGACGTTAGATATTATTAGTAGCAATGATTGGTATACAATGCGAAGAATTGACCAATATACACTAGATAAGTTGGAGAAAATATGAAAGTAGGAATAATTGGTGCGGGATTAATTGGAGAGAAAAGAGCTAAATCCATTTTAGCAAATGGCGATCAGGTAGTTTTGATATCTGACACAAACATTTCTAAAGCCAAGATTCTTTCACAAATGGTAAAAGGGAGTACAGTTGCAAATAATAACGAAATATTTGAAGATAATGAAATTGAATGTATTGTTATAGCGACTACACATAATCATCTAACAAAATTGTCATATCGGGCACTATCTTTTGGTAAACATGTTCTATGCGAAAAACCTTTAGGTTTCAACTCAGTAGAAATTAAAAAATGTGTTTCATTAGCTTTAAAGAAAAACTTAATTTATAAAGCAGGATATAACCACAGATTCCATCCTGCTATTAACCAGGCAAAAGAACTATTCGATAAGGGCAAAATTGGAAAATTAATGTATATAAGAGGTGTGTATGGTCATGGAGGGAGACCAGGATATGAGATGGAGTGGAGAATGGATAAGAAAATTTCAGGTGGCGGTGAACTTATCGATCAATGCGCTCACCTGATAGACTTATCATTATGGTTTATGAAAGATATACCGAAAGATATTTCGGCAAAAATAAAAACTTTCTTTTGGCCAATTAAGGTTGAGGATAATGCATTTGTGTTATTAAAGAATAAGACATCTATTGCTACGCTACATGCTAGCTGGACCGAATGGAAAAATAAATTTAGGTACGAAATATTTGGAACTAAGGGTTACTTAATAATTGATGGTTTAGGAGGTAGTTATGGATTAGAGAAGTTAATAGTCGGTAAAAGAATTCCAGGCAAAGCACCTAAAGAAATTGTCAGGGAATATGACGGACTTGATAAATCATGGTCTCTAGAGTGGTTAAATTTTAAAAATTCTATTAAAAATCACAGTAAGTTAATAGGTTCAGGGCAAGAAGGTTTGGATGTTTTAAGAATTATTTCTAAAATTTACTACAAATTAGAATGATAATAACCAAAACACCAATGAGGATTTCAATAGGAGGTGGTGGTACCGACTTGCCATCATTTTATAAAAAATTTGGTAGTAAATTTATTTCAGCTGCTATTGATAAATATATTTATGTCATTCTTCAAGAAAGAAAATATTACAAAGAATTTCTAATTAAATATTCTAGAACCGAGACAACTCCGTATGTATCAGAGGTTAAAAATGAAATTATCAGAGAATGTTTAAAGTATATGAAAATATTAAAACCTCTTGAAATTATTTCAATGTCGGAGATCGGTGGAGAAACTGGTCTTGGATCGTCGGGAGCTTTTACCGTGGGCCTTCTTAATGCGTTACACACATTCAAACGCGAGCTGGTTAGCCAGGAGCAATTGGCAGAAGAAGCTTGTCATATAGCCATAGACATATTAAAACAACCGAGCGGTAAACAGGATGAATTTATAGCTTCATTCGGTGGTGTTACAAAATTTAGTATAGATAAAAAGGGTAAGGTAAAAGTATATCTAAACGAGTTTGACGAAATTTTTATCAGGGAATTAGAACACTACTTGTATATGTTTTTTACAGGTATTAGAAGAAAGTCTAACATAATATTATCGTATCAAAAAAAGGCTACTGATATAAATAATAAATTAATAATCGATAATCTTAAAAGCATTCAACAATTAGGTCTAGAAATTGAAAAATCCCTAAAAGATAGAAACTCAAAGAATTTTGGTGAACTTATGCATAAACATTGGTTATTAAAAAAATCGAGAGCAAAGACAACTAACTTAAAAATTGACAAATGGTATGAAATTGCAGTCAAAAACGGTTCAGTTGGCGGAAAGATAATGGGAGCAGGTGGCGGTGGTTTTTTCTTATTCTACTGCGATCAAAATGCTCCAAATCTGATTCAAGTATTAGAAAAAAATAAATTACAGCATATCCCATTTAATTTTGATTACCAGGGTAGTAGAGTAATAGTAAATTTTTAAATGATTCAAAAGGCATTATTTCTTGATAGAGATGGGGTTATAAATAAATTAGTAAATTATGATTCAGGTTGGGATTCACCTCTAAAAGTGAGTGATGTAGAATTAGTTTCAGGCATAAGTGAAATAATAACTTGGTGTAATAACGAGAATATACCTGTTATAGAAATTACTAACCAGCCAGCTGTCGCTAAAGGAAAAATAACTTTAAAAATAAGCAATTCTATAGAAACAAGAATTCAGAAACTTCTTAATAAAAATGGTGCTAAAGTTAATAATATTTATAAATGTCTGCACCACCCCAATTCTGTCATAAAAAAATATAAAAGTATTTGTGATTGCAGAAAACCTAATGCTGGTTTAATAATAAAAGCAGCAAAAGAAAATAATATTGACCTTAACAATAGCGTTTTCTTGGGAGATAAAGAATCCGATTATTTAGCTTCTAGTGCAGCTGGGTGTATCCCCATAATTTTTTTACATAGAAATGACCTTAAAGAAAAAGTTGATAAAATCTATTCCCTCAAAAATAAATATTGCTCAGAAAATATAGAAGTGTTATTTAATATAATTAAAAATCTATTAAATTAGAGTAATTTTATCCTTAGCACTAGCATACGCTTCATTAAATTGATCTACAGTTTCTACCCCTTTTTGTGTATACATCCAATCACATATTAATTGGGGTGGGATAGTCACTATATCCGATCCCACCCTAAACGCTTGCTCAATTTGCTCTACACTTCTAACGCTTCCGACAATAACTCTGGTTGCGGAACTGTGTGTATTCAAATAATTTAGTGTCATAGCTAACGTTACAGCAGCATCGGGAATTACTGTTTGCAGTTGTTGCCTAAGATTTGTTTCCTTTACTTCACTCCAATCATCTTTACCAGTTAATCTAGCTTCTTCAATCTTTTTTTCAATAATTTGATTCTTTGCTTCATTTCTTCTCCCCCAAAACAAACTAACGTAATTATCACCATCAGCTTTACTCATGCGCAGAGATTCAGCAGCACCAATTAGTTGTCCTACATTTAAACCTACCGTAGCGTTTATACGCACACCTTCTAGACCAAGTTTATAGATGACTTCAAAAGCTTTTTCCGGATCTCTGGGATCCATAGGGATTTTAATTACAGCATTGTTGGGAAATCGATTATGATATTTAACAGCAAGTGAAGTCATCTGATCAATAGTCCATCTTGAATCAGGTATTTCTATAGATATCGGGAAGCCATCTCCTACAATATTTATCATATTCTGAATGTGTGTTGGTATATCAAATACTCCATCTTTCTGAAGAATCACCGGATTTGTAGTGGCTCCACCTAAAATCCTAGTTTTGTACCATTTTTTAAGTTCGGTTAAATTGGCCGAATCGAAAAATATTCCCGATCCTTTCATGGATAGTCTCTCAAAATTAGGCATTTTTCATTCTTTCCTTTATATCAAAAATTAAACCGTGATGGAGCACTACATGCATTGCTTCAACTACCGCCGTACCATATATTTCATCTGTTATTGGAACAACCAAACATACATCAGCCATTTTTTTCATCGCACCACCATTAAATCCGGAAAAACCAATAATTTTTGCCCCAATATCATTTGCTAATTTCATAGCAGAAATCAAATTTTGAGACCAAGGACCAGCATCCATCTCCCCGCTTCCACCGTGTACAGAAAAACCTATTATTACATCTTTTGCATTTAGCCATGGTCTTAGTTGCTCAGCAAAAATTGAGTTCCACCCAAAATCATTTATCCAGGCACTTACTAGTGGAATATTATCAACTAAAGCCATAGTTTTGAATCTTTTGGGATCACCTGTGTTTGTTATAGTAGTTTTTGCCAAGTCTGCAGTGAAATGAGTGGCAGTGGATGCTGATCCACCACATCCCATTGTAAAAACTGTGCCCTTATCTTTTAAACATTTAAGTAGTATTTCAATTGCTTTTTCATATTCTTTAGAATTTCGGAATTTGTCTGATATCTCGGATATAAGTCCCAAGTAGGTTGAACTGTTGAACTTCTTGTTATCCATAAACAATAATACTAACCAAATTTTTCACATTAGCAATATCTAAAATATTTATTGTCTGTATTGTTTATTTTAAATCTATTTCTATAATAGCAATATAAATAGTATATATAGTATGGCTACTAGTAAAATAAAATTATATTACAAAAAGGACACTAAAAATCTTATTAAGTTTTTATCATCAAAAAACACAAAATTATCTTTTATTATGGATGAATATTCCAAACCTGATAAGAAAAGCGACTTAATAATAGCAGATGAAATTATAGGTGATGTAAAAGATGTACAAAAATTTTTCTCTAGGATAAAAAATAATTCGCACCATAATTCCAGATTTTTAGTCACTTACTATAATTTTTTATGGAGACCTATACTTAAAATGGCAACATTTATAGGTTGGAGAGAGGAAATAGAGGAACAAAATTGGCTAGATAATAATGATATTTCAAATCTATTAAAACTTTCAGGTTTTGAAATCATTTCAACCCACAGAAGACTTCTAATTCCAATATATATACCTTTTATATCGAATTTTGTAAACAAATGGATCGCTTCGCTTCCTTTAATTAATATCTTCTGCCTAAAAACTTGGATTTTAGCAAAACATGAACATCATTTTGATAAAAACTTTTCAGTTTCAATAATTATCCCTTGCAGAAATGAAGAGGGAAATATTCCAATTATTCTTAAAAAAATTCCTCGATTTGGAAAATTTCAGGAAATAATATTCGTAGAAGGATATTCTACCGATGATACTTGGGATGTAATAAATATAGTATTACGCAAATATTATAAGAATAATGTTGTAATTAGAGCATTTAAGCAAAAGGGCGAAGGAAAAGCAGATGCAGTTAGGTTGGGTTTTGACAAAGCAAAAGGAGATATCCTTATGATACTTGATGCGGACATGACTGTCGAACCTCGTGACTTGCCTAAATTTTATCAGGCTTTAGCTAGTGGTGACACAGAATTTGCTAATGGTTCCAGACTTGTTTATCCAATGGAAAAGGAGGCAATGAATACTTTAAATCTGATTGGCAATAAAATTTTTAGCTGGCTTTTTACATGGGTACTAGGACAACGGTTTAAAGATACATTGTGTGGAACAAAAGCCTTATTCAAAAGAGATTATGAAAAAATAAAAGATAATAGAAAATTTTTTGGTGATTTCGATCCTTTTGGTGATTTCGATCTTATCTTTGGAGCTGTTAAACAAAATTTAAAAATAATTGAAATCCCCGTAAGATACAAGGAAAGAGTTTATGGTACAACAAACATCCGTCGTTTCAGACACGGTTGGCTCCTTCTTAAAATGTTTATCTTTGCTTTTAAAAAGTTTAATTTTTAATTAATTTTTTTAGAGGCAACTATATTTACATAAGATAAATCGCTTTGGTTATTTCCATATAATCTTTTTTTATAATCTTTTTCCAAATACGTTATTTTAAACCCTAAAGATTTAATTAAATCCAGATATTTTTTAGCATTTACACCTGCTTTTTTCATATCATACACTGATAATTCACTCAATATTTGGATCCGTTTTGATAATTTAAGTGTTTTTAACATACCCTTAAGGACATTAAACTCAAATCCCTGGGTGTCAACTTTAATGAAATCTATGTGTTTTCTTTCGAAAAACTTATCAATCGAGATGCATTTGACTCGCGTTATTTTTCTTTTTTCATTATTATCAAACGTACGATGATCAACATTTAACTCTTTTGAAACATAAAGATTTATTGTTTTATCCATATCACCTACTGCCAAATTAAAACAGTGAATGTTTTTCCTATTTCTACAAATTTTTTTAAGGTGATTAAAATTATTCTTTTCAGGTTCAAAACTATAAACATTACCCTTCGACCCAATTAGGTCTGATAGAATTAAAGAATAGAAACCGATATTTGCACCCACATCGATAATATTCATTTCAGGTTTGATATTCCTATTCAAAAATCTCACTTCTTCCCTTTCTTTAATTCTTTTATATAAAAAGTATAAATTTTTATAGACTGTAAAATTCTTATAGTATAATTTATTTACTAAAAGATAGGGTGTTAATTGATTAATCATAATATAAATGTATTATTATAGTCACGTCTTTGTGCAATGATCAGAATATAAAATATACATATCTCGTGTAGAGTATGGTACTTGAACAAAATTGAATATTTTATTTGGATATTTTGCTGTAAATTTTTTTATCTCTGTACCTTGAATATAAAGTTGATCCCAGCATACATTAAAAAGATCTTCATATTTCCCATAACCCGTGATGACTTTAGACATATCTGTTGTTAAATTGAATAATGTTGGTCGTTCTTGTTCTAGGAAATTTGCAAATGGAATTCCTGACCAATCACGTATATGCATTAATGTATAATCCTCCGTCATTCCAAATTCCCATACAGTTCCTTTTTTTGGGGGGTTCTTAATTATAAAATTTTCCAAGTTTATTGACCTATCCATCTGCTCAAGGTTGAATTTTAAATACCGAGTAGCAGTATTTAAAGAAGAAATTGCAAGAATTCCTATTATTATTATCAAAATTGGATTAAATATCCTGGATAGCAAATAACTTGCAACAAAAAGCAAGGCAGTATATTGTAATAGTTGATAATGAACAAGCGGATATTTTAGAAATACAGCGACACCTAATGAAATAGTTATAAGTAAAATCATTAGAGGAGTCCTTTCTTTTATATTATTCTTTCTAATTGAAAGTACAAATGCTAAAAGCGTTCCAATAACCAGCAAGAAAGGTATTTTTTCTTGAATCCAAAATATTTCTATTGATTGCCAATATCTGGCTAAACTAAAAATAGTTTTTTCTCCACCTCCATGAACACCACTGCTTGTAGCTAGTTGAACTATCCATGTAAAAAGACCTTTATACTGACCTCTAATAGGCCAAGTACCTATAACAAAGACGGTAATAGATACAAATAATCCTAATAGTAAATTTTTAATTTTTGACTTAACTGTAAATTTAGTAAAAGCAAATACTTGCAGAATTGAGGAAAATATGAAAAATATATTAGGAAGTTTATTTGCTACTGCTAAACCCGATAGAGCACAGAGAATAATGTAATTTAAAAAACTTCGTTTTTGTATAAATTTGGTAAATATCAATAGCCATATAGAAATTATCAGCAAGGAGAGAGTCTCCGACTGAATTACAATTCCTAAAAAAGGCATATAAGAATATGCCAGAAGTCCGAACCAAGAAAATACTACAACTAAATATTTTTTGGTTATGTTATATATAGAAAACAGAAATATTGATACTGCTAACGTGTAAACCAACAATTGGACTATAATTAGGTAATAAAAAAGACTCTGTATGTTATTAATTGCCCAAGTGTAAAACGGTACCTTCTCTATAAATTTTGTATAAATACGAAGAGGAGCAATTGCCAAAGCATGTAAAATAATTGTTGGTGTTCCAGGATGAGCAGAATAAGATATTTTTCCACTATACATATAACTAAATGAATTAGCTATATATGCTACCTGCGGTTCAAAGTTCGAAAAAACCGCCTTCGGACCGGAAACTAATAATGGGTAATATGAGATAAAAGATGATGAGAATGAGAGTATTAATACTAAACTTATTAATTTCAGATTTAAATATTTTATAAAATTAGCTAATATCATACAAATTTTTCAACAAATATCCTTCCAATATTATGTAATTTATGTAGTATTAGAATAATAATATTTGTAGTGTAATAGTTTACTAATTTTTCATCCTCAATTAAAAGTTTTTTAAAAATTCGCTTAGTTTTAGTTGTGTACTCAATTCTAAATTTGGATAAATTCATCTTTAAAATAACAGGCATTTTATATTTACCAAGTCTAAGCCACATATCATACTCCATTATAAATTCATCGGTTCCTGTAAATGGTCCATATTTATTAAATGCAGCTTTGGTTATAAACACAGATGGTTGCATCATATAATTAGTTATTAAAAGTAAATTATAGTTATTTATTTTTAATAAAATATTCTTATACCAAGTTACTAACTTGGCAATTTCCTGATCTTTTTCATCTACAACCCTAGACATTCCAGCAAACCATAAAGATTTCGGGTTTCTTTCAAAACTCTTAGCAACTTTTTCTAATGCACCCTGTTCATAACAATCATCTGCATTAATAAAAGTAATTAATTCTCCGGTAGTCTTCAGCATCCCTTTATTAACAGCATCAAGTTGACCCTTATCTTTTTTAGTCTCATAAACAATTAAAGAAGGAAATTTGCTACAATATTTTTTTATAATCTCAAGTGTCCCATCAGTAGATCCACCGTCCTGTATAATAACTTCAATCTTTTTATATGATTGTGTTACGATTGATTCTAGCGTTTTACCAATATATTTAACCTTATTATAAGAAGGAATAACTATAGAAATTAAAGGAGTCTTCATTTTTTCTTTAACGCTTCACGTCTAACCAAATCTTCCAATTTCTTTTCCAATTTTTTAGTTTTAACATAAGAAGTTGAAACAAGCGTAATGACAACAATAAATCCACCTGCCACCAATAGGTCAAACAACCGTGATACGGCAAATGTCTGGGCATAGGTCCTCAATATTTCAGGAAAAACAACAGCTAAGATAACAACCACCCAAATAAATAGCCAAATAGTCATTTCAAAAGCTGACAATGAACCTTTCTTGTAATGAACAATCGCCATATATATCATGGCTAGAGCAAACACAAATCCGGTTATTTGAAGTCCAATTATCATTTGTTTAAACTTAAAACTTTCCACTTCATTACGCTACCGAAAACTCCGATAGAATCCCAGATCGTAACACCTTTAAAACTGTTATAGTATATCGTTTCCACTGGTACTTCACAATATGTTAGGCCATTTCTTTTAATGTTAACTACCATCTCAGTCTCAACACCGTACCCTGTTGACTCCCAATTTATTTTTTTGTAAGCCTTTTTGGTTAACCCCCGGAAGCCGCAAATTATATCTGAGACATATATCCTAAACAATAGACTTACAAAAACTGAAGCTATTTTATTACCTACATAGCGATCCAGAGGAATTCCCAAATTAAGATTTCTTGATCCTAATACAATATCATATTTACCACTTCGTAATTTTTTTTCAAAAATGGACAGATCGTTTACATTATGTTGCCCATCAGAATCCATTAGTATTACAGCATCAGCCCCTTCTTTAAATGCATATTCACAACCTGTTTTTAGAGCAGCACCTTTACCTAGGTTAATTTTATGTTCTAATAAAGTTGTATTTTTATTTTTTATTTTATTAATCTGTTTTAAACTAGCATCAGTTGATCCATCATCGACTACAACAATTTTGTATTTTGTAGATCTTAACTGTTTTAAGAATAATCCAACTCTCTTCTCTTCATTATATACGGGGGTAACTATTGTAATTTTCATTTGAGGCTTTTTTCATACCATTCAATTGTCTTTTTCAACCCATCATTAAATGCAGTCTTAGCCCCAAAACCAAATTCTTTCTTTGCCTTTGATGTATCCAGCATTCTTCTGGGTTGTCCATCAGGTTTACTTTTGTCCCAAATTATTTTCCCTTTAAAATCCGTGATCTTTTTTATTTTTTCAACAAGTTCTTTAATAGAAATTTCAAATCCCGCCCCCAAATTAATAGGATCTGATCCGTTATATTTCTCAGCAGCCAGTAAAATACCTCGTGCTGCGTCCTCAACAAAAAAGAATTCTCTCGTTGCCTTTCCGGTTCCCCATACCTCAACATCTTCATTTCCCTTTTTCTTAGCATCAACAAATTTCTTTACAAGAGCAGGAATTACATGCGAGGATTTCGGGTTGAAATTGTCACCGGGCCCATATAAGTTGACAGGTAATAGAAAAATGGCGTTAAAGCCAAACTGTTGTCTGTAAGCTTGGGCCTGAACCAACTGCATTTTTTTGGCTAGACCATACGGGGCATTAGTCTCTTCTGGGTAACCATCCCACAAATTTTCTTCCTTAAATGGAACGGGCGTATATTTGGGGTATGCACAAATGGTTCCCAAGGCAACATATTTTTTGACTTTATTTACTTTGGCTGCTTTCATCATGAAAGTACCCATTAATATATTGTCGTCAAACAAGTCAGCCGGAAATTCCCTGTTAAAACCTATTCCACCCACCTTAGCTGCAAGATGAATGACTACATCCATTCCTTTTGAAGCTCTTACACAGTCACGATAATTTCTAAGGTCATATTTATCAATATCAGCTATCTTGATTAATTTAGGTCTAAAAATTTTTAATTGGTTAATCAAATGCGTACCCAAAAAACCACGTCCTCCTGTTATCAATACTTTTTTCCCTGTCCAAAAATAATTTATTTTCTTCATGTTGTTTTTCATAATTAAGAAACAAAATAACCCCGCACAAAGAGCATTTGTGCTATAACTGCAATTATAGCCAATCCCAGATAAATTCCAAGAAGTATATATTTATTAAGTTTCTGCGAATACATTGCAAAGTAGATAAAGGCTGGAAATAAGGCCAAAACATACCTGGGTAAGGATGAAAAACTTCCCGAAAGAGTGGGAATTAAAAAACCAATTGTCAAATATAACCAATAGTCTGATCTGAATAACTTCTTTTCTCTTATTAGATGGTAAAACAGAAAAAAGATCATTGCCAAAAATACTATTGCCGTAGTTAGTTCCAGAAGAGTTGTAAAAATAACGGGAAAATAATCCCAAGTAAGGTTGGGAATTATTTTAACAAAGTATCTATAAAAAACCTGAGGAAGAATTATTAAATGTTCTGATCTTTGCTCTCCAAACCCTGCAGCGGAAGTAAAAAACTGTAATGGGTTCCCCCAAGTTATAAAGCCGTAATACATATACCCAAGTAGCCCAAGTGGTACAAACATAATTGAAAATATACTTCTGGATAATGGAAGTTTGTACCTATAAGAACTGAATAGAAATATTGGCATCAAAACTATCCCTACCACTCTGGAAGCTGTTGAGGAAGCCCCCAGAAGGCCTGCAAGAAGGTAATTACCCTGTCTAAAGAAGTAAAAGCTCCAAACAACCAGCATTAAAAACAAACTCTCTGTATAGACTCCTGCAAAGTAAAATGACGTGGGGAAAACCAGAAGAAATATTATCGCCGATTTAGCTATTCTTTTTGAATAATCAAGAGAAATGAGTTTAAATAAACCTATTAAAGCCATGAAAAATGCGACATTGGATATGAATATTCCTGTAGCGATCAGTAAATCAGGGTTTTTAAAACCGTAAAGGTCACTTACTAAGCGTATTAGATATGGATATAGAGGAAAGAATGCCTGTTCCCCGTTACCATAACCCATTTTAGCTATTGAAATATAATGCTCCCCGTCAAAATTAGCCCAACTCCAAAAATAAGGGTTTTTAATATAATTTAAAAAACCTCCTCCTAAAAAGTTCTTCTGTAGTTCAAAAAAATACTTTGATAAAAATATTGGTAGAAATATCAAAATCCTCCAGATAATGAAGCTTTTTACTACAAACCCCAAGTCTGATTTATTCATTGTTTCAAGTCACTGTACAAGGTCATACACCTTTAAAGTTTCTTCTGCAGTCTTTTTCCAGCTGAACATTTTTACTCTGACAAGTCCTTTTTTGATATATTGCTTTTTCAGCTTATTATCTTCAGTCATCAATTTTATTTTCTCAGCCAGATCATTTACGTCGTGTGGATTAAAGTAGACTGCAGCACCGTCAATAATCTCAACCAATGCTTGGGTTCTTGATGCGATGACAGGACACCCCGAAGCAAAACTGTGGATTACAGACAACCCAAAGCCTTCATAAAAAGAAGGCTGGACCAAAACAGCAGCCAGGTTCAAAATCGCATTAGCATCTTCATCACTGATATACCCTAACCTGGTCACTTTAGATTTATTTAACAGATCTTCATAGACTTCTTTTAAATGTGAATTTTCAGGGTGATTTAAATCCATAGATTCCAAATCTCCTGCCTGTTTACCTGCAATAACTAGATGAATATTTGCTTTATCACATGCTTTTACCAGAGTTGGAATGTTTTTATTGTAATTAATGTCCCCAAAATAAAAAACGAATGTATTTGGTAAAGAAAATTTCTTTTTAATTTCCGCCAGTTTATTTTTATCGGTAACTGGTTTGTACTCTTCCTTTGGCCCAAGGTAGATTACATGAACTTTCGCAGGATTTACCCCAAGTAGTCTACAAATATCTTTCTTTGAAGTTTCAGAGATTGTAATTATCTGATCAATATTCTTTTGTATCATATATTTATTAAACAAAAACTTCAATTTACCTTTAATACCTGATTTGTAGTGTTCCGGATAAAGAAGAGGGATAAGATCATGAATAGTTAAAATAAATTTTGTGTTTTTTGGCTTCCGTAATGGTAGGGAAATAAAAAATGGTTTGAATGAAGTAAAATGTACTCCCTCAAATTTAGAAAGATCGTCATTGGATTTTACATCCAGCGCCGTAATATCTTCATCACTTGCTCCTTTGAGTGCTTTAAATAGTTCAGTTTTGTGTACTCCAATACCACGCACACTGTCTCCAAAACGGTTTAATCCTGTAACAATCGCCACCCTCATATTGGATAATTATACCTGAAAAATATGATAATATTTGATAAATGCGTATAACTAAGGAAAGACTGCATAAAATCTCAGATATTCTTTCAGATATTGCCCAAGTTTTATTTGCTACTTTTGTTTTACAATTTTTTATTGACAGGTTCAGTCTTTTGTTGCTAGTATTAGGTATACTATCATCAAGTGTAACTTGGTTATTAAGTATATATTTGATAAAAAAATAATGATAAATACTGATAATTTAATATATTTTTACTTGACAGTAGCGGTATTAATTTTAGCTTTAGTAATTGGTATTTATGTGGCCAATCAATTAGATCTGAGAGACAAAAGAAAAAAGAAAAAATAATCAAACTTTAGAACCTATCATCTGGCCAATATTTTTAAATCCTTCTTTTTTCAATCTAACTGATAAATCCCTGTTTATCTGAGCTATAAGCTGAGGACCTTCAAAAATCATTCCAGTTATAAGCTGAACCAGTGTTGCACCGTTTGCAAACTTCACCCACGCATCATCTGCATTAAAGACCCCACCTGTACCAATAATTATAAATCTGTCCTTAAAGTTTTTATAAGCTAATTTTATTAACCTATTGGAATCCTCAAATGTAGGTTTACCCGAATATTTACCCATTTTGAATTTCTTAATCTCATCTTTAACCAACAACTTGTGTTTTTTATCAGTCTGTAAATTTCCAAAAATAACTCCTGCAACTCTATGTTTAGCAATTACTTTTAACATGGAGAGTGTCTGACTATCTCCTTGGTCTATCGGCATTTTTATAAAAACAGGCCTTCTGATTTTTAATAAATCTAACTGAAACAATAGCTTTTCCAAATTCTTTACATCATAAAAATTGATTCCTGCATCGTGAATAATATTTGGGCAACTTATGTTAAGTTCAAAAAAGGAATTACTTACCTTAGAGTTTTTCGCATATTTAAATGCCGAAATGATATCATCAATTGATTTTTCAACAGTATCAAGATCAACGGAGTTGGTTCTTCCTATTGAAACTCCGACCGGGTATAAAAACTTTTTACCTTTTAATCTTTGTAGTGTTTCTTTAATACCTAAATTTTTAAATCCTTTATTTACCAGAAGAGATTTAGATTTAGGAAGTCTTCCTAGCATTGGTTTAGGGTTTCCTATATATGGCGAATTAGTTATTGTTCCAACTGTTTGAAAGCCAAAACCTATATATGGTAATGCCTGGGTAAGTCTTGCTTCATAATCGAATCCAGCAGCAAGACCAATTGGAGTTTTAAAACTTAATCCCTGTATTTTTTGTTTAAGATTACTATATTTTTTAACAAAAACTAATTTAAATATATTCTTAATAAAATTACTATTAATGATTTTTTCTCCCATTTTTACCATATTTTCATGTACTACTTCCGCGTCAATTAGAAAAAGTATTGGTTTTAAAATATATTTATACTTGTACCCAATAGTATCCACTACCAAAGTATCCCATTCGTTTCTGAAAAATACCCAGGTGTAAATAAAGATTAAAAATGAAATTAGTGCAGATGCTAAACAATATAAACAAAATAGTCCGATAGCAAACATTTGGATGTAAATAAGGTATAGCGAAAATAAAACTCCAAAAGAAGAAACTAAGATAAAGAAATGTCTGAACATCTTTTCCTTACTTTTCATCAAAAAGAAAAACAATACTGCATAGTAAAGACTTCCCAAAAGTGAGAGTGGAACCCCCCAAATTTCGGAATATTTTGAAGTGGTTACAGCCAAACAGTTTATCCAGGGACTAATTGGACATCCGTAGGAAGTTAATGCGTAGTGTTCATAGGTTAGAAAAACCGAATCAGCAAATCCGAGAATTATTAATATAGCAAAGAACCATTTATAATAACTTTTCATTTAGATAAGCCAATAATAACATAAAATGTGTTAAAATATAGCTGTCATGCCAAGTAAACTACCAAAAAACCTCAGAGGTATATTGTGGAGTAGAGACATAAACGAAATCGATCTAAAAAAAGATAAGAGCTATATTATTCATCAAATTTTGGCATATGGGGGATGGGAACATTTGACTTGGCTTACACAAAACTATGATAAGAATCAAATAAGGGAAGTGTTTATAAAACACCCTGAAAAGGATTATTCTGAACGGTCGTTTAATTTTGTCCAGAAAGTTTTATTAAATATCCCGAATTCGTCGATAAACAAACATGACTATGTCAAAACTTTTCCTAGAATCATTAGATAAAGAAAAACTAGAAGTCTTTCATAAGCTTAAGAACTTTAAAAAGCTTGGGGTCTTGGGCGGTGGAACTGCTTTGGCGTTACAAATTGGACATCGAGTTTCGTACGATTTTGATATATTTACTTTCCGTAAACTAAACCGTTCATTGTGGTTGAAACTAAGAAAAGTGTTTGGCAAATCTTCAAATAGATATCTTGACACTGAAGATCAGTTGAATATGACAACACCTACATCTGTATATATAACCCTTTTTAAAGATGACTACAAATCATTATATAAACCCATACACACAGAGTATATCGATTTGATGGATATTCGTGATATTGCAGCAAATAAAGCATTTACAATTGGTAGACGGCCTAAATGGCGAGATTATGTAGATATATATTTTTTAATTAAAAATAAATATTTAAAGCTAGAAGAAATAATATCTATATCAAAACAGAAATTTAAAAATGGCTTTTCCGAAAAGCTATTTATTGAACAACTAACCTATTGGGACGATATCGAAGATTATGGTATTAGATTTCTTAATGATCAGATTAGTATAGATGTTATTAAAAATTTGTTATTTAGAGAGTCTTCTAAATTTACATCAAAATTATTTAAATAGGTTCTGGTTTTTTCCATTCACCTAATCCATATTCTCCGGGGTATAGTGTGTATTCAATTTCTCTTTTGTCATCTTTAATAATTTCTGTAAGTTTTTGCGTTACCCAATTCGGTGTAAAATAAGCCTTACCTTTTTCCATTTCCTCCTTTTTATCACCAAAATTCATTGGACCAAAACTTGTTAATGTACTACCTAAAGTTATCAGACAGAATTTCGGATTACCTATTCTTTTATATTCTTCGGAAAGACTTAATGTAAATCCTCTTAGGGCAAATTTAGAGGCACAATAGGCGCTTCTTCCTGCCATAGGTATTACTCCTGCTCCTGAGCCGATATTTAAAACGAGAGAATCACTAGACTTCATTAAATTTTCAAGTAAGTACTTAATAAATATAAATGGAGCCGAAACCATAATTTCCAAAGACTTATTCCATTCATCTACAGTCAGTTCATCAATTGGTTTGTAAATTCCTATTCCAGCTCCGTTAATTAAAATGTCAATTTTTTCAATATCCTTATTTATTTTTTGTGCAACCTTAATTGTTTTTTGCTGATCTGCAAAATCACAAACATAAAATTTATGTTTTCTGCCTTTTAAACTTTTAACTAAGTTCTGAAGTTCACTCTCTGTTTTTGATATTAATATCAGTTCTGCACCAAATAAATCCAGTTTTTTAACCAACTCCCTGCCAACTCCACCTGTTGCACCGGTAACCACAACAACTTTGTTTTGTAAATTCATACCTTCCAATTTCTCGTTTCTAATTCTTTTGACTGATTCTCATCAAACATCTGAAGGTCAGTCACTTTAATTTTATAAAATCTTGATTTCCATGCTTTTTTAAAAACTGAATAAGTAACAGGAACAAATCCCCTTTTGTTCCAGGATTTGATTATCTCTTTCAACTCAGAAACAGAAGACACTTTTTTGGCGAACCCTCTTGCTTGGAATCCAACTTTTTTACCTTTAGGGTCCTGCTGACTATTGGCTATTGTGATAGATACTTTTGGATTCTTTACAATATTCTGGCAGTGTAGCCTATTGGGACCGCTTACAAAATAGAAATTAAAATTATCATCGTACAAATAATAGACATTTGCTGCCCAAGGTAAACGGTAATATGTCCCCACAGACATTAATTTATGTTTTCCTAAATATTCCAATATTTCTTTTTTGTCTTTATTATTTAATTTCATATAGTTTTTAACGACAGACCCCCATCAACTACAACCACTTCGCCAGTCATCGCATCATTTTTAATGATAGCTAGACTCATTTCTGCAATTTCTTCAGGTTTTATAAATCTGTTAATTAACTGTTCCGACGAATTTGATTTAATATCTTCCTCACTCATATTTCCCCATAATGGGGTCAGTACATATCCTGGTATGATAGCATTCACAAGAATTCCTGGAGCCAAATTTTTAGCCATAGTACTTGTAAAGTTATTCATTGCAGCTTTTGCTGCGCCAAATGGAGCAAATTTTTTATTATTAGCATGATCATCACCAAAAATTGAAGATATGTTCAAGATTTTTCCCATACCATTCATTAGTTTAATTGCTTCTGATGTTGTTATAATAATTGGGAATAAAGTTATATCAAAAACTTCTCTCCAAAGTTTTATATCTAAATTATCTCCCATTAATGTTTTGCCGGCATTATTTACTAAAATATCAAGATGTTTGAGTTCTTTTGCAACAAATTCAAACAATTTTTTAATGTCTTCTTCCTTTCTCGAATCAACATTAAATTTAATACCCTTCTCTCCTAATTCTTTTAAAGTTTCATTGGCACCTTTTTCATTTGAATTATATGTAAATACAACTTTGCATCCTTCTTTTGCCAAAGCAATACAAATAGCTTGTCCAATTCCACTACTACCACCGGTAACAATAGCTATTTTATTTTTTAAATTCATTTTTATTTCACAACATGGCGTAAACCGTTTCGCACATGTTTCTTTAATACATTATATGGTATTTTAGTATCAAGTAATGTCTCAAGCACAACTTGACCTTGATAAGCAAACATATCCCAGCCTGTTGAATATGTTTTCTTTAATTTCTTTGCTAATTTAATAAGGTTTGTATTTTCTGTTTCAAAAGTTACGTCAATTATTGTTTTGTACTTTCCAACTATTTCTTTATTAAATAAGTTATCTTTAACATCGCCACCGAGATTTGTTAAATTTACCAAAATATCTCCTTTTGCATTTATTAACTTATTTAAAGAATAAGTATTTTTAATAAATTTATATTCCTTAGACAAATTCTTAGCTTTTTTTAAATCTCGATTATAAATTACAACCTCTGTAGGTGTATCATTGAATTTATTCATGATAAAAAGTAGAGCTTTTGCTACCTGTCCTGCACCAACTATTATCATTTTTTTATTCTTAATTTGAGTGACATGTCTAATAGTCCTATACATACCTTCACCTCCTTGATAATAGGCATGTAAAACACCTTTTATATTTTTAACAAAACCAACTTTCCCCAAATACTTTGAGACATCATCAAATTTATCTACTAATTGTGCTAATCTTTTGTCGGTTTCAAAACCTACTGTAATAGCACCCATCAAATTAAGATTTCTTAAACCGTCAAACAATATTTTTGGGTTCTTATTATAAAAAAGCAAATATACTGAGTTAATACCAAGTTCTATAAATAAAGGATTATAAATATTCAATCCTCTCGAGCTGTTAATTGAGTGGAAACGTCCGATTACTTTAGTTTGGCCATTTATTTCATATTTCATAATTCATGTTTATTATCGGTCATATATTTAAAGTAGGCAACTGGAAAATGTAGACTGCTGAAAAAAGCCCAGATAAATCCATTAACTCCATCAATAAATCCCCTGTGTCTAATAAATATATTTAAAAATGTATAAATCGGTTTGATAAAAATATATTTTAAGAAACCGATGACATTTTTGGCTACATTTTTCCTCCTCAATTCGTTTGCATGCAAATCTGTATAGCGGTTAAGCCTTTTGAAATATTTAGAAAGAGTGGGGGAGTCATAATGCAGTAGACTCTCATTTAACCAGCCTACTCTACCGTTTAATTCTATCTGCTCGTGTACTGACTTTTGAGGAAAATTGGCAAAACCTTTTCTGACAAGTCTGATCACACCATCAGGATATACTCCCCCATAAATTAAGGGTTTTCCCAGAAACATATTCATTCTTGGAATGAAATATCCAACTACATCATCCTTGTCTTTGCCTATCTTACCATCCCTAGCTTCAATAATTTTTTGATGGTCCATAAAAAGTTCTTTCTTCTCTGGAATAATTTCTATTTTTTTTCCTTCTGTTACTTGTCTTATTTCTTCTGCCAATTCTTTAGATATTACCTCATCTGCATCCATTTGAAGAATCCACTTCCCTCTCGCTTTCTCCAATGCTTTTTGTTTGGTAATGTGAAAAATATCATGATGAGGTTCTAAAAAAACTTTTGCTCTAAATCTTTCTGCAATTTCTCTTGTTCTGTCGGTAGAATGTTCATCGACGATAATTATTTCGTCTGCGATAGATTTAACAGATTCTAAACATCGTTTAATGTTCTCTTCTTCATTCCAGGTCGCCAAAACTACAGACAATTTCATATTATTTTTCATATTCTACTGTATTAACTTTACCTATTTTAAAATATTGTGAAAGGGATAAATTTTTATATGAATATACTCCGGGTGGATCTATAAGTCCTGCCACCAATCCCGACTCTGGCAAACTAACTTCCGTTTCAATTTCAGGTTTATCCGATTTCGAAACTTCAATTAATTTTACAATCATTGCGTCAAACTCTGAACTATATTTTTTGGCGATAAAAAGATCTTGAGGAAAAGTATTAGTGAATACAGATGACGAATACAACAACAATAAACTTGATAAAAATATAGCTGTTTTATTTAAATAACTTTCTATATTAGAAATTTTTGAAACAATTTTGGAAAAATAATATGATAATGCAAACATTTGGCCAATAATTATCAAGGTAAGCGAGACTGAACTTCTGTCAGGTTGTATTCTACCTAGTCCGACAAATGAAGGAAGCATAAATATACTCGATAGTATGACTCCCAAAAGGATTATTATAAAGCTATTAAACATTAATTCATCCATATTTACCTTCCTAATTGTATTAGAGCTTTTCGAATAAACAAAAACGTATGTAAGAAGAATACTTAATGGTGCTAGAAAATAAGCATTGTCAGTAATTAAGGAAAAGTATAATTTAGGACCTTCGCTGATTGAGTAAATTATACTTCCTACTAAACTCATTGGATTTGATCCATAACTCATTTTTCTGATATCGTTTCCGGGGGCCAAATACATAATTAAAAAAGAAATTAAGGAGGCAACCAACATAGCAATTACTATGTTTCTTTTTTGTTTATCTTTCCTTAACAAAATAAAAGAAATTATTAATATGCTGATAACTATCAATCCGAAAGCTTCATTACATGCAACCGAAAAAAATGTTAATACTGTTGGGATCAGGTAATCAGATTTTTTGATAGAATTGACAAATAAATATGGGACAGCAAACAATAAAAGTATAATCGGCCAAAGATAGACAACTGAACCGGTTAACCAATACCAGCTTTCAGATTTATTCGGTGTTAATTGGTATAAACCTACAAACAAGACAGTTGAGATGAGATAAAGGTAAATATTTTTAAACTGCCAACCAAACACCTTTTTTATTAACAAGAGAATAGAAAGAAATAAAAAGGAAAAAGTTATTATTGAGTAGATCATTATTTTTCCGTCAGGAGCAAGTGATGTGGAAAATGGAGTTTCAATAAGTACAGCGGTAAATCTTCCCATAGAAATATTATAGGTTGCTATCATTGACTGTAAGTAACCAAGCCTACCCATAATTGCTGAACTGTAATCATCCCCTGCCATCCTATTAAAAGGAATAATTGACGATATTTTAAAAAGACCAAGGAGGCCGAATATGGCCAGTGAAATTTTGATTATTTTATTCATTTAATTAGCAACTACTTCAAAATATTTATAGCCATTAGTTCCATAAATTTCTTTAACTATATTTGCTTCATCAGGTATATTGTCAGGCGTCCCTACTATTAAACTATTTGGATTATCAGGTCTGGCTTCATCATACCTAATGGCTGTGAAGTAGTACTTATCAAAATGGTTAACAGTTGAAAAACCATATCCGTCTCGTGGTGTTAAATTATGATTTTTCTGAAACAGTTCCGGTGGGTATTTAAGGTAATACAAAAAAAGAATGTACGGCTGGTCATAGCGATCAGTGACCAAGACTTTGCGAAAATTATTACTAGTGTCGTTTACGTAGTTTACCAGCTCTCTAACTCCGTACTGAGATGAGTAAGGGTATTCACTACTCATATGCTTCCAATACATATGTTCATATCTTGCAAAACTTAATACCATAACAAGCAACAGCCCCCATTTTCCCCATTTATACTTATTTTTATCCAACCATTCAAAAATTGTGGTTATTCCGAACGAACTAATAATAACCAGAGGAATAACCATGTTTTGGGCACGGAGTGCATGTGGTGACTGAAAAGTTAAAGCTGCTGCAGTGGGGGCAATAATTAGCCACCATATAATCAGCTTCACTCCTTTATTGGAGACTTTAATAAGAGAGAATAAGCCGACTATCACAAACAGAAGTTCGATTGCATACATTTGCCCTGTTTCCGGTACTTTATTACGCTCTATATCATCTCCTGATAAAAAAAGGAAAAGACCGTGGTAATGATCTGCCCAGTTTTCCATAAATGCCAAGCCATAATTTACTAACCTGTTATGCATGACTTTAGGTAAAATCCCCGTAAAATCACCATGTTCAGTACGTTGTTCCTCAATTCTCGAAATAGGACCCGGGTCGGCAAACAACCCAACTCCTGCTGCCCTGGAAATTGCCTCAGGTTTCATAAAATCCTTAACTAGTGGTAGTAACAATAATATGAAAAATAAAACTGCTAAAATATAATTCTTCATATTCTTTTTTAACTCCAAGTCTTTCCAATAAATAATAGTTATTCCCAGCACTAAAAGAGGAATAATAATTCTTGCTGCATGATAGGTGTACATCGATAACACTAATGAAAAAATACTGATAGCCAAAAACGCTAGTTTCTTCTTTTCAAGAAATCTCAAAAATAAGTAAACACCCAATAGAATAAAAAAGGTTGCTGTGGATACTTCCCACCCACCTCTTGAAAAGTGCAAATGCCAAGGAGACACAGAAAGACCTAAAGCTGAAATTAGTGCAAGTTTTTTATTACCAAAAATTTTAAGGACTAAAAGGTAAAGTACATATACTGAAGCAATTGCCAAAAGTGCATTGGGTAATCTTATACTCCACTCGTTAAGTCCAAACACTTTCACAAACGGCAGAACTAAATAAAAGTATCCACCAGGCTTAAAATCGTTAAACGACTGAAAATGAATAGGCCAAGGATTCCCATGCTCGTCTTTGCCAGTTTCTATTAATGAATAGGTGTTATAACCGATTGCTGCTTCATCTGCATTGAAGGATGGATAACTGTCAAGTTTATAAAGCCTTAATAGGGCTGCCAGTAGTAGTATTAATAACAAAACTTTATTCTTCATGTTTTTATTTCACTTCAATTATTCTAAAGGCCAGATCACGATCATTTAAATAGTAAATGTCATTAATGAGCTTAAATTCTTTTTGATTATTTGAATCACTCATGGGTATTCTGATACCATCACCAACAACAAGCGTTCCATGGTCTCCTCTATTTATCGACCAATCGATCGGAACGAATTGGATATTATCAAGCTTCTCAATATAACCAACATCTCCTTTAAATCCACTTTCCACAAATTTGACCTGTTTTTGATATTTAGAAGGGTCATATTTTTGGTAAAAAAGAAAATATATATAAGGTTGGGAAAAACTTTGCTGTACTTTGATAGTTTCATATTTAGCTTGAATAGGAGTTATCGTCTCAACTATTTGTTTATATCCATACTCCCAAAGCTTAGAGTTATGAGTAGGTACGTGTATAAAATATGCATCAAGAAAATATAAAATTCCGCCAAGATATACCAATCCTCCGACGATTATAAAAACTAATTTATATTTATTTTCATTAACTTTTGTTATTAAACTATTTAACCCAAAAGCAATAATGAATATTAAGGGTATAGCCATATTAAGTCCCCTAACTGCATGCACCTGGTCACGTGTCAGAACAGCCGGTAAAGGAGCAAGAATTAACCAAAGCAAAATAAACAACTTTTCTTTAGATAATTTATTTTTTAATGTTTCATATAGACCATAAAGGAGGAGCAACAAATCAGACATTAATAACATTCCTTGATAAGGGGCTGAATGTCTTGGATTTGGCCAGTCCCCTTCAAAAAATAAGAAACGCCCTGAAAAGTGATTAAACCATCTACCAAGAATTCCCCTGAAAGTGTCATATGAATCAGAATGAAAAAGTAAGTAATTTAAACCCCACTTTTTTTCATTGTTTTGTTCCAACATATTCTGCAAAAAAGAATCAGATCTTGAATTACTAAAAATACTAAAGACTTTTAGCCTTCCTGCCTGTCCAAAAAATAAACTAAAAACAATCGGAAGAGAAATGATCAATCCCAAAAATACAGAAGTGAACAATTGTTTTTTGTCTATTTTCCAAAATCCATTCCAATAAGTCACTATCAATAAAAGAATAACAATAGCAGAAGATAATTTAGCACCCTGATAAGTAATTAAGGTCAGACCAAAAAAGATAGTACTGTAGATTAAAAATCTTGATTCTTTCATGGCTTTTAGGAAAAAGTACATTCCCAGTAGAGTCAGCGTAAGTGACATATTTGCCTCCCAGGCGCCTCTGGAAAAATAAATTAACCAAGGATTAATAGCTGCAACGAAGGCAACTACCAAAGGCAAGTTTTTATTTTTGGGAAACAAATATCGGATAATTAGATAGAGTAAATAAACACTTAAAATACCGAATAACGTACTTGGGAGTCTAACACTCCATTCGTTAAGTCCTATGACAGCCACAAAGGGAACAGTTGCATATATGTAAAGTCCAGGTTTGTAATCACCGAATGATTTGAAAACCAAAGGCATAAACATTCCTTGTTCATCCCTGCCTGTTTTTAATATTGAATATGCGTTGTAGCCTAATGCTGCCTCGTCAGGAGTTAAATGGGGGGGAACAGTATTTAAGTTCCAAAGTCTGATAACCGCAGCTAATAAAATAATGCAAACTATTAAAATCTTATTACCAAACAACCTATTAATTGTTTTCATATAATTCAAATGCGGGTTTGCTATTCTTGAAATTTATAGTTTTAATTTTACGCCAGGCAGTAGGGGCATTACCAGGAGATGTAACAAGTAAACACTTAGCTTGTCTGCAATCCACAGTTTTTTTGCTTTCCTGAACAAACTTAAAGCCTGTTTTAGGAACATCCCAGTCATTAATAAAATAGTAATTATCAAAACCATCAACCCACCACCAGTCTGACTGATAAAATCTGTTTAAATTTTTATCATCTTTGAATCCTTTAGGGTCAACTTTTAGATAGAACAATAAAAATTCATGCGGTTCTCCATTTTTTTTGGTCATTATCACTTTTGCGTAATTATCTTTATTCTCCGTTAGATAGTCAGCAACTTCTTTATACCCATACTGCCATGATTGAGAATAATCAGTCTTGTATTTAACAAAATAATTTAGTAAATAACTTTCCATTAAAAGAAGTATTGTAAAAACATATATCAATAATGCAATTGTTTTATTTTCTTCCTTCAGGTTTTTTATAGCATTAAATATTCCCAAGGCAGTTATAATCATGGGTAATGGAAGCATTGTTACTGCTCTTAAAACATGGGGTGACTCACGAGTCAAAGAACCTGCAATTGGGGAGAGTAATAACCATGTTAGTAGAAGTACACCTTCTTTATTTCTTTGTTTTAAAAGAATATAAATACCATAGAAGAAAAACGGTAAATTAATCAAATACAATAACCCTTTATTTGGAACGGAAAACTGATACTGGGTTCCTCCTTCAAAGAACAAAAACTTGGGATTAAAATAACTTAAATAATTTTTTATAAATTCTGATGAGAAGAAGGTAATTTTATTGGCGATTATTTTTGCTAACATGGGGGAGTATTTAAGTTGAAGATTTCCCCTTTTCTCGTTTATTTTATTAAGAGCACCCTCATCAATAATAGTAACCTTTGAATACCTGGCGGTACCAACCGGATTTATAAGTTGGTAAAACATTGGTATGAAAAACAAAGTTGCTACCAATAAAATTTTAATAACTGATATTTTTTGTAAACGAATTATATTTTTTAATTCCCTCCAGTAGACAATATGCAGTGTAATTAAAAACAAGGGTGTAAAAATGCGGTATGAATTATAAGTCCAGACCGTAAGTCCATACAAAATAATACTTGGTAAAGATGATTTATTTTCTTGAACACCTTTTAAAAATAAATAAGTTGCAGCTACAAAGAAAAATGACGCCAAGTTGGCTTCAAACGCAGGTCTTCCTATAAAAAAAGTCCACGGTTCAACTGCTACAAGGAAAGCTGACAAAAGAGCCAGTTGTTTATTCTCTTTGAAAAGTCTTAAAACCAATAAGTAAGTAAAATAAACAGTACCTATCCCCGCTAGTATATTGGGTAATCTGACAGCAAAGGGAGTTAGACCAAAAAATAATTCGGAGATTGAGGTCAGGTAAATATAAACAGGTAATTTGTAATCACCATATGCCCGAAAGATGGATGGTAGAAAATTACCCCATTCGTCACTACCTGTTTTTAAAATTGAATAAGCATTATAACCGTGACTTATCTCGTCCCAATTAAGAGACGGGGGCATTTCCGATGTAAATAAAAATCTAAGAACAATTGTTAAAAATAAAATTAGATAGATCATGGTTCTATTAAAAGAAACCCTTCTTTACCATTTAAATAATAAATTGTTTTAACTATTTTTCCTTTGTCACACAGGCCTTCCAAAAAATCCCAAGAGGATCCGATTAACAGTTTCTTTTTACCATCCGAAAAATCTTCTTTGTTTGGTCGTCTAAATCTAAGTTTTTCCGGATGTTTTCCGGTACTTAAAAAACTGTCTCGATCCCAATCACAATAAACCAACCAGTAAAGATAAGGAAGACCTGTGTTTAATGGTCCGTCACTTCCGAAAGTATCGGTAACAACTATTTCGTCGTATTTGTCCCTGTTTTCACAAGCATATATTGTGGATTCTTTATATCCGTAAGACCAATACTCTGAAAAAAATCTTGGAGATTGATGCGTATAAATATCAAAAAAGTAAATGAAGTTAAACAAAAATAGTGCTATATAAATCAAATAAATTTTAAAAGTTTTATATTTAGCGGTTATGTATTCAAAACCCATGGCAACTACAATTCCAAAAAAGGGTAGCCAAGTTAAAGCTCTTAATGGATGTTGTTCATTCATTGTTAGTGATGCAGGAAACGGTCCTGCAAAAAACCAAAATACCGATAATGCTTTCAGATTTTTATTTTTTGATCTGACCAAGACATATAAACCTAGTAAAAATACAGGTAAATCAACAAGATATAGAAGTCCCAGATCAGGATAACCCGGTGGGGTAAATTGCATGCCTTTCCAAAACCAGAAACGAATATCAAAATAGTTAAGATACTTTCCCAACCAATGACTATAAACAAGATAAATGTCATTATCAAATACTTTTTCAACAAAATTCTCATAATTTGAGGTATGCAGTCCCAATACTAATGACTGCTCTCTTAAGATGGAGGTAGACGAAGCTCTCTCTCTAATTGCCGGAGTAAAAAGTGCCAATCTTAAAAACGGAATTGCCAGAATTGCCGTGACCAAAAAGAAGATGACTAGGTTCTTTTTTGGTTTAAAAATTATAAAAAGAAAGACAACCAACATTGGAACAAATAGTCTCTCTGCATGATATGACCAAACAGACAAACCGAAGGATAGGGCTGTAAGAAACGCATACAACGTTTTTTTGTTTTTTACCCAGGAAATAAAAAGTGCTGAACCGGATATAAGAAAGAAGAGGGCTGTTACTGCCTCGAAAGATGCCCTGGAAAAATGAATATGCCAAGGAAGTACTGCCAGCCAAAAACCTCCGAAGGCAGATGCTTTAAAAGAAAGTCCTAAATTAATAAGCAGATAGATAAAGGCAACAGCTGTTAATGAACCAACTAATGCAACAGGTAGTCGGATACTGAATTCGGTTAATCCAAAAAGAAAAATTGAAGGTACTGTAAGATAAAAATCAACAGGTGGTTTGTAGTCTCCGGCTGATCTAAATGTTAATGGTAGGAATTCTTTATATTCGTCATGACCTGTTTTTAAAATAGAATAGGCATTGTATCCGATGGCGGCTTCATCCATTGACAAAGAAACAGGATATTTTGACAAATTCCAGGTTCTTAAGAAGAATGCGAGTAAAAATATTAAAACAATTACTAACTTTTTAGCCATATTACCCTTCCTATGATAAATAGAGTGTAGAGCAAAACAAATATAAATTGTTTTTTACCTAAAGATTTAGAAGCGATGTAAATATAAACCAACATCACAGGGAAAAGGAAAGCTAAATTCCGTTGTCCTAATAAAAAGGCAAACAATGAAGTCCCCAGAACCAAATATAATGGCTTAAAATATTTATCTTTTATTATCGAAATTAATCCCATTATCCAAAATGGAAAGAGAATGCCAGCAATTGGTTCCACTCCTTTGGGTGAAAATTTCGTACCGTCTCCTGCTTGGAAATATGATCTGGGCATGAAATAACTAACATAGGAAAAGAAATTGTCTACCAAAATATAGCCTTTGTTGTAATAAATTTTGGATAAGTTGTCTTCTCTTTTTTCCCCGAATGCATTCCATCTGACTTCCTGAATTTTCATCAGATTTTCATCCGAAAAAAAAGATCTCATATTCTTACTAAAATAATCTGGAGCTTGAGACCATTGAACCACCATCTCCTTTAAGTTAAAAAAGTTCCACCAGATTCCCGCAGTCAATAAAAATACTATTAAAATTAATTTATTATTCTTCATTTTTAAATAAATACTTTCCCAATCTATATTCCGGTATTTGATCTACCCAATTAACACCCAATTCCTCAAAATTCCAACCTCTACTCTCATTTTGATAAAACCTCGGATCCATCTTAGAAACAAAGGCGATATAAATCTGCGGTTCAGATAAAGTCCTTGGCACAATTACGGTATCGTTTCCCGCTGACTTGGCAACATATTCGTTTGCAATCATCAAATTCTTCGAAAGCATTCCCTGAGCAGAAGTAATTGGTGATTCAATTAAGTACTTTTTGATAAACACCGTTAATCCTACTAAGGCTATTATCAATGCAATATACTTTAGATAAATTCTTTTGTCTATTAAATTGAATAAACCAAATCCTGATATTACTTGGATAACCGGTATCATTGAAACTGAACGATTGGCTGCATAACCAACCCCGGTTGCCAAACTGGCAGGAACAGGTGCAATTAAAAGCCAGAGCAGTATCAAATATTTTATTTTAGGATCAATATTCTTGGATCTTATTAAAAAATATAAACCGGTTAAAAATCCTAACATCTCAAGATAAGTCAATACACCCAGACCTTTCATCATCCCGTAGGTGGTTTCGGCCGGTCCTTCAAACAGCAAAAATTTTAATGAAAAGTATTGACGATAATTATAGACAAAGCGGCTGGCTACAATTTGGTATTTGTTATGTAGTAAACGTGCCACAATCGGGTTCATTCCATTATTTATATTTTCTATTTTTACTTTTGCTCCGTCTTCCAATGCTCCCTGCGTGATACTTCTTTCGATAACTCTACCCCCTGCTCCTCCTAGAATGGTAAAAATAGTCAGTGCTATAAAAAATAAAAATACCATTGTTGGTTTGATAAGTTTTTTTATATTTTTATGATAAAGAAATACCAGCAAAACAAAAATTAATGGTGCCAAAAACTTACCCGTGTGATAAGTAAACATGGTTAGACCAAAAGTAATTGCGGACAGATAGTATTTTTCCTGTAAATACAAATAAATCCCCAACGGTATAAATAAAGTTATCAGATTAGCCTCAAAAGCACCTCTGCTCATCATTATATGCCAGGGTGAAATTGCTACCAGAAAAGCTGTAATTAAACCTATATTTTTGTTTTTAAACAGTTTTGTTACCAAAAGATAAACAACGTAGACGGCCAGTACACCCAAGATGGCGTTAGGAAGTCTGACTGCAAATTTGTTTAAACCAAATATAAAGACGGAAGGAACTGTCAAATACGCATAGATGGGTGCTTTGTAATCACCAAATGATTTCAGGATTAAAGGAAGCGTATTTCCCCACTGGTCCTTTCCTGTCAACAAAATGCTGTAAGCGTCATAACCAAAAGATGCTTCGTCAGGAGTGAAACCTACCGGATATTGAGTTAAACCTATTAATCTGAGAATTGCAGCCAGGAGTAGTACCATAACAAGAAGAATTTTAACCGTCATTAATGATTTCAACATAACCAAATTATACCTTAAAAATGTTAATATATTGATATGATTAAAAAGTCCCTGATTTTGATATTTTCCCTGTTCTCAAATCTCTGGATTTGGAAACTTTTTAGCGATAATTTCTATATAGCATTTTTAACAATTTTGGCTACCTTTCTTTTATGGCTTACATTTCAAAAAAATACCAATAAATACCAAAACTTATTAAGAGTAGTTTTTCTTATAGCGTTATTGCTGCAAATAAAAACCACTATTATGAGTGATTTAACATTTCCTAAATTAAACGGATTTGGAATAAACTTCATCAAACAATTTATCTTGAATCTTTATGATACGACTTTTAATAAAATAAAATTTAACTTTTCTGAAGTATTTGATCTAAATCTGTTTTTCTTTTCAAATTTCCCCAGAGGCAGATTTTGGTTTCAGGAATTTGAAAAATTTCCCTATGGTTTACTACCCCTCTTTCTAATCGGTATCTTCCAAGTAAAGAAGGATCATATAATTGCTTTATTGACAGCACTTTCTCCGATTATTCTTCTTAGTGTTATCGGAAACAATAACCCCCTCGGTCCTTTTACCCTGTTTCCTTTAATGGTAATCCTTATTTATCTTGGGACATTAAAAGTAATAGAAAACAAGAAATTTATAATCCCTTTTTTGCTTTTGTTTGTTTTTTCTTTAATTCAATCAATTGCCTATGCTAAATCAATTATATAATCGACTGATTAAATCTAAATATCTTAAAGGCACTATTCTTCTGGCTATAATTTTCTTGGGAGCTTTCATTTATATGTTTAGACTTGACAGTAATCCACCGGGTCTGTATATCGATGAAGCAGGAAGTGCCTATAACAGCTATTCAATCTTAATGACAGGTAAAGATGAGTATGGTAAAGCATTCCCTATGGCGTTCAAACTTTTCGGGTCTTACACGCCGCCATTATACATATATTTTAATGTACCTATAATTGCTCTTTTAGGATTGAACGTGTTTTCGGCAAGATTCTTATCTGTATTGTGTGGTGTTGCATCGATATATATTTACTATTTTCTACTTAAAGAGCTTAATATTTTTAAATCCAAATACACTTTATTCATATCCACCTTATTTTTCGCCATTACTCCCTGGCTTATATTTTTCAGTCGTATAGGCTATGAACAAAACTTAGCTTTTCTCTTTTTTATAACCTGTGTCTTAATGCTTTTGAAGTCCATATCCAATAATAAACTTTTTATGTTGTCTTTACCTTTAATATCACTGGCTACATACACAGATTATTCACAAAAAATTATCAGTCCCTTACTTTTAATTGCATTTTTGTTTATATTTTTTAAAAAGATTAATTTTAAAAAAGATATAAGACATATTGTTCTTGGATTTATAATTGCTGCAATTATCCAGATCCCTAATCTTTTTATGGCCACCACACCATCTTTTTATACTAAATCCAATTATCTACTATCCAACATTTCAGTCGATCAAATAGATAAATTGCAAAATTATTTACCTTATCAAATTTCAGTAATTCTTGCTTTCACCAGAGACTTCCTGGCAAAATACATAACTTATTTGTCTCCCCGATCTTTGTTTTTTCTACCTGACCCGGATCCTCAAAGGTCTATACCGAATCTTTCCGTTTTTTATTCCTGGATGATTATTCCTTATCTTACAGGTCTTTATTTAATAATTAAGAACAAAAAATCAGAAATTAGTATTTTTTTATTGACACTGTTTTTAATAACCCCATTAACAGGAGCATTAACACAAGACCCGTTTCATATCCAAAGAACATATTCCCTGCTTCTTCCCGTCTCTTTTCTGATAGCAGTAGGTATTGATAAAATGATCCTGAAAAGACCAAATAAATTTGTTATTCCAACTGTTCTGTTAGTACTCATGTTTTCATTAATAGTTTTCTACAGATCATATTTTAATTTTCTTCCAAATCAAAAAAAATATGTTTGGGGAATTCAGTATCCACAACTGGCTCAGTATATTAAAGATCACCCAAACCAGACTTTTATTATAGACCAGACAAAAAGGGTAAAACCACAAGACATCGCCTATATCCAAATGGCATTCTACCTGAAAATACCTCCGCAAATTTTGCAAAAAGACCAAGATAAAGATATTGTTAAAAATTATTATTATGATAAGAAATTTAACTTTACCCATAATTTTAACAACCTTGAATTCAGACCAATAGAGTGGGGGGAAACAAACTACCGAAAAGTTGTTTTAGTAGGAGACACTGTCACCATTTCAGACAATGAAGTGGCGCTTCATAATTTAACAAAAGTTTTTGAGGTTAACGACTCCGATGGTCAGGTAATTTTACGCGGTTTTGAAACCAATCCCAAAGAAACTAAATAGAAAAACATAATCGTAAGTACAAATCCTAAAACTCTTGGTGTAAGCCTATCTCCAAAAGAAAGAAAATTTATAATCGTATCTATTTTCGGTGTAAACCAAAAATTATACATCCCCAATAAACTAATTATGGTAATCAGCCAGTAATACCAATGCTTAACCAAACCCAATCCTAAAAGAATTGTTAAGTATGGGAAAAGTGGATAAAGATATCTTTCATGCATATTTGTTAAGAGAGTAAAACTGGCAAATGCAGCAAGAGCCAACATCCAAACTAGTGTTTTTACATTATCGTTCTTGGCTACACGGAACAGTAACGGAATATATACCAAAGCAAAAAGAATATAACCCCACAGTTGATAAGTTAAACCAAGAAACGGAAGCGTGTCAGGTCGTTCATGGATGCCCGCTACTCCTGCCCATAAATTAAAGGCATTAGCGGTAATTACATGAAGTTGTTGCGTAAACACTTTCTTTTGATAAAGCTCATAAAGCCAAATAATTGGATTTCCGTTGGAAAAAGGAAGTGTCAGTAAAACTATAACAATTAAAGTTATTGTCAATGCTTTAACGAATTCGGAGGTTTTGTATTTTTGAGTTAGTGAATAAATTATCCAAATTGGTGCAAATATCAAAAGGGAGGCTTTGGTAAAAAGACTTAGAGCAAGAAAAAGTGCACCTAAAATCAATTTCTTTTTGGTTAGTAAATAAAATGACAAAAGTGCCAGGAAATTTATTACCGCATCATATTGCCCCCAAACTGCGGAATTGTACCAAACTAAAGGATTTAGAAGCCAAACAACACTAGCCCATTTTTTACCACACATCTTGTAAATTAAATAAGCAATTCCAAAGTCGGAAAGTATTGCGGGTAGTTTTAAAAGGGCTGGATATAAATTAGTTTCGAAGTAGGAAACAATTATTGAAGGAAAAGCTGGAATTTTAACGTTTATCAGCCAGAATACATTAAATACAAATTCAAACAATTTCCTGACACCAGCAAACATATAAATTGATCCGGGAGGCTGATTAGGCCAGGTAAAACTCCAGACATTAGTCTCAGGTGAATAAAACCTTGATGCTCTATATTCAAAAAACCTAATTCCCCAATCCGAATGATTATTAAGATCCGGATGCCAAACGATAAAAGAGAGGACTAATCTAAATACTAAAGCAAAAATTACAATCAAAAAGAATTTTTTCATTACTTTTTAGTCAATAGATAAAAAGCAGGTTCCCCTGATGGAAATGGTATTGCTTTAACTAAATTTAGCCCATCCGGAACCCTGGTCGGTTCCATAATAAGATTCCAAGGTATCTCTTTAGCGGAGGCAAGGTACAGGCTTTTTTCATCCAAATTATCCTTTAAAGAGTATATTCCACCTTCCGGTTTGCCAAAATAGAATTTATCAGTGTGTGATATTTTTCCGAATCCTTTGACTTCCACATCATTTCCTAAAGGAAATTCTTTTTGCCATATAAAGGGATCATACTGGTAACACCCTGCAAAAAAGATCCAGGCTGGTTCATCAGCCATTGATATGATTATCTTTTCATAACTTTCATCAACTTTCTTTACTTCACCTACTGCATCACACCAGCCTGCATGCCACCATCTTTCACTGTCCCATGGGTAATGTACATAATAGTTGTGTAAATAAAGACCGATAAAAGCGAATAGTACCAATAAGTAAACAGCAGTCATTTTTTTGGATAAATCATAAAATTTTGAAAATCCATAAGACATAAGAAAAATAAGGGGTGGTAAAATTAATATTAATCTTGATGCATGATTTCCTCCGTCGCGCGTTATGGATGCAGGTAATATTCCTGCTAAAATCCAAACTGCTATCAATCGTTTTATTTTGATATCAACATTTTTATCCGTAAAAAAGAGTAACAAACCAAAAAGAAGAGTAATAACTTCTACTTTATAAAACATTCCCATTCCATCAATCATATGCCTTGGGTTAGGATCTCCATTTACAAAAAGGAAATCAAAAGATAAAGAAGTGATGTAATTATTTACTATTCTCTCACCCACAAATGTGAATTTATTATGGATGGCTCTGTCAATGAATTTTGGTTGTAAACCTACACCTTTCTCACCCCGCATTAGTGAATCTCTCAATCTATCAACACCAACTTCAGGCTCAATGATTGGATCTGTAAAAACACCAATGTAACCGAATCTCTGACTACCACCAGAAAAAAGTGTGGCATATGTTGTTATTCCACCCAAAATTATTAAGGATGCCACAGCATAGTTAAGGTATTTTTTAGGCAGAGATAATATTTCTTTCCTGTAAGCAAAAAACAAAAAGACAAAAAGTATCGGAGTAAAGAGTTTGGCAGTTGAATAAATAAGTGGAGTTATAACAAGTAAACTGGTAGACAACCAAAGTAACTTAGGTTTTTCGAAAGATTTAAAAAAGAAATATAAACCAAATAGCAGAAAACAAAGAAGCATAGTTACTTCAAAACCGGCTCTTGAATACTGCAAATGCCAAGGATTCACCGCTAGTAAAAAACCGGTTATTAAACCCAGAGATTCTTTTTTTGTTAGTTGTTTAACTAAAAGATAAATGCCAAAAACTCCCAATATGCCATAAATAGCAGCAGGTAATCTGACCCCCAGAGGACTAATTCCAAAAAGACTTACTGTTGGAACTGCTGAATATAAATACAAAGGAGTTCTCCATTCTGCCAGACTCTGAAAGTGAAAAGGTATAAAATTACCTGAGTAATCACGACTAGTTTTTAATATCGAGAGAGCATGATAGTCTACATCCAATTCATCACCAAAAAGTGATATTGGAACTTGGTTTAATTTATATGTTCTTAAAAATGAAGCGGTAACCAAAATAACAATTAATAACCAATTTTTCAAAAAAAACTTTTTCATAAACTTCTTTTAATAATAACACTTTTTATCTAAATAATTATGAAGTTTTGTCAATTTATTTTATAATTCCATATGAATGAGTACCAAAAACTAATTCAAGAAATTGAAGAGGCTTGGTTTGACAATATTGGAAAGAAGAAAGTACCTGTCACAATTCATGATATAGAATATGAAGCTACCTTATTAACAGCAATTCCGACTAAACTCATCGCTAACTCAAAATTTCCATTAAAAACGAAAGGTGAAGCCATAAAATCAGTATTCGCTATTTCAGTTGTAGAAGACCGACTATTAAAATATTTTAAACTTAATATTAATAATGATAAAGATTGTGAATAGATCTTGTCTTCAGAATAAATTACATAATTTTTGAATAAATAAATTTCGTTATTAGTTTTGATATTAACAAAAATATGTTGTTAGTAACAGTAAATAGATTGATTTAAAGTACAACAGTGGTAAACTACACGCATGGAGTTGGGGAGAATAAAAACAGTAGCTGAAACTCTTGAAGAAGGTATAGCTGGCGCTGTTAATAAACATAAACTTGCAAGATCTAAAATATCAGAAAGGATAGAGGAAATAATGGTAGAAAGTGCAATTATCCTTAATGAAAGTGATTCAACTCCTCAAACTAGAACAACTGCTGCCGAGATAATTATGGCTGCAGCAGTAGCTGAAAAGAATCTTATCGCCAGGTTTAATAGAAGATAGCGGATAGTTTACCTAGCTAACCCAATAATTTTAAGACTTTCTGCCACTTTTGTCCTGTCCAAAGTATGACAAATAGAATGTAGTGTTTAAGAAGGCCATGGTAAATAATGCTGCTTGGTATAAGTTTTCTCCACCTATTTCCGTCATCTGCAAGTTTTTTGAATGTCGCTCCGTGATAATGTTTAATTACTGATTCAGGCAGATAATAGACTTTCAATCCCTTTTTCCAAGTTTGTCTGCAATAATCAACGTCTTCAAAATAAGCAAAGTATCTTTCGTCCAAAATTCCAACTCTCTTTCTGGCTTCTGGGGTTATTAAAAACGCAGCACCTACCACACTATCTACAGTAACTGGCTTTTTCCCAAGAGGCGCAAATTTTTCAAATAATCCTTTTTTTCCAAACCAATATTCTTTAATTGCATTGGTTATTGTCGGAAAATGGTAACAGGACATTTGAAGTGTCCCATCAATGTTTAACAACCGGCTACCGACAACTCCTGCATCCGGAGTTTTTTCGGCAAATTCTACGAGTTTATCCAATGAGTCTTTATAGACTATTGTGTCGTTATTTAGAAGAAGAATGTATTCCCCATTTGATTTATTAATTCCTTGATTATTCGCTTTACCATAACCGGTATTAGTGTCATTTAAAATAAGGGTGAAATTATCATATTTCTTGTCAAAGATTTTTAACATTTCAACCGATCCATCATTTGATCCATTGTCCGTTACCATAACTTCAAATGAAAACTTTGGTTTGTGTTTGTAAATAGATTCTATACAACCCCGTGTCAAATCAACCGTGTTCAGGTTAACAATCACAATGGATAAGGTAATTTTTTCTTTTTGAGTTTTCATATACTTATTTATATTGGGCAAAGACAGCTTCATCGGAAACAATACTTTCTTTAATCTCTTTTCTTTTTTGTTTTAAAGCGATTCGAATCCTAAAAAGCGCCATGACAACAACTTTAATATAACCGGGGTGATGAATTAATCTGTTTAAAACTCCCACAATATGTTTTTTGATTAAATTTTTACTTTGGATATTTTTCCAGATGCAAAGAAGTTGATTTCTTTCCTTGACTCTATTAACATAATTTCTGGGAAATTTGGAGATTGTAGATTCGTGTTGGTGAACCACATTACCCTTCGGTTCCCAAAGGTTTATATAGCCTCTTTTAGCGGCTCTGTAACAGAGATCAATATCTTCCCAATAAAACGGAGACAGTAATTCTTCATCCATTCCATTTAATTCTCGCCAGATACTTTTTCTAAAAACTCCACTGCCTCCGCTGACATAGAAGCTTTTGTGGAATTTATCATTTTCTTTGCCCATTGCGAGTTGAATATATCCTTCACCAAAATAACCGACTGCTGATCCGTAGCCTTTTTCATGAATGGAAACTGCAAATACTTTTGGGTCTTTAAAATGTGGCAACACCCAAGTTAAAAAATTCTTTTCGGGTATTACGTCAGTATTTATCAAAAGAAGAAGATCTCCTGATGAAGCCCTAACACCGGTATTTATTGCTGCCGAAAATCCACGATTCTTTTTGTGTTTAATCAACTTAACTTTTTTGCTATAGTTTTTATTTATAAATCCTATACTGTCATCCCAGCTTCCATCATCGACAATAATAACTTCATGAATTTTGTTATTGGGATTATCTACGGCTTCAAAAAGTTTAGGTAAATTCTTTTCCAATATACTTTTACCATTGATATTGGGCATTATTACTGAAACCTTCATGATTATTTTACTTTCCTAACCTTAACTATACTAAGCATACCAAAATTAAAAGTTTTAGCTACTTCGATTTTAAATCCGGCTTTTTTACATATTACAGGAAGAAAGTTACCCCTATAGGTTTGAATGTGTGTATCTCTCCAGACCCACCCTCTGGGGTAAAAGTGAAGCCAAAGCCACCAAACTATTTTAAACAAATTATTGTCCGAAGGTACCATGAAAACGCCAAAGCCACCAGGCTTCATCACTCTTTTGATGTCTTTCAGAACTTTAACAGGATTTTCTACATGTTCTAAGACTTCCATACTATAAACTGCATCAAATGAGTTACTATTAAACTTCAGGTCATGGGCATCGCCAACTTTAAACTTCATCTTTTGATTTTTCTTCCAGTGTTTTTTTGCCCAATCGACCGAAGTTTTAACTATATCAACTCCAATTAGAGATTTTGCTCGGGTTGCATCCAGAATAACTTTAGAAAACATTCCGTCAGCACTTCCTACATCCAATATTTTTTCTGCAGGCTCCGATATTTTTTTAACCTGATCGAATCTTGTTCGGTGCCATATTTTTTGTAATGGATCCACCTTCAATGATTCGTAATACCAATTGGGCGGAACATGTTCATGTAATTTAAGCGCTCTACTTTCTTCTTTTTTCATAATAATAAAACAATATCAGTGTTACAAATATAGAAATTGTAACCAGCTTTCCTATTTTAAATGATTTCGGATCATAAATAAACTCTATTTTATGTTCACCTTTTGGTACAACAATCGACTGAAAAGTTGCATCCGCTTTAATTATTTCGGTTTGATTATTATCAATTGACGCCTTCCATCCCGGAAAATATACATTGGAAATAAACAGAATACCGTCTTTCGTTGAATTTGTAGATAATATTATTTTTCCAGAATCATATTTTTCGAAATTTAATAGATACATATCTTTTTTACTTTTCTCTATTTTTGGATCTTTTTCTAAATATACTTTTTCGTTAAGTTCCGATTTACTTTCTAAAAGGTTTTTAAAGATATAGTTATTATCAGATGAGACTTCCCAGTCAAAAGTTAAAAATGCGCGGGGAATGAAATTAGTGTTTTCATAGATAATGACACTTTTATCAGTAAATGCTTGTTTATACCCTTTATTTATTAGTTTTTTTATCAACTCTATGTTGGAAACATTAACTAAAATATACTTAACATTAATTAAGTTAATTAATGGACTATCATAATTACTGATAAATCCGTAGCGGTCAAGAGGTTCTGCGTTTTCGTTTCCTTTATCCAATACACCTAAAAACTTTGAGACTGATTTAGGATAAACAGGATCATAGCCCTCTAAAGATTCCAAGAAGTATGGCGTCCACATATTTTTTGGGATTACATCTCCACCGATAACTCTAAATGGTTTTTTTTGTTCTTTTAAAAACGTAATGACAGGAGTTTCCGGAAAGATTAATTCATTTTTGGAAAACGGTGTATATTTCCAACCAAATCTGAAAAGCTCAATTGTAGCTAGAAAACAAATAATAAAAATGATAAGAAGTCTTGTTTTAAAACTTTTTAAATATTTAAAACTGTAAAATAGAATTAATAAAGAAAATAATAAAATAGTAGGAAAAATAAAATTTCTTATTCCAACATTCATGTTTCTGATAATTAATTCATCTCTACTTGTATGAATTTTGTTTATTGAATAAACAAATACCATTAATAAAGTCGCAAATGGAATTAGAAGTGATTTATAAATCCACTTGAATCCTTTATAAGTTAAAGCTTCAATTCCATATGCAGCGACAACTGCCATGCTGAAGTTTGTCATTATGAGTATTCTGGTTGCCGAAGCAGCTGTTGATCCGTGTAACCAGAAGTTGAATAATATTTTGGATAATGTAAAAGGTAGAGCTACAAATAAAGTAACTAAAAATAACCAAAAATAATATTTTATTTCGATGTTTTTCCATTTATTGGCCAAGCCGATTGTCGCTAACACAAATACAACTAATCCGCAATATATTACGTTGTTAGTGTAATTACCTTTACCCCAGAAATTATATGTAGCATGATTTCCAAAATAATCGGGGGCAAAAAGGGCAATAAGATGCTTAAACGGTAAGAACATAATATCGGAAGATATGGTTTCACTTACTCTTTGAGATCTTAAATACATTTCTACCATTGGTATTACCTGAATTGAAGACAATAAAATACCAACTACAACAAATATTAAAATCTTTAAGTTATATTTATCGATTAAAACTTTTCTCCTTATTAAAACAAAAACACCTAAGGCTAATAATGTATATAAAACGATTTGGGGATATCCGGAAAGTATTTGTAAAGCAAGCACAATTGAGAAATATATCAGATACTTTATTTCTTTTTTATAAATATATTTATCAATTAATAAAAACAAAAGTGGTATCCAAGCAGAAGTCAATGAGTGAATGTTCCATTCTAACCAAATTAAATTGAAACCAGAGAATGCAAAAAATAAACCTCCAAAGGTACTGGCTATTTTTGATAATTTAAAATGTCTCAGTAAAAGATATGTAAATACCGCAGCCAAGATCGGTTGGATAATTATTTGTAATGACCAAGCTGTAATTTTCGGAAGTATAAAATACAAAATAAACGTCGGCGAAAAAGCTGCAAGTATTGGATTTGCCAATAGCGGATATCCTCCAAACATAGTCGGATTCCATAAAGATGATCCTCCTCTATGAAGTTGGTCTACAAGATAGCTTTTCATAGGATATATTTGAGATACTACGTCAGAAGTAATCGGATTTTTTACAGGAACTCCAATTTCATATCCCCACTTGTAATCAAGCCAAGGAAAATAGGCACCAACAACTAAATCGGCAGGAATTGGAATAAGTCCTTTTAAGAAAAACTTCCAAAAAAACAATACAACTAGAATTAGTATAAATATAAACGGAAAGTATTTTTTCACAGAAGTAAGTTTGTTACTTTATTTTCAAATACTTCTTGAGAAAAATTTTTACTTTTTTCAATGGCATTATTTGAAATCTCTATCATTTTCTTTTTCTCTAACAAAAGACTTTTTGTAATTTTAATAAGATCATCTTTTTCTTGCCATAAATAACCGTCTACCCCGGAATTGATTATTTCTAAATATCCTCCGCCTGCAAAAACCACTGGTATACACCCGCCCGCCATTGCTTCAACGAGTGTAATGCCAAAGTGTTCAAATTTCTGTGGATTAACTGATTCATTTTCTCCTTTTCCGGCTGCCGACCAAAATATTTTGGCGGTACCATAAAGATTCTGAAGTTGGCTAAATGAAGGACTTTTAATAATTTCGATCGGGGATTCCAAACTTTGTTTTTCAAGTATAGAAACATATTGATCAGCACCTACTTCTACACCTCCGGCAAGTATTAACTTCCAACTTCTGAATTTTTCATCCTTTATCAGTTTTTTAAAACTATTAATCAACAAGTCTTGTCTTTTATTCTGTATCAGATCTGAAAATCTACCAACATATAAGATAATATCTTCCTTTCGTTTTCTTTTAATACAAAAGGTGTCAACAGGAGGATAAATAACTAAACTATCAATTCCATACTCTTTATCTATAACTTTCTTGGTAAAATTAGAATTAACTATAACTTTTTCTACTCTGAAAAGTTTCATTTTATTAAGAAGTGATTTACCATTCACATTTTTAAAAGGGACTTGAAAATGTAAGAAGTTCCTTTTAGCGCGTAGGGTTGGAATACTACCATCACTTACCCAAAAACAAAGATCATAATCTTCACCACGCTTGACATCAGAAACTATGTTGATGTTTGGTATAGACTTTAACCCAAAACGGTCATACAAAGTACTTAAAATGGATTTATCTATCCAATTGATATCAACATCATATCCGTTTTTAGCCAAAACATAGGCAAAACCAAGTGTGTAACGTTCACCACCACCCAAAGTATCCAAATATGGATTATAAATAGCTGCCCGCATTATGCTTTCAATTGCCTTTCCCACAATTTAGAATAAGTTATTAGTTTGCTGTAAATTTGGTAGATACCGTAAATTATTCCTTCCCTTCCGTCCAAAAATGAAAGCTGTTTAACAAATCTAAGCCAAAATTCACGTATAGCCACTGAAGCGAAACGAAAACCGTTCATCTTGGGATGATTACTTTGAAACAAAAGGTCTGCTTCTATTTCTGACCAAATATTTGTTTTATCTATCATCTGTCCGACTGTAATATCCTTGTGATGAATTAAAGGGTTTTTTAAATAACCCAATTCATCTTTATATTTTGGTTGCTCATGAAGATTACCTTCCCACTTAATAAATGCTTCTTTTTTAAACAATCTTACTTGGTAATCCGGCCATTGTCCTCCATGTTTAAATTCTTTTCCAAAAATAAAATTCCTTCTGGGAATTGCGAAGGCAGCATTTTTTTGATTATTATCTTCAACAACAGTTTTGATTTCTTCCTTAACTTCATTTGTAACTTCCTCATCCAAATCAACATAAAATATCCAATCTCCCGTTGATTTACGATCGCCCTCATTTCTCCATTCAGAAAAACTGCCCTTTAGTTTGGAAGTGTCTATCTTAATAATTTCATCAAATGTACCAACAGAGGTTAGACATTTTTTATAATTTTTTTGAATTATATCCCCACCCGAAAGAATAATAACCGATATTTTTATCTTTTTGCCCATTGTCCCATTCCTACTCTACCCAAAAGTGCATCAATTGCACCCCACTTTTGCCAAGTTCTCCCAATAAATATCAATTTGATCGTGTCTCTTATTACTGCAAATTTGGTACGAAGTGAAGAATATCTCATGGAATAATAAAATCTGTTTCTTGTCAAGAAATAGTCATTTGTGGGACTACCTGAGCCACCTGTAGACGCTGAAACTTTGTGCCACATACAAGTTTCCGGATAATACATTACTTTATAACCTGCTCTTTTTGCTCTTTCACTGAAATCTGCATCCTCCCAGTAGAGAAAAAAGGTATGATCAAGCAGGCCTATCTTTTCAAAAACTTCTCGCCTAATAATAACACAGGCTCCGTTGGCAACATTAGTTTCTTCAATCTTATTATATTGACCCTTATCTACTTCGTCCACACCCCGATGTACTGTATAGACATTATCTCTGTCAATAATCCCACCTGCATACCAAAATACATTTCCCAATTCTTTCTCTTTATATCTGTCTTTATGAAATTCAAATCCTTTTGCAAAATACATTTTTGGTGAGGCAACTCCAACATTTTTTTGTTTTTCCATGAAAGCAACAAGTTTAATTACAATATCGGAAGGCAATATAAGATCGTTATTCATAAGAATGATATAATCGAAATTCCTTTTTATAGCATCTTGAATACCTACATTGTTTCCGCCTGCAAAACCTAAATTTGCCCCACTTTGGATGAATTTATATTCCATATTGGGAAGTTTGTAATTTTTTAATGCTTCCTCTGTTCCGTCTTTGGATCCATTGTCTACAACCAAGCATTCAATAAAAAGATTCCCTGTTTTCAATTTTGCTACATTAAGAAGCTGCTCTTTGGTCATATCCCGTGCATTGGTGGTAAGTATGATTATTGAAACTTTTATTTTTTTTGATTTCATATTTATTTTTAACCTGTTATTTTTCTGGTTAGTTTTAGCCATATTTTTTTAAACATATTTTTTTCCTGAGTCATTTTTGTTTGGTATAACCACCACATAATTTGTGTGCCTGCTTCATTTATTTCTTGGTTGATCGATTCTAAAGATACTTTTTTCTTGGAAAAATTATTTTTCTGCCATAATTTAATATAGAGGATTAATTCGGAAAATGCCTGAAGAAGTGACAGGGCAAGACCATGAATCCCGTCTTTAAACCCTTCTTGAGCAAAATACCTGGTTAGAAATTGAGAAAAAGGCTTGGAAATTAAAAGCCTCCAGTTGAAGTCCATTCCATTTTTGTTTAATTCTTTAGCCTGAACCGTGGTATAGCGGTTCATTCTAAGTAAATATTCTTCAACTGACGAATAGCTATTGTGGATAATTGCCATCTCTTTTTCTGCAGGTACGTCATATCCCTGTCCTGTTGTGGTAGGAACCGAGTGAATTATCTCACTCCAAGAAACCGTTCCTTTTCTGAAAAAACGAATATTATAATCCGGCCACCACCCTGTGTGTAGCATCCATTTTCCGAAAATAATATTTTTTCTGGGTATTCTAAAAAAACTGTATTCTGTTTTTTTAATCTGTTTTTTTAGATAATCCTTTAAATTCTGGGGTAGCCTTTCATCTGCATCAATAATAAGTATCCAATCGTATTTTGCCTTTTCAATTCCAAAGTTTCTGGCAGGTTCAACATAGTTTATCCTTTTATGTTTGAATACTTTAGCTCCAGCCTTCTGAGCAATTTCTACTGTAGAATCTGTTGAGGCCATGTCTACAACTATAATTTCATTAGCAAAATCCTTAATTGAGGCTAAAGTTTTGGTTAATCTTTTTTCTTCATTAAGTGTATTAATTACTACTGATATCTTAGCCATACCTTGAATTTTATCATGAAACTAAGTTAAGAAGTAAATAATTTCCCTATTAAGTTTTCTGTTCTTTCCCCTTTGCTCCCTTGCCATCTTTAACATCAAGCTCTTCTAGAACTATATCTCTTAAAACTTGTCTAAATCCTGATCCTAATTGTCCAGATTTACCATCTTCCATTTGATTAAATTGATCATCAGTAAAAGTGGTTAGCACTTCACGAAAACTTGCAGGTATTTGACGTTTCCTTCTGTCCACCATAATTATTATTTTACCACTTTGTATATAACGGCTTCTTTATTTTCAAAAATCTTATTTAGTCCCAACTCATCTTCACTTAAATTACCACGTTGAGGCTTAACCCAATAGACATAACTTATTTTATTTTTGGTTAAAAAATCTTTTGCTTTATCCGGATCACTCTCTTTATACCAAGTTTCAATGTCGTTCCTTCTTTGAAGGTAATCATAACCCATTATATTTAAATTAACTTCATCTTCCAAAAATACGGCTTTACCGCCAAATGCAGAGACATAGGCTGTTGATTCGTAAAGATACAAAGGTCTCGGTGGATTATTCTCAGCTTCTTTTGCTTTATTTTTATCAAAAGGAAAAGTCAACACAACACCATCCGGTTGTCTGCTTAAGAATTCTAAAGCTTCGTTTTCATCAATTGACAACTTTGCGGGAGGTCTACCTGGTATATACACATCTTTTAAAGTGATCACAGTTGTGGGAATTGTTAATAAAATAAAAAGTATTGTTAGAGGCTTTATGAAACTTGTTTTAAAATTTGATAACGATACTCCAGCTAATATACCTGAAAAAAATAGTGAATAATATAGAAATTGGATAGTATTCCAAGGGGTACCGGTTTGCACAAAGAAAGTTGGTATAACAATACCTGCCGCGATTACACAAAGAAGTAAAATCTTTAAGTTATCTAATTTTTTGAATAAATCTTTTAGAAACAAAAGTCTGGTCCAAAAATTACCAATGACAAAAATCGCAAGAGCCAGGTTGTATGCTAAAATTTGCTTGAGGTAAACATTACCCATCTTATATGTGGTCATGGCTGAATAAAACCTCTGCCATCCCAATCTGTCCGTATACCCCATCATTGTTTCCAAAAACCAAAACGGCTGCCAGACAAAGATAGATCCAAGGCTGTCGGATTTAAATAACAAAAATAACACCATATTTAAAGCCAATGATCCTAAAAATATTTTTAAGAGATCTGTTTTTTTCTGTGATATAAATGAAAAGATTCCGGTAACTAATAGTCCTACCAAAATAAGTACCGCTGCATACGCTTTCAATTGTAATAACAGGCCAAAAAATATTATTGCGGCTATTTTTTTATTACGTAGTAAACAAATCAATCCCAATAGAATAAAAATTAATGAAAATGCGAAGGGTGGATTAATTAAACTGGAAATAGATTGCGCCGCCCAAAACGTAGACTCTCCCCGACCTATTAACCATCCTGCTGATCCACCAAAATAAACAAAAAGTACTGAAAACAAAGCTGAATTTTTTGATTTGGTCCAGTTGATAACCAAAACATATGTCAGTAAACCAATCAATAATGCAAATGCGGGGGGTAAGACCTGAAAGTAAAAATTTTCAATAGGAATAGCCGTAATTTTATGTAAAGCTGCAAGAAAAAGATCGAAACCAAAGTGATAATTTTTTAAAACCTCTCCTGAAAAGACAGGGTTTTCCATACTTCCCCTGACCAATCCTTTGGCTAGGGCGATATGCCAAATACCGTCATGACCGTTTGCTCCCCAAAACCCAAGTCCAAAAGGATACAACCAACCACTTTTAACCATAGTTATCACCCAACTTAAACTACCTACGGTTATCAGTAGGCCAATAATCTTTTTCATCCAATTTATATGTAGGTATTTCTTCTCCCCATTCAAGTCTATCAGGAAGAGAGCCTTCTTGCTTTTGATTAAAGTCAACCAAAAAGATCGCAGGTAATCCGTCTTTAAAACGATAAACTTCTAAAACTCTGGCTGATTTTGGCACTTTATAACCGAAACAAACATATAAAACTTTCTTTTGACCTAGAGCAGGGCAGTCGTGAGGCATATTAAAAATCAATTTTTCATCAAGTTTTTTATTAACAAACAAAAAGGGTATATAGTGGCCTTTCGAAATTACCACCTTATCATAGTTGTCAATCTTTTTTTTAACCCCCTCAACCATTTCAACCAAACCGACATCAGAATACCAGGGGTGGTGAAAAGTTTTATGAACGATATATTGATGAACAAAAAAAGAAAAGTTGGCAGCAAACAATCCAACAATTAAGATTTGTAATAATATATTTAATTTAAACTTTTCTGTTAATTGGTAAATTCCATAAGCTGAAATTATAGAAATGGGGTAGATTAAAAATACAGATCTAGTGAAACTGACCGAATCGGCCACCATTGCTCCCGGAATTGGTGCAATCGCCAAAAGAAGAAGCGGCACAAATGATTTTTTCATTTTCAGAAGTCCATAGATAAAAAAGGGTAGCTCAACTAAATACACTAATCCTATACCGGGAATAAAATGTCTTCCTGATGACGAACTCTGTTCAATAAATATTGTCTTTGGATCAAAATACCACAAATATCTTTTTGCAAAGTCTAATCCAGCAATTTCCAATTTATTGTGAAATATTCTGGTTACCAGAAGTTTAGTTCCTGCAATGTTATCTTCAGAAAAGTTTTCAACTAAAGCAGGGGTATTTATCAATGACGTGTTATTACTTGATCTGGCGCGTGATACAGGGTTAATAAACGATAATAATACAATTATTGTTCCAAGTAGAGGTAATATTATTTTCTTTTTCAAATCCTTTTTAAATTCTTTGAATAAGAAAAGGGGGAGAGTTAAAAATACCAACGGAAGAATAACTCTAAACGCCTGATATGAATAGATGGAGGATATTAATGATATTATCCCAAAAATGAAAATTTTATAATCGAACTTTTTTATTATTTTAATAAAAAATATTATTGTTAATATTGCCCAAAATGAACCAAAGATGTTGGTATATGCGATTCTAGAAAAATGTATGTGCATTGGAGAGATGGCTATCATAAAAGATGAGATTAAAGACAATTTTCGCATTTTAAAAAGTTCCATCACTAAAAAGTAAATTGCAATTACAGAAAGTGAGCCAAAAAACGCTGAGGTAACTCTGGTTGAAAAAGTATTTAACCCAAATATTTTTACAGGTAATGTTGCAAAATAGAAAGGAAGTCCATATTTATAATCTCCTACAGATTTAAAATAGATTGGGTATTTGTTACCATATTCATCAGTACCATTTGTAGCTAGTGAATATCCATAATAACCCATTGCCATTTCATCTTCATCAACTGCATCAGGATATTTTTGGAGTTGCCAGGTACGCAATAAGAGTGCAAATAAAAAAAGAATAATTAAGGTTACTTTTGTCCCCATGCTTCTATTTCTCCTGTATATGCCCTAAAGGAATAATCTTTAATTTTAGTTTTAGCAATCATATTAGACAGGTTTTCAAAAATTAATGGGGAATAATATTTTAGTCGGTCAAAAACATATTCCAAACTTAAAACATGATAAGTTTTTCTGGTTTCTACATTTTTGAAACCAGACTTTTCAAGTGCAAGTCTTAACGATTGTTGTGAGAAGTACATGATATGTTCACCCGGCTTGTAGTGATACCACATTCCTTTAAGAAGTCTATGCCAAAATCCACCGATGTCAGGAGTAACCAAATAAACATAACCTTTAGATTTTAATTTTTTATTTACCAGTTTCAATTCTTCTACAGGATCTTCAACATGTTCGATAACATCTTGATAGGTAATTACGTTAAACGAATCTGGTTTTATTCCTGACTTTTGAAGAGTAGTATTTTTTACATTTAAGCCACGTTTTCGGGCAAAATCATTGGCAAATTTGGAAACCTCCAATCCCATTGTTTCTTTCCATCCCATTTTTTTGGCCTCCAATAAACAATCTCCTAATGCCGAGCCAACATCTAAAAGTTTTGTTTTTTCATTTGTCTTATTTGCTATCCTTGAAAGTCGTTCGGAAAAAGTTCTCCTGTTAACCCTCATTCCTTCATAATAATTAGAATAGCCTCCTTTGGGGTTTTCATTTTGAAAGTAATTCTTGTCATATTGTGCTAGAACGTTTTCAGCATGATATGGATCCCATACCATAGAACACTCTAGACATTTAACAAGCCTATATCCATGCATTGCCCAATACTCAGAAGTTTTTGAACTTGTACAAATCGGACATTTATGTTTAATTTGTTTTGCCATTTTGTATCCATCTATTACAAAACATTTCATTATCCATCATTTCTATATTGTAGTCACTGATCAAATGGGATCTTCTATAACTCGTTGTCACAAAAGATTTACATAGAGAATCGTTAAAGATTTTAAAACTAACCCCGGAATCACTTTGGTTTTGTATAACCAAAAATTCTTCACCGAAGTTTTGATTGCAATTAACACGGGTATCATAAAGTAATACATCAGAATTATATTCAGTTTTGCATTCATTGGTAATAGTAATATTATTCATAATGTACTTATTTTTTTCTTTAGATAACTGATATAGAGATTCCTCTGTTAAATTATTATAAAAAATATATTCATTAATTAATGAATATGGGGAAGTGGTAATAACTTTAATATTATTTGAATTACTATTTCTATTTAAATAACTGGAAATTATTCTACCTGATAAAAAATTATTGTCATGCTGTTTGACAGGATACCTGAAAAAGTAAAACATTAGGAATATTAAAAAGAAAACCATATACACAAATAACAAAAACGGAAAGTAATATAATCTGATCTGATTATTTACCTTTTTATAAGAGTAATTTATCCCCAATGATATTAGGATAATAAATACGGGTATAAATAGAACACCCCGATAGTAGAATGAGTCTCCGTTAAGGCTTAAGGCTGTAGGTATTGGCGCAATAATAAACAAGCTAAAAAGTACACTTTTTAATTTCTTAAACTTATTTAGTGCTAAAATTCCTACAATCATAAACACAAAATCGATTAAATAAAATAAACCATGATCTCCAAAGATATATATTCCCCGCATATCACCTTTCCAAAAAAGAAAGTCCGACGAGATCCATGATGTATATTTCCTGACAAATTCAAGTGCAGTAAAAGTATACTTATTGATTAATACATCTTTGTACGGAAAGTTAATTGAAGCCCGTCTGTATTCATCTACTCTTACTGATACAGATTCCGGATTTAGAAGTACTAATTCTTCCGCGCTTCTTCTGCTAAAAGTGTCGGATCCTGATAATCTTGAGAAAATAAAATATATACTGCTAAAAGCTATAAATATTAAGGTGAATATAATATATTTTCTTAAGTCTTTTTTTGAATTAAATAAGTAATGAAGTGACAATAACCACGGCACAAGCAAATAAAGTAATGGTTTGAAACCAAAATACGAATAAAAACTTAAAATGAAAAAGGGGAGTGAGATAAAAATATTTTTTCTTTTCTTTTTAAAAAGTAAATATATTGCAAATACCAAAATAAGAAGTGCAAACGGTGCTTCAGTCGGCATCCTGGAATAGCTATAAAGCCAGGGATTTAATATTCCGACAAAAAATGTAATATACGATAATCTTTTATCATTTGTAAAATCATTAACTAACAAAGCAAGTAAAATAATAGTTAAAATATTTACCAATACGAAAATTGTTCTGATGTTAGTTAAGTTGAGATTAAAAAAAGCAAATGGCGCAAGAATAATAGAAGGTAAAGCTGCTATACCTGCTTTGGTATTATTACTAAATATTGAGTTGTAAAATTTGACCCCAGACGAATCTGTACCAAATAAATGGAAGGTTTTAATACTTAATGCAACCTCTATCTGGTCAGCATCCATTCCTCCAGGAAATTTGTCTAACCATAAAAATCTAAAGCAAATTGAAGCAAACGCTATTATAACAAGCAAGATACTTAATAGTTTATTTTTTTGAAGAAATTGACTGTTATTTTGAAAAAATTGTTTTAAAGCTTCTTTTAGCATCTTCCAATAGACTCATTCCCACCATTGAAATAATTGAAACGGAATAAACAACAATTCCCAAAATAACCAAGAGTTGTAAGTTTAGAATATTGACCTCCATTGTATTTCTGGCAAATAAAAGAACGATAAACATAAATATTGTTGCCAGAAGTGGTTTAATTATCGAATCTGTAATTGAAAAATTCACATATTTATTGGCTATATAAATAGCAATTATTGATGAAACTCCAACCAAACTATATCCTACCGATGCTCCGTCCACTCCATAGCGAAGTGCTAAAAATGGAATAAAAACCCAAGTAAGTATTGTCCACATAATCATTAGGTAAAAAGTAATTTTAATTTTACCGATTGCGTTTAAAAGATTGGTTAATTGAGTAGTTGCGGCCGCAAAGGCGAAGTTGATACTGACAAACATCAAAGGTAAAAGTGCAGCACTCCACTTCGAATACTTGGGTACTATCTCCACAACCCACGGCATTAAAAGTACTATCCCAGCTAAGGACGGGAATACCAAAAGTGTTATAAAAAATATAGACCTGGTAACGCTTCTTTCCAAATCTTGAGGTTTATCCTGTAACCTGGAAAAAGCAGGAAATGTAACTCGGGTAACGTTGTCCATAAAGAAAGTCAGGGGATATCTGGCAACTTTTTGAGCAAAGGTTAATATTCCCACACCTCCGGGACCCAGAATACTTCCTAAAACTAAAGTTATTCCATCATCTTTGAATGTCGCCAAAAGAGAATTTATCTGGTATGGAATACCAAATTTAAATAAATCTTTTAAAGTTTTAATAGATAATGAAAAGCCAATTTTCCATGGTTGAAGGTAATAAATTGCAGCCAGTCCGATTATTCCCCTTAAAACAACCGCAAAGCTAAAACTGGCAAGTCCCATACCTTTCATCGCCAGAATTACCAAAACAATATTATAGACAACTGTTTCCAGTATTTGTGGAAAAACCAGTTTCACAAAGTCTAACTTTCTTTCTAATAACACGGAGGGGATACTTTTAAGTGAGGATAGAATCAAGGATGTACCCAATGCGAAGATTAAAATTCTACCGTCATTTGACAAATTGAAGTGATTTGCAATTGGTTTTGAAAATATAAACAGAATTCCTACAAGAGTAAAAATCAGAAGCTGTTGAATCGTAAAAGTAGTACGAAGATCTGTTTCACTGGGAGTTTCTTTTTTCTGTATTAATGCTGCTGCCAGTCCTATATCAGAGAAGTAGGTCAAAAAGCTAACAACTGCAGAAACAATAGCAAAAACTCCAAATTCATATTGACCCAAATAAGCAAATAAGAAAAGTTGGGCAATCAAAGATACAGCCTGAAGTAAAAAGGTTCTACCTGTTAAAACCAAGACTCCACGAACTGATCTTTGTTTGACAGTTTCAACAGCAATAATATCTTCTTCCACTCTTAAATTGTAACATTTTTTTGAATTAATCTAATTTATACCCTATAATTACTATATGGAGGGAAAAAGATTCTTTTTTGCAGGAAAAACCGGAGTAAAAACATTAAGGGTAAATTCTGATGAAGTTATTTGTTTTGACAAGTTGGGTCCTCGAACTTTTGGAATAGAGTTGGAAATAGAAACATTAGCCTCAACTCGTGCACAACAAGTAAAGGAAGTTGTGCTTAATAATCAAACACCGCTTCTCGAGTTTCCAGATGGAGACGGGGAGTCGCTTTTAGCCCCCATTAAGTCAGTTACCCAAAACGGAAGTGGAACTCTAATAGTTAGAATTTTTGCAGATGATCAAATAATAGAACATATTCCCCACATTGAATCATCCATAAAAATCAATCGTAGGTAGATTCATTTTTACAAAATTTTTAAATAACTATTTAATTTCTCAAGTGCAATTTTTCGCATACTTATAATGTTTTTTTCGTTCTGATCCATTTCGGCAAATGTTTTTTCATACCCATTAGGTTGGAATATTGGATCCCAGCCAAAACCCTGTTCTCCGCGAGGTGCAACAATTCTACCCTTAACAACACCTTCGAAATAACTGATTTTACTGTGATCTTCCAAAAGGCCAACAACAACTTTTGCCTGGGCGTTTGGGTTATCAAATTTACTGACAATATTATAAATACCTTCATTCCCAAGTGCCTTAGAAAACCATTTTATTAATGGTCCTGGTAATCCATTTAAGCAGTCAATACTTAATGAACCATCTTCAACAATTATGAATCCTTTTGTATTATTCCTAGCCCACTCAAGTTTTGAGCTAATAACATCATGGGAATCTAAACTTTGTATTTCTGGCAAATCATTGTCGTTTTGTAGCAAACCTGGAATAATTTTTGAAGCTTCTTCAAATTTACCTTTGTTACCAGTCAAAAAAGTCAGTTTCATTTCTTCTTTTTGATCGCAATTAAATACCCTACTAATCCCAACCAAGATAGCAACGACAAAATATTAGAAAAGGTTCTGATTGGAGTATCTTTGAACTCTGCAACTACCACATGTTCTCCTTCTGGTACTTCAATCCACATTCTTCCCCATCTTTCTTCAACAGGCATAAAAGTCTCTATTTTTTTATCATCTACAGTTACTTCCCAATTTGGAAATTGGAAAATTCCAATTCTTATTTTTAAAGGTTTATCGGAATTTACACTAAACCTTGCCCAATCTGTTCCCTGTTCCATTTTTGAAACCTGATCCTGCCTTTTGGCAGCATTTCCGCCACCTGCCATGATTTCTGCTAAGACCTTTTGAGGACCTTTTGGAGCCTCCTTGGCTGTACCTGGAAGGTAATCATATATACCTGCAGTCTGTTGCAGATCCCAGGCGGCTGCGCTGAATTTATCCTGATCAGTAAGTTTTCCCATTTTGCCATGTTCAGGTAAAAAGTAATTCCAATTGAAAATAATTAGTCCTACTGTAAGTGCAGAAGTAATCAAAATTAAGTATTTATTTCCAAGTTTGTTTATGAATAGCACAACCGCTCCTGCCATGAAAGAAAAAGCAAATGTAACCAAAGTCAAAAATCTCCAGGAGAACTGTACCAGAGCCAAAATCGGTATAGCCTGATAAATAGGGGTTGATCTGACATGTGTCATAAACGCAGCAATCCAACCTATTACAAAAAGAAAGATAATAATCAAATAGGCTGAATCTATCTTTAATTTTTTACCTTTCTTTCTGTTTTTCAAAATTGCAGCCAAAACTAATGCAAAAATAACTAACGATAAAAGCCAGTGAACATGACCTGCTTGAAAAGACATCCTGTCATACTCCAACCAGACTGAGGGTCCATAATCCCAAAACCTGGAGATCAAAAGTTGTTTAAGGGTTACAAAATGAGCCGTGTAATCATAGTAACCAATTAGCTGGGACTTAAGCCAAGTAAGTTTATTCTCTGCTATTGCAGGAATCGTAAAATAAGCAGAAAGACCCAAAGATCCAATTCCTGCTAAAGCCAAATGGGGGATTCTATTCCAAGAGTTTTTGAGTTTCATCCACATCAAAGACCAAAAAATAAAGACAGGGGTAAAGATCAGTATCATTAGATTGTGCGACGTAAACAGTCCAAAATAGGCAAGCATCAAGCCAATCAGCCATTTATTAATATTCTTTTTTTCAGATATAAGTTTGTAACCAAAGTAGAAGATAAAAGGAAAAAAGACCAAACCCCAAGATTCATTCATGGCTCCTCTGACGTAGACATCTACAGCATGATAAGGTGCCCAAACGTAAAAGATAGCGGACACAATTCCTCCGACACGGCCAAAAAACTCTTTGGCCAAGTAGTACATCCCTACCCCACTGACAATAAATGACAGGGCAAATGTTAATTTAGCAGTAACCACAAATGATAAACCAATAAGTCTAAACAACTCCCCTATCAGATAGGGGAGAGGTGGATAAAAATTGAAAAGAGGAAATCCAAAACCATAACCCATATCAGGCACCCATCTGCAGGGAATTTGGAGATCTAAAAAGCACTTCTCCATCTGAAGCTGCCTCATCATCTGCAAGTCATCATGCATATTAAAGTAACCTTTCTGAAAAATAAGAGTGCGCGACGCTAAAATCCCAGCTATCATTACCAGAAGTAAAGGCCAAAAATTCTCTTTTTTAGAAAGTGCTTTCAGAAATTTCACAAATATAATCTTATCAAAATTCTATTAAACAATAAATGATTAGTAGTGTATTTTACCGTATGGTTCAAACGAGGTAACTTGACCTTTTGAAGCAGTTGGCCTACCGTTTACAGGTATGTATCTATCACATGTTTCATTTTCAGCAGTTTTTAGGGCGTCGTCATATGAACCATAGACTATAACTTCAGTATTGGGATCTTCTGATCTTTTAATCAATTTACTTTTAATAAATGCAGGGAGTGGTAAATTTTCATATAAATCCATAGTAGTCACGGTCACAACATATCTTCCAAGTAAATCTATTTCTGCCATAATTTAAATAGTTAAATCAAATCCCCTGCCACAATAGCCCAATTCCACCAAAATCTTTGATTCCCTGTATTCCGTCAAACCCATCAGGCACCAAAATTGTAAAAATCTTTTTCTGATCTTTAAGAGGAGGGAGGTTAGGTTTTGCTTTGTAATAATCAAATAAATAATTATAGCCAAAATTCATACCAGGAGCTGTTGTCAAAGAAACACCATATCCCTCCTTTCCCCCCATTTCAACAATTTTGCTTACAATATTTATTTTGTGCTGGAGAGTTAAGTTCCTGTCCAGTTTTTTCCAATATGTATAATTTATAATTGTGGTAACCAATAAAATTACAAACAAAAGATACTTGTTACTAAAGACTTTATATACCAGAAACATCGTTAGAAAAAGAAGAGAAGGCACACTCATCATGATGTAATATTCCGAAAATTTACCCTGCTGTAAATAAAACAGTGCAGGGGGAACAATTGCAGTAATTAAAAAAAGAAGCGACAATTTCCTTAGTTTTTTATCAAAAAGCATTGACAAACCATTAGCAATTGCTGCCGCTAGTATGACTCTGGTAATAACAGTATCAATAGCATTAATCTGCCTCGGGTAAATAATTGAAGAAGTAGATCTGGCCATAGCCCCAATCACCTTTGAAAAACTTAGATAGTTATTATTAGTATCTGAAAATATTGACATAAATCTTTGAAAATTTACAAAATTGTTAAAAACATCAAAAACAATGTTGGGAAGAAGTCCGAATAGTAAAACAACAATACTATAAATGACATATTTAATTTTAGGAATTTTGGACCTTGTAATGAACAAGTATATAAATGCACAAAAAATACTAATTATAATTCCCACGTGTGCCTGAAAACCTACTACAAAACCAAATGTTAAAAGTACCCACCCAAAATCTTTTTTAATTGATGCCAGATAAGCACCTGCCAAAACGATTACCTGAGCCAGGTAAAATAGTGAGGGAGTCCACGGGATTTGGTCCCAATTAATAAACATCCAGGAGGTGGAAACTAAAAACAATAATATCAAAGCAAATTTTTGATTGACAAAATTTTTTGCAAACAGATACAAAGACAAACAAGTTAAAAGCCCCAACAATACAGATAAAATGCTCCCCGAAATCGGATTTTTGGAAAATATAAAACTGAATATGCTATTTAAATAAATAAATCCTGGACCAATTGAAAATGAACCAATAGAGGTAACAGGTCCTATGAGTGCCAAATCACCATTTAATAAATCTCTGGATCTAAATGCCATCCATTCCTGATCGGCATCAAAATACGTCCTCGTCCCTAAATTATAAAATCGAAGAAATGCTCCCAAAAGAAGAATGGCAATCACCCAAAAATTTATATTTCGAAATATTTTTGGAACTTTTATTTTCATTTTAAAATTTCATAAAACATAAGCGACTGCATAGTTCCATTGGGTCTGGTTTCTTTTGGATACTCCCCTATTTTTTTGGTATTCAGCTTATCAAAATCTGTATTCATTCTTTCGTTGTTGGCCATTAAATAAACCTTATTACCGGCTTTTTTTGCAGATACCAAAGATGCAGGGATTTTATCCAATTCCAAACCTATTCCAATTACGTTTATTTTAGGATTTTTATCAAAATAAATTTGCAACCCGTCCGGTAATGTCCCAAAATATCCTTCAGTTCCGACAATTATATTTGTATTAGGATTATTTTTACTTTCATCATTTAAAAATTTAGCAATTTCTCTGATGCCCTGCCCCGCTGTCCATTCTTCTAAATATCCTGACCGTTCACTTCTGGGTAAAAATGCGTTTGTCGGATTGGAAATCAGATTATAATGAAAAACAAGACTTTGTATTAAAAACAGGGAACCCAAAATATAAATATCGAATTTGAACCATTTTATTTTTGTTAAAAAGAAGGAAGATGCAATTATTACAAAATAAGGTAGACTGAAAAATACGTATCTGGCCGTCATTGTCTTACTGAATTCGGAAGAGACCAAGATCGGAAATAGAAACCATATGGTTAGAATCAACAATTCTTTTGTCTTAGTTTTATAATTTGCATAGTAAGCCAAAAGAAAAGATGCAAACAATCCAGCTGTTCCCATTATCCAATAAAATTGGCGACTTCTGTTCAAAAACGGTTTGAACGGATCAAATGGAGACGTTAATATGTGACTAAGAGGCCAGACATAATCCATATTTCTACTGGCTAATAAATGAAAATTAGGTCCTAATCTTAAGATATTGTACATTCCGTAACCGATTATATAAGTGGGAATTAATAGGATTAAATACCTTACGATCTCTCTCTTATTTTTTAATAAAATTAATAATATAGGTAAAAGAAGAGAAAAATATAATGCCGGAGATTTTGTCAAAAGAGCACCTCCTAATGCAAACCCAAGAATCATAGCCACATCAAGCCGTAAGGTTTTTACCAATAGAATTCCCACAGTAAATACCCAGACACCAAACATTGTTAATAGAGAATCCGACAAAGCCATTCTTTCAAAAAAAACGGCAAAGGGAACGAGAGTATAAACAAACGCCGAGATCAATGCAATTTTTTTGGAACTAAAAAGCAGATAACTGGCAATAAATATTCCAACTATTGTTCCCAATCCTGAAAAAACGGATGTCATTCGACCAGCTATCAACGGATCATTTATTATTTTTAAAAAAGGAATTATCAACCACATAAAAAGAGGTTGTTTTCCGTCTGATAGTGGTAAAAACCTTAATGTAGATTCTGCCCTCATTACCTGTGCCCATCTGATATATATTGCTTCGTCTGCAAATATTGGTAATGAAGTCAGATTTATGTACCTAACAAAAAAGGCCAAAATCAAAATACCAATTAAACTTATTATCCACCATCTCCATTCATTCCAATACTTCATCATTTAAATAGTTTATTACTTTATTAGTATTTTGGGTATTTTTCACCTTGTAACGTACTTTGCCAGTATCCTTGCGGATCAAATTCAATATCAAATACTTCGTTTAATATAATCTTTGCAATATATGCATTCCCCAATTGGTTTGGATGAATTAAATCTGTCTCTCCCTCTTTAACTCCTTCAACAATATTTTCTTCCGAAACAAAAGTGAAGAATTGTTCGGTGGGATATTTTTGATACACTTCAAACATATTTATTTTTTGAAGATTTTTCATTTGATTCATTTCCATAAACGCCTTTGCATAAGGTTTATATTCTGCATTTTTATTAGATCCGAATCCAGCTGGAGTAGAATTACACCAAACAACTTCAGTATTTAATTTTTCGACTATTTTGGAAATATTTTCAACGCTTTCAGAAACACTTACTCCCAAAGGAGCATCATTTCCTCCCATCAATCCAATAACTAAATCTGGGTTTATTATTTTTATTGAGTCTACTTTATTTAAAATATCTTTTGTAGTTGAACCGTCATATCCGAAATTAAAACCTTTAATTCCCCACTCCGAAGTTTTCCAGTCACCGTGTAATAAACTAGTCATTTCCTCCTGCAAGACATACTGGATAATTTCTCTCCAGTTTGGATGGACCCACTCAGTCGAGGTTATAGAATCACCGGTAAACGCAATCCAATACTTTCCCTTATTAGATAATTTATCTTTTATTTGATTAAGTTTAATCAATTTTTGTTCTTACACTTTATACTTTCCTTGAATCGCGTTAATCCTGACTTTGATCAAATCTCTAAGTCCTTCCCAAGAGTCTTTTATGGGATTTACTTTAGTACCTTCTTTGTGATGCCAAACAACAGAAACTTCGCATATTTTTAAATTTAATTTTCTGGCAACGTAAAGTATTTCTAAATCAAATCCGGCGGAGACAGAAGCTCCTTCTGATTTCTGGCTTTCTTTAAAAATTTGAAGTCGCTTAAATATCCTATCTGAAGCCGACTTGGAAAAAGCTTTAAATCCACATTGAGTATCTTTAAAGGGTAACTGCAGTACAATGTTCCGCAAAATTGCATAGCCATAAGCCATTGTTTTTCTTATTAAAGGAGCCCCTTCACGTCCAATTCGTGATCCTATAACCACATCGTATCCTTCGGTAAATTTGGGTAACACCCTTTCTAATTGGTCAATCGGGGTAGCCTGATCCATGTCATCAAACACAACTATTTCTCCCTTGGCTTGTAACATGCCTGCAATTACCGCCCCTCCTTTTCCCCGATGTGGTTCCCTTAATACTCTGACATTTTCATGGTTTTTAGCAAATTTCTCGGCTAAATCACCCGTCTGGTCAGTTGATCCGTCATCAACTACCACCATTTCCCAGGAATATGGTTGTTCTTTCAGATAATCAACCATACCGGATAATGCACCGGTTCTGACGTTGTTTTCCTCGTTATATGAAGGAATGACTATACTTAAATATGGTTTCATTATTAATTATTTTCTTTCTCTTTTTTGAACTACAATACCGCCGAATTTCATCTCCGATTGAACCGTTCCTATTCCTTCCTGCCTCTTGAGCCATGCCTCCAACCTTTCCGGATGAGGTGGATCAATCTCATATAGAGTATATAACCTTTTGGTCAAATTTTGCGACCTTTTATCTCCAACATATATAAATAAATAATCATATGAATATGGTATTACCGGAGGGACATAAATATCAACATTAAATGGAATTTCCTTGGTATCTTCATATATCCAACTTATTGCCGATAACTGGGTTGTTAAATAAATATTGTTTCCTTCATAAACTCCGTCCGTTAATTTATTAATAGTCGGAGGTAGATTAAAGAATGAAAATAAAATAAAAAAAGAGATCAGGATTATATTTCCAAATCTTCTTAACTGTGCAATTCTCCAAAGCCCAACAGAAAACAAAAGAATAAGAATCAGATAGTAACCGGTAAAATAATAATCATATAAATTACCGTAGTTTCCCTGGTAAATTAAATAACAGATTGCCGAAATTCCCAAAAACAGTAAAAAAAGTTTTAAAAGATTTTTATTTTCTTCATCTTTTGAATATAAGTACAGTCCTGTCGCTGAGATAATACTAAAAATACCAGCTATTAGTCTATTTGAATAAAATATTTTATTTGAAAACACATCCCAGAAAGTTTTAAATCTTGAAATTATTTGAATCGTAAAATCAGAAGGAAAGTTTTGTCTTCCAGAGAATTCCGTAATTAAATTATTTAAAAGAATATTGTCGTGTCTAAAATTAAATATAAGTTGAGGTATAAATGTAAAAAATAATAATAGACTTGAAATTATATGACTTTTAAAAGTCATTTTCTTTCTGTTCCAAACCGTAAAAGCCAAAAGAGCCGGAATATAAAATGCAGCACTGGCGGATTCAAAATGCAAAGACACTCCTACCAATAGGTATGCAAGGTACCAGCAAATAGGATTGGGTGTTTTAGACCTTATTATTTTGACAAAGAAATAAAATATTAAAATTGAGGTTAAATATATCGGAGTTGGATTAGAAAGCCATCTGGATGACATAATTAAGTAATAGGAAAAGACTCCAATCAAAAGTGCTATCAAGCCAAGTTTTTTACCTCCTATCTCCTTTCCCGTCAAATACAAAATATAAAGTGATGTGACAACCAAAACGGATAAAAATATGGAAGGAATTGCAGGATTACCTCCTGATATTAAATAAAAAGGCGCAATGAGATAATAATAAAAAGGTCCAAGAAATATTCCTGGAAGACCGGTTACCGGTCCTATCAGAAATAGTTTTCCCTGATGCCATAAATTCCAAATAACCATTGCATCTCTACCTTGGTCATAATGAAAATCAAGTATTTCCCCTATCCTATAAATCCTTAAAATTAAAGCTACTAAAAGAATTATTAAAATAAGTAAATTCCATCGGTTTGTAAGTTTTTCAAATGAAGAAAGTTTTTTTTTAAGACTTGTTTTCATCGGCGATTCTCCTGACAGTTTGTAGTAGTTTTTCTACGGCTTGCTCAAATGGCAAATCTATTCTTGCTCCTGAAGCGTATATATGACCACCTCCACCCAATTCGACGGCAATTTTAGATGTATCAAAACCGTTTCTGGATCTTAAACTTATGGAAAGTTTGTTTTTTTCCTGTTCCAAAGCAACAAAACCAAAATCAGTTCCTTTAACGACTTGAGTAAACATCGAGGCGGATGATTCTTTAGCCATGACTGGCTTTCCCAACTTTTCATAAGTTTCATATGAGATCGCGGCCCAAACAAATCGCCTATCGCGGTCAATTTCGACTTTAGACAATACTTCACCATAAAACTTAATAAGTTCATATGGTTCACTTCTGTATAGCTGATGGATTGCTCTATCCTTATCTGCCCCTAATTCCATAAGTTTACCAGCAATAAAAAAAGTTCGTTGTCCAGCTCCGGGATATCTAAAAGCACCTGTATCACCAACAATTCCTGCCATCAAACAATCAGCGGTTTCACTATCCAATTTAACTCCCCAATCTTCAAATATCGAATATAAAATCTCAGCGGTCGATGTTACATCACTATCTACTAAATTAATATTGCCAAATCCTTCGTTGGTTAAATGATGATCTATCACTATCAGTTTTTCCGCTTCAATATTGGGATTGTTAAACCCGCTTACTTGAGACCAGCTGGCTGAATCGACTACTATAAACAAATCATAAAGTGAATAATCAGCTGCCTTAAAATTAAAATTTATTTTTATCTCATCATACCCTTTTAGAAAATTTACATTTTCGTAAAGTTCATCAGTGGGACAAACAACCGTTGTTTCCTTTCCCATTTCTTTTAATACGCACTTAACTGCCAAAGCACTTCCAATTGAGTCGGGATCGGGATTTCTGTGACAATTCAGAAGAATTTTATTTGCTTTTTTAATTTCATCTAAAATAAGTTGAGATTGTGGGTAATTCATGTTTATTGTGAGTGTATCAGTTTAAAGACAAATACTCCATCTACCTCCCATTGATTTTCGATTTTACTCCAACCGAAATTGGCAACTTCAGTTTTGGGAGAATGAGTTGGGTCGCATTTTTCAAGCGATAGTTCACAGGCAACAAACAACTGATCCACGACACTTTCCTCTATCTGGGCATCAATTTCCACAACTTTAACATTGTCTTTTTCCAAAAAATATTGATAACCGTCTTCATAGTTTCTCTCTGCCAAAACAGCCAAATTAAGAGGTTCTCCATTTGATTCTATCTTTATTTTTTCAGCCACCATTTCTGCTCTTTGCATCTGTTTATTGGGACTAGATCTGATGGGACTTTTTGATAAATTATTGAAAACTAAAAATAAAAGTGCAATTGTACCTATATATTTTAATTTACTTTTTAATATTTCCTGCAATAAAAGTGCCGTTAAAATAAACGATACAGGAAAAAGAAATCCGAAATAGTGATCATAGATGTGTTGTTTATACAGTCCAAAACCAATCAAAGAAAATGCCAACCATAATATAAGTAAATAGTAATTAGGACCCAAAATATTTTTCTTTTTGAAGGCAAAAACCCAAATAATAAAAAGGGTAATTGCAATTGTTATATATTTACCTACCAGTAGGTTATTCGCAGATAATAAGCTTGTGTTTATTTGTTCGAAAATGGGATAACTTTTCGGAATTGCGTTCCAAGGTCGTATGGAAATTGTTTCTTGTCTGACTGTAAAAAATTTATATAAAGCATTTGTATTGATGTAATTGTGACGAATATCAAAAATTAATAGTGGTGACATTAGAAATAAAAATAGAGCCAACGAAAAAAAAGTATATTTTAAAGGTACTTTGGCTAATAACCAAAAAACAATAAGAACAGGCGCCAGAAGTAGACCTAAGTAGTGTGACTGCATTACAAAGGCAAATGAAACAGCAGTAATTAAAAGCCATTTATACTTTTTTTCTTTAAATACTTTCCAAATTGAATAAATAGATAAGAGTGCAAAAAAAGGCATGATGTTTGGATTCCAGGAAGATCTGGAATAAATAATAACCACGGGTGCTGTGGCAAAAAGAACGGCAGAGATTAACCCAACTTTTTTTGAAAACCAGTTTTTACCGGAAAGATAAACCAGATATATTGTGGCTACTCCCAACAAAGTAACTCCGATAGCGGGCCCAATGGGAGAAAAATTAGACAGAAAAAGAAAAGGAGCCATAAAATAGTAATATAAAGGACCCAAATACATACTCCCGACAGAAGTGCCTGGTCCTATTAGTATCGGATCTCCATAAACCAATAACCTTCTGACTATAATTGCATCTCTGCCTTCATCTCCTAAAAAAGTCATATACTCCCCTATTCTATAAAGCCGCAAAAATGCTCCTATTAATAAAATTATGAGCAACGGCCAGTTGTTTTTGATAAAAGTTATTATTTTATTTTGCCCGGCTTTTTTGATCATAATAATTTTCTCCACAACTTAAACAGGTCAACAAAACTTTGAATTATTACTCTGATATGTCTGCCTGTGCCTTTTCCTTTGGTACGTGGTAAATGGGTCACCGGTACTTCGACAATCTTAAATCCTTTTTTCTTGGCTTTAATTAAAAATTCACTGGAAATAAATGCTCCCCTTTCTGACTCTAATTTTTCTATTCCCTCAATCACTTTCTTGTTGACTAACTTAAAACCACAATCAATATCGTGAACATATAAACCAAAAAGTATCATTACTGCAAGTTCCCAAAGTCTGCTGGTTATAATTTTAAATCGGGATACTTGTCTTTTTTTATAATAACCGATAACAAGATCAGCTCCTGTATTTTTTTGTTTCTCGATAAAGTTTTCAACTTCAGAAAAAACAAACTGCCCGTCAGAATCAGTAAAAGCTATCCAAGGATATTGAGCTGAATAAAAACCTGATTTAAAAGCAGCACCATATCCTCTGTTCACAACATGTTTAATATGCTTTATCCTCGAATCTGTTTTTGCAAGATTATCTGCAATTCCTCCCGTTGAATCTTTCGAGCCGTCATTAATAATTAAAATTTCCCAGTTTTTTGCTATCTTTTCAAGAATTTCCTTTGCTGATTCGACAGTGGATTTTATACTTTCTTCTTCGTTAAATGTCGGAAAAAAGACTGATAAAGACTCTATTTTAAATTTATCCATTATCAAAAGTCTACCATAAGCACAGTCTCAGTGAAACTCGCACATACAGCCTCACTTGTGATATGATCAAAATATGAAGGAAAAATTTAAAAACATTCTTCCTATCTTACTTTTAACAATAATCCCTACACTTCTTGTTTGGTTGCCGTTTTTCGGTAGGATTAAGTCATTTTGGACAATCCCAATTCCAAGTCAAGGAATGGCCACAGTTGTTGCCAATTATGACGGACCTCTCTACTTGGTGGCTGCCAAAACACTTTACAACCCCATTGAAATAGGATCCAACTACCAATTTCCCCTTTCAAATGAATATTATTCAGCACATTTTCCACTTTTCCCGGTTCTGATTAAATTCTTTGCAGCTATTTTTGGATTTCCTTATTCTATGCTCTTCGTAACCGTGATATCTTCATTCTTTGCACTTTTTATCTTCTATAAACTGGCAGAGTCCTTGGATAAAGAAAATGCATTATGGATGACTCTAGTCTTTGCATTATTCCCTGCAAGATGGCTTATTGTCAGGTCTGTGGGATCAGCAGAGCCGCTCTTTATCGCCCTTACACTGACTTCAATTTATTTCTTTAATCAAAAAAAATACATCTGGGCAGGGATATTTGGAGCTCTTTCCGCTATGACAAAATCACCTGGAATTCTTTTGTTTGTGGCTTACGGAGCATCAGTATTTCTTCCCAATTTAAAGGATTTGGCAACCAATAAAACCAGACAATTTTTAAGCAAATTAGATTTGAAAAAAGTTTATCCTCTTTTATTAATTCCTATCGGGGTTATATTTGTTTTTATTTTTTACTCGATTAGAATGGGTGACTTCTGGGTGTATTTTAAATCCGGAGACAATATTCATCTTTTCTTCCCGCCATTTCAAATTTTCAACTTTTCAGCACCTTGGGTAGGAACATTCTGGCTGGAAGAAATTATTTTTTTATATATCATTGGTGCAATAGGAATTTATAAACTTAAAGTCCAAAATCAAGACACATTCTACTATTACTCACTTGTTTATTTCATCTCGCTTCTTTTTGTTGCTCATAGGGATTTACTTAGATATGCTTTACCTATCACGCCTCTTTTAATATTGGCCTTTAAAGATTTAATTAATTCCAAGGAATTTAAAATTGCCTTAGGAGTTGCAATTATTCCTATTTATCTTTTTGCCTTGGCTTTTATCTCCCAAAATGCCATGCCAATATCCAATTGGGCTCCATTTTTATAACGTTAGCCTGATAGGGTTTGAAAGTTAAATTGCTTCACAATATATTCTCATGCCTGTAAATATATATTCATCCAGTCCAGCCATGAGATGGAGAGCATCGAGTGGTCCAATTGCTAATGTATACGGATTAGATGCCTTTAAGGATGGTTCCAATCATATTGCCGAACATCTAAGGGAAAAGAGTAAGATAGAACCTCTTACGGTCGAAGTTTCACAACCAGAGATTGCTTTATTTGAAAGAGAATTTCAACAAATAGAAAGATAACAAATTATGAATTTATCTATGTTAAGGGAAATTTTCAAAGCAGAAGAAAGTTATATACAGGTTAATCTTGGAGGTAAAATTGGTTGGGCAGACCAGACCGATAATGGAGTACTGCTGAACGGAGAACAATTGGAAGAATTGAATAGGAGGAGAAGAGGGTTATCGGCATTTGAAGTAAGAAAGTTATCGGATGGAATGTTTGAAGTAAGTTTATCTCCAGACTTGCAGCAAGGCAAGATTAATATCACTGGTTTCTAATACTACCGAACTTTGGTTTTTTAAATACCTCTCATAACCGGAAACAATATTTTCAACACCCGCTCTGACTCCGTAATTTAATGACTTTATTTCTCTACAGGAGATAAATGCGTGGTTGTATATTTTTTGGCTTGTAAATTGGTAATTTTCAATAATATCCTTATTTAATTTAATCAGATAAACTGCTACTTTTATATCCGCTATATTTAAAAACATAAAAGGCTTGGGATTTTTCGGAATAACTTTAAATGGGAACTTTTTTTCAACTGCTAATTCCGTAAACACTTCCTGCTGCAGTACTCTCAAAATAGACGCTTTTGGGTTTTCTTTGTAAATTGAGTAGGTCATAGGAAGAGTCAAGTTTTTATTATGATCTTTATCAATACCTGTTAAAACATTATTTTCTTCTCCCTCACGGGTTACCACCAAAGCGGTTCCATACCTTCTTATCACACCTTCTTTAACGTTATGTAAAATCCTGTGCATTGTGGAAAGTGAAGTTTTAAAAGAAGGTGGAAGATTTTTATACAGTCTTTCTAATGGAATTTTTGAGTCAGACAATTGAGTCAAAACAGTTAATGCTTCTGATAGTTTACTGTTAGGGCCTGCAGATTTTATTATTCCCCATCTTTTGATCAAGTGGTGCATTCCGGGATAGGACATCGGAAGAGAATAATTTGTTCTTCTTATTACTTCATCAACAGAACCGTATTTCAAATACAACCTGATAATGTTTTTGTAGAAATTATCCTCACGCTCCCGTATTTGGCTTTCTTGAAATAGCATATTTTTTTACTTGGCTATCGAAGGATTTACTGCAGGTTTCGATTTATTCTTCCAAATCACTTTGGTGTACATAAAATAGTTATATGGAAGAACAACAAAGAGAATTATGAAAGGAAGAAGTAGTTGTCTTGATGTAGAACCGAAGAAATATACTCCCAAAGTTCCAAGAACTGTTTGTATCAGAAGAGCGCCAGCTGATGTCAAGTTAAACTGTAGGAATTTTTTAATTACATTAGCAATTCCTTTTATCTCATCAGTTTTAAAGGTCCATAAATTGTTCCAAGTAAAATTGTTGACTATTGCCAGTTCAGTTGAGAGTGCCCAAGATGACCATTCTGGGAATCCTGATTTTGAAAAGAAATTTAAAAAGAAAGCATTTATAAGATATCCAGTAAAGCCTACTATTCCAAATTTAATTATTTTTTGTTTGTCTTTAATTCCCAAGATTATTGCTACTTTGAAAGTGGAGACCATTTCTTTGGGATTAAATTTAGATTTTTCCTTTGTTCTTGAAGCAAACTCAAGAGGAACCTCCACAACTTTTTTCGAGTTTTTAATTGACTTGTACAAAAGGTCGACTTTGTATGCAAATCTTTCAGGTTCCATTAGTTTATTGAGATCAATTTGATCTAATACTCCCTTAACTCTGGTAAGTCTGAAGCCCGTAGTTAAATCATGCAATTTTGGCTTTAATAGAACTATTCTAATAAACAAATTGCCGAAATAACTGATCGCTTTTCTGAAAAGTGCCCATTCTTTAGGAACAGATCCTCCTTTGATATATCTGCTACCTATAACATAGTCGGCACCAGCTAGATATGCTTCAACCATCGGTTTGACAAATCTTGGTGGGTGCTGAAAGTCTGCATCCATTTCCATAACCGCATCGGCTTTTAATGTTTCCATTGCCCTTTTAAATCCTGCGATATAAGCATAACCCAATCCCGACTTATCTTTTTGAAGAAGGTGAAGTTTGGAATATTTACTCTGGTATTTTTTAACAATATCTCCCGTTCCATCAGGAGATTTGTCATCTACGACAAAAAGATGCATTTCAACACCTTTTATTTTGGGAAATTCTACTTCAAATAAAACCTCAATCATTTTGCCAATATTATCAGCCTCATTGTAGGCGGGCATAACAATAATAACTTTGTCCATATTCCTAATTAAACACTTAATATATAAAGAAAACAATATGGGGAATCAATTACTTTGATATTTCTAATAAATCGATGTTTACTATGTTAAAATACAGTCTATGATCGTTGATATTATTACCCTCTTTCCTGACATGTTTAGCGGTCCATTTGACATGTCAATTTTAAAAAAGGCAAAAGAAAAAGGTTTAGTAGAAATTAACTTTCATGACTTAAGACAATTTGGGATTACCGAAAGAAAAACAGTTGACGACAGGCCATATGGAGGTGGTGCGGGAATGATTTTAAGAATCGATGTCATAGATAATGCCTTAACTTCCATTAAAGCAAAACCAAAATCCAAAAACAGTAAAATAATACTTTTGGATGCAGGAGGAGAGAAGTTTACTCAAAAAAAAGCATATGAGTATTCAAGCTTAAAACGCTTGGTTCTTATTTGTGGCCATTATGAAGGAATTGATCACAGGGTTCATGACCATATAGTTGATGAGATTATATCCATAGGAGATTATGTTCTAACAGGTGGTGAAATTCCTGCAATGGTGATAACTGACACCGTAACACGTTTGATCCCTGGAGTTATTAAAAAAGAATCGCTTCTGGAAGAGTCACATTCCATGGAAGAGATTGAGACTGAGTATCCCCAATACACCAGACCTCCACTTTATAAAAAATGGGGAGTACCTGAAATTCTTCTTACGGGTAATCATAAAAATATTGACATTTGGAGAAAACGGACATAAACTCCTAACAAAATATGGAATTAGAACTAGTAATGGCCCGTACTGCTCCAATAGGTGGCACCGAAGTTACACATAGTGAGGTCCAAGAATTTAGAACAAGACAACTTCAAGATATGGGAATTAAAGACTTACCTGGTGGAATATTTGGTGTTGGCCGAAACGATGAAGGGATTGTGATAAAACTAGTAAGACCAATATTTTCAATGGAAGAACAAATTTCAGATGTAGATAAAGATTTTCAATTAATTGAGAACGGAGTTACTTCTTATTTTGGAGCCTGATAACAAATTCATCCACCATTTCCTGCCAAGTTTTAAATTTCATATTTAAGTTTTTTTCAGTAAATTTAGTCTTAAACCCTCCCAATCTTGGTCTTGGTGTTCTTCCTTCTGCTTTTAAGAATTCTTCCATTAACCCTTTCTGAACAACACCTTCTACATTTCTTGCTTTTCTAAGTAAATATTCCACAAAATCAAATGGTGTTGTGGTATTGCTTGAAACAATATGAAAAGTGCCTATAAGTTCTTCTGTTAAGATTTTGAGAAGTGGTTCTACCAATTCATCTACATTAATAACTGATAATGTCTGGTCGGTAAAAATAGGGAATAATTTTCCATCATCGTGAAGTTTTAAATAATTTTTTGCATAATCCAATTTTGGTGTAAACTCAGCCGAATAAAAAGGGTAGGCGATCCTGACAATCACATTACGACACTCGGAATTGCGGAGTAAATTTTCTGCCCTATTCTTTGTCCATCCATACCAACCAATTCCATCCATACTATCGGGAATTTCTGCATCTTCACTGTACGGTCCTGGATTGTTCTGATCTCCTTTAAAAATAAAGTCGGTAGAAATCTGAACTATAAATTTATTATATTTAATACAAGCTTTGGTTAAATTCTCAACACCAACCACATTTAATCTCCAGGTAATTCCATTTTCATCTCCTTTTTCTTTCTCTGCTGCATCTACATTTGTAATTGCTGCAAAATTTAATACTGAATCAAATTCATTTTCGGAAAAGTAATTATCAACAGCTTCAGCAGATGTTATATCCAGTGTATTTTCATCAACGGGGATTATTCCAACTTTATCTTTAGCCAAAGAAACAAATCTTGATCCCACTAATCCAGTTGCTCCTACAACTAAAATCTTTTTCATTTGTCTTTAAATTTCTGGGGAAAAGCCTCCCTTAATGTCGGATTGGTTTTATCTCTTTCGGAAAGAATTGGGTTTTCTATTGGCCATTTGATATTAAGATCTGGATCGTCCCAGGCAATTCCCCTGGCTTTGGCATCATCCCAATATTCATCTATCAAATAAAAATAATGCATCATTTCAGTACCTGGTGTACAAATTGAATTCCCGATACCTCCCGAGGGTAAAAACAATGCCTGCCTTGGAGAATCATCTTTAGTGTTGTCTATTGTAATGTATTCTACTTTACCGAAAGTCTCAGATTCTGGCCTTAGATCTACAATAGGAGCGTATAAAATTCCAGTTACAGGATAAATTAGTTTATTCCAGTCTTCACTATGAACAGCTTTTATAACTCCGGGCTTTATGTATGCATGAGTCCACTGGACAGGGTTAAATTCCACACCTGTTGCTGCTTTTAATTCTTCCCTATTGTACGGTTCATGTAAAAATCCCCTGGCATCACCTATGATTGGTCTTTCAATTAAAACAACTCCTGCAATTGAAGTTTTTTTAACATGTTTATCAGGGTCAAAACGCATCATATTAAGAATAATTATACCATTATTCCTTTAGAAACTAGACAGTTAACACCGACTCCGCAGGAATATTGGTTATCCCTTCAACAACAGAAAACTTTTCCTTAGTATTTGAGATAACCAATGTTTTATCAACACCTCTGATGTCTGTCCTCGCTTTGATAAGAGATTGGATATTCTCTTTTCTAACTGTTGATGTTAATTTAACTTCAATCAAATTCAGCTTATTTTGATTCTCGATTAATAAGTCAACCTCTAAATCATCATGCGTTCGTAGAAAGTACATCTGAGGAATTTGACCATGATGAAAGTATCTTTTCCAAAAATCAGTAACTATCAATGTTTCAAAAATTGCCCCATAAAGGTAACTAGAAACTAAACTGTTAACAGAATTTATACCCATTAAATAAGTGGCAAGCCCGGTATCAGCAAAGTAAATTTTTGGTCTTTTAACCAATCTCTTTCCGATATTTCGATAATATGGATGTAAAAGAAATATTTGGTAACCAGTTTCCAGAAGTGAAAGCCATCTTTTAGCCGTTGTAAAGGTAATTCCAATCTCTCTAGATATTGAACTTAAATCCAATATCTGTCCTGTACGAATTGCACAAGCACGCAGGAATATTTCAAATTGACCTAAATCACCTACTTGTTTCAAGTTTCTAATATCTCTTTCAAGATATGTATTGATATAAGATCCATCCCAGATTTGACGATCAACTTTTGTATTACTAGCCACTTCAGGGTAATTACCACGGAGAATAATTTCGTTTAAATCAAATTTTGATTTTAAATTACTTTCGCTACTTAAACTTAAAACTTTATCTACCAATAATGAGCCGTTCCCGTTCCCAATTCTTTCAGCAACGGAAAAGGGTAGGAGTGTCAAGATGGCAGCTCTTCCTGCCAATGATTGACTTACATTCTTCATCAAAGAAAAATTTTGGGATCCGGATAAAATCCATTTTCCCGGCATTCTATTTTCATCTATTTTTGATTTTATATATGATAAGAGTTCTGGAACATATTGAATTTCATCTAAAATAACCTGTTTTTCAAACTGATTCAAAAATCCGTTTGGATCATCTTTGGCTCTGATTCTTACATCAGGATCCTCCAGACTTGCATATTGATAGTTGGGAAATTCATGTTTTAACAGGGTTGTTTTACCTGACTGTCTCGGGCCTGTTAAAACAATCGCAGGAAAAGTTTTAATCACCTTATGAATCAATTTCGAGATTGTTCTTGGCTTCATAGAGATAGTATGACCCTTAAATTTCAATTTGTCAAGTTGAAATTTCGGGATAACAAGATAAAAAACAGTCTCAAACATTAACCTTTTATTTAGTTTAAGTCTATTAATTCTATTTTTCAGTATGTCTGCTAATTCTCTGGGTGTACAATTTTTTTGTCATTATTTAAATTAGATAATTTTGTACTCAATTTTATTAGGCCTTTTCTTTTTTTTCTATCTTTTTCATCCAAGAGGTTCATGTTTAAATGAGGTTCATAACTTCGTATAGATAAACTTATCGTATATTAAATAGCGTTAATGCAACCAGTGTAAAACTATCCTTAAATTCATACCCTTTTCCATCTTCATCTATATAAAGCTGTGATTTAAGTAACGCCTTTACTTCTTCGGGAGTCAAAAATACTAAGCCTTTTATGGCTTCAGTCACGCCAGGTGTAGCCTCACCTACAATCTCAATTTCTGCTTTATATATTTCAACTATTGAGGTTAAGATACCTGAGTCAGGAAAGACTTCTCCTATTTTAACAGGGTCTTTTAAAACTTTAGCTCCGACTTCCTCTTTTAATTCGCTATTTAAAGTTTTTAATATGGAATCCCCCGGATCTCTTGTACCTCTTGGAAATTCCAAACACCAATTTCGGGTGGCGTTTCTGAATGCTTTAGTAAAAATCAACTTGCCATCTGTCAATACAGGAATAATTATCATACCCGCAAATCCAGAATCCAATTGTCCCCAAGAAATAAATCTGATAAAAGTTCCGTATGTCCCCGTTGGTAGTTTTACAGGTTCACAAATTGAAACTCCCCATCTGTTTTCTTCCCTAATTCCTATCCTTGCCCTTTTCACTGCATCTTCACGCGGGGTTCCCTGCTTTACCATTTGACCAACTGCAGATTCTTCACAAGTAGGAAATAATGAGATATCGTCAACAATTTCAATTTCGTTTTTGGAGTAATTGCCTTTATATCCTAATGAAGATTTATATTTATTTACGAAGGCTAAATACCCTTCATAATTCTTGTGTGAATCGTCCAAGTTAAGTTGATTATAGCATAAACATATTCATCCCAAATACATGATTTCAACAAGATTTAAAATCATATATTTGGGCGGGTACTTATTGTTTTTATTTTTTCGAAAGGGTTTTGGGTTTGTTTCCAGGTATTTCCCCGGAAGTCCCAGATGGAAGCATTCCATCTATCCTTTCGAATGCTATACAATAAGCACCCGATTCAAATTTAAAGGCTAGCGCTCGCCTCAATCAGTTTCCGCATTGGAAACTGTGGCAAACACTTACCTTCACTTCATACACCCCGAACAGGGTTTATAATATTTCCCAAATTCGGGGTGTATAGAACAAAGTGTTAAGTCTGAAGTACTAGACAGTATTTTCTATTCCTCGGACGAAGGAATACTGTCAGTATCCGGATTCAAAGTTGCAAATCCTGGATACACCCACCAGATCCACTGAAGTAGTGCTGCTTGTGCTCTGGCATCGCCAGATCGTGCGAAATCGCACAAGTTCACCATTTCCAGTTCCCCTTTGTCCACTTCCCAGCTATGGTACTCATAGACCTCCACAGGATAGAGACCTGCGGCGGTGTTTGTACCAGTGTGACGCTGGTTATTTGGGTTGATTGCCCAAAACTTGTGAACCTTCCTGGGTGGGACAGGAAGTGTTGACGGATCAAACTCACATGCAACTTGTGATGCTGCTAGTGTTTCGCCACTCCGCCGGAAGCGACCTTGGTTTTTGGTCTTGCAAACCACGAAGGTCACTTTTCTGTGACGAATAATACCAACGCGAATCGGCGTCCCATATGACTCTTTCGGGTCAACTGGGAAATTTGCTACCTCATCACGCTGGCCGGGGAGCTCACCACCCACGATTGCACGAAACAGGAAAACAATGGCCTGATAAAGCGCTGCCATTCCTGGGCCGTCTGAGTATCGAAGGTAGTCTCCCAGAGGCATGAAAGACTGTCCTTCCGGTGCTTCAAAATCCGGCAAGCACCAATAGAAGTTATTCTTTACTCTGCCTTTTTCCTCCGCTGCTCCCGAAGCGATTAGCTCGGGGAACAAATCCACCTCATACAAGGAGAAGCCCATGGCTTTTTCCCTAGGTTGAGGTCTGTCCGGATTTTGGACGGAGAAGCGCACTGACCGCATCGTTGGGATTGCTGTCAGGTCTGGAGAGACATTGTTTGCTTTTTGCACCAGCAGTCTCCACTGATCAGTCAGTTGGAGGCTCGGCACTACAGCACCAATGTATCCACCCGGTCCTGCTGTTTCAACGGTAATTAACCTTCGACCAGTCATCGGCTGTGCAGAGCCTTCGCGGATGCGCAAAATGGGAGCAAGATAGCCCCACACGCGCGCGAAAACAAGCTCATATTCCTGCACCGCCATTTGATTCTCTGCCGCCATGATGTAGTACCAAAACTTTGCATCATCGCGGATCACCTTAAGATCTTCAACCTCAAAAGTTCTGGGGTTCAGACCCGTCAGATGAATTTGCCAGTGATCCTCGGGAGAATCTACCGAGAAGGTGAAATCTTTCGGCAAACTGGCCATAAACTCTTCGGGAACTCGTCCCTCGAATGTGGCCGACTTTTGCCATTCGGTCGTAACGACTGCGCGGGTTATCACCTGTTTCGCCCAGTCGATTCTGCCTACCAGCGCCTGCTGACTGCCCTTGATCGGAAATGTTGCACTCCGAGGAAGGCGTTTTAACACGCTTTCTGGTAGTTCATTCATGCTTTGGATGTTCATTTTTTTCCTTTCAAAGCTGATGACTATATTAGGCTGTTCGCAAATAGGGTGTCCAATCCTACCGCCTTATGCCTCTTTCTTTAGGTTTTCAAAGTACTTCAAACCTGGGTGTATTATATCAAATTGAAGCTAAACAAACAATTACTACAGGGTATCTAGTCTTTGAAGGTTTCCCACTTGATTGAAGGTAATTTTAACAACTCTTCGCGTGGACCATTAACATTCCCTCCGCCAACAGTATCTATATGGAAAAAAACTTCCTCTCCATCCCGCTCTACAATTGAACGAATACCATTGCTTGCAAATGCCACCATTACATCTTGAGGGTGCCATTTATCTTCTTTATTTAATTCTTTGACTATCTTTTTAGTGGGTACGTTTTTGGATCGTAGGTCTGAGATAATCTTAGAAAGCTCTACGACTACATTACCATTCCAAGGCCTTCTTTCTCCATTTTCACCATCTAATTTTATAACGTCCATAAATATATTAATTTAACTTTAGACTAGTAACCCCTGAAAGCATTAGTCTTGTAAGTGAGGATAGGAAATATGAGTCGTCTACTTTATTTACCAGCTCAGATAATCTCTCAATAGGCCATAGTACCAATTTTCCCCCTGTTTCATAGACCTCTCCGATTCTAATTGGGGGAAAGATGTTTTCAGTCAGATCTAAAACTATGGCATAAAGAAATGGATGGTTATTGGTCATACCTGGATCAGGCATGATCCTACCCAAACCTATGATATCACCGACTTTAATATGTCCGTCTTTAACATCCACTCCCAAATCATCTTCAAGTTTTCTGTGTATCAAATCAAAAACACTTTCATTTATTTTTGGAAATCCTCCCGGCATATTGTAGATTTCTGAACCTATTGCAAATTTTTGTTCCTTAGTCAGGGCTAAATGGGTTATTTCGTTTTTGTAACGGATTAAAACCAACATTTTGGCTCCCGATTTAACCCCCATAGCCCATGAATAAAAGCCTTCTATGTGTTTCTCACCTTTAGTGTTTTCAACTTCAAACCAGATAGCTACACCATAGATTTGTTTTTTGTCTGGTGAATGTTCAAATTTAACTACTTTATTTTGTGTGTACCCACCAACAACCTCCGGTCTGTTGGCCAGATCTTCAATAAACCCTGATGTTCTGGATATTTTAATAAGTTCCAATAGTGAGTCTTGTATAGCAGGTTTAGAATTTTTAAACCAATAGTGACTTTTGATTTTCTTTTTAATTAGAGATATTTTCCTGGGATCTTCCTCCATCATCTTTTCGGCAAGTTTAGAAACTTTGTTGTGTTCTTCAGGTTCACCATAATTAAATTTGGTTTTACCTAACTCCCTATCAATTTCTATAAATGCATAAATTTTACTGTCACCGTCAACTACTACTGTTTGTCTGGAAAGAAGCGGCTTCCACCAATCTTTATTCTTTTTATACCAGGAGATAGTATCCATTAAACCATCATCAAAATTGTCTCGGGTTATAGCCGGCTTCCAACCAAGTTCCTGAATTATTTTTCTTGAATCGATTGCATACCTTCTGTCATTACTGTGTCTGTCAGGGACATAACGGATCCAGCTTTCATCTTTGCCATACAGATTTACTATATGTTTTGCAATGTATATATTGGCAACATCTACATTACTCCCAACCAAGTAAGTTTCACCAGCTTTTCCTTTTTCCAAAATTAAATCAACAGCCTTTGCGTGATCATCCGTGTGTATCCAATCTCTGACATTTTTCCCATCTCCGTGAACGGGAGCTTTAAGTCCGTCGATCAAGTTGGTAACCAGAATGGGTACAAATTTTTCAGGAAATTGAAATGGACCATAATTATTGGAGCAGTTAGAAATGGTCAAATACATTCCCGTACTTTTGTAGAACTCCCTAACCACCCTATCTGCTTCAGCTTTACTGATTGCATACAAATTGTCTGGTCTGGGAGCATATGGAGTTTTTTCACTAAAGCGTTCGTTAGAATCCAAAGGCAGTTCACCATAAACCTCATCGGTATTTCCACAGAAAGCGGTTCTTCCATTTCTTTCAATTAAGAAATTTTTGTTGTTTTTGACTTTAAGACACCAAATCTTCCCATCGTAATCAACTTCCTCAGAAATTTCTTTCCTTAAAATCCTTTGCCTTGATCCGACCGATATGACATATGACCAACCTTCAATATTTCGACCTTCATAAATTGATTTTGTGTATCGCTTACTCAATGTGGGAGTGTAACCAAGTTTTACGCTTAGCTCCATAAACTGATAGGCTAGTTTAGGCGAAATGGTAAAAAACACCCGATGATTGCTTCCGTCCGAATCCATCAATCCATTCCATAAATTCATCAACAGTTCCAGTGGCGCATCCACTGCCCAATCGGGAATTTGTTTATTTTTTGCATATTTCCCACAATCAGAAAAAATATCAAATAACTTTTTTGAGGTCATATACAAATGAGTTCCCGCCTTACCTTTGTGGGCATGCCAATTTATACCTAGTCTTGTTAGTGCGGATTCACACATGGTTCTACACTCATCCTTTTCAGGAATATCCAAAAATATCCTCCATGATTTTGATATCGTATATTTTTGATCCCCAATCTGACAGACTTGCATAAACCTACCCATACTGTCTCTGGCTAACTGACAATACATCTGTTTTGACAATCCTGTTTTGTTGATTTGTTTTTTTTCCTGATATGCAGTAAATCCGTCACCGATAAAAATTCCCAGCAGATACATAAATTCTTTTTGGCAAGTACCGAATTGTTTAATAATTTTGGAAGATTTGCCTTTCCACTGGTAGTAATAAGGAAGGAAATTCCTAGCCTGATCTTTTACAAAATTTGCATCCTTAAAAGATAAATCCCTGCTTCTTTTTGCCTGAACAAGCATCCTGTGATTTGGAGTCACAAAAAAGTCAACAACTTTACTTTTCATCCGAATCATTTTTCCTTTGTAGTCCTGAATGATGACCTTTTCAACCGGTTTCCATTCAACATCTTGAGTCTTTAGATTAATGCTTAATACCAAATCTCCAATTTTCATCTGATCATAAGTTTTGAGACCTTCTTTTGTAAATGCCCTGGTTTGCGTGTCATAGCAGGACACATGATGGAATCTTGGTATTTTTGCATAATGAGCTTCTTCGAGTAAAATTCTTGTACCTTCTACATTGGTCTTCCAAAACTTGCCGGGTTCAAAAATTGATCTGTCCACATGGCTTTCTGCGGCAAAATGGACAACAGTATCAATACCTTTCATTGCAGATTTTACCTGATCCCTATTGGTTATATCTCCTTCAATAAATTCTAATTTTTTAAGAACAGGTTTTAAATTATCTTTATTACCGGCAAACGTCAAAGCATCTAAAACTCGTATTTTATCTTTGGGGTGGTTTTTTAACCAATAGTAAATGAAGTTTGACCCTATAAATCCTGCTCCACCGGTAATGAGTACTTTCATAGTAAGCGCTTTGTATTATACAGGTTAAATGTATTTATCGGCAACAGAAGGACTGGATTAATATAATATTATGACAGATCAAGTGAAGCCAAATATTTTTTAAACTCTCCGTTTAAACTTTTATGTTTTAAGGCAAATTCGACTACTGTTTTAAGATATTCCATTTTATTGCCTGTATCGTAGTATTTTCCGTCTTTTATCTCCACAGCCAAAACTTTCTTGTGATCCTTCAGCATCAGCTTAAGGGCATCATTGTAGTAAAACTCATCCCCTTCCTGCAGATTTTTCAAAACTTCATCCAAATAATTAAAAATATCCGGAGTAAATAAATAACCGGATACTGTAGCTAAGTCTGATGGTGCATTTTCTTTACCTGGTTTCTCTATAATCACTTTCGAATCAATGATTCCCGGTTCAATTTCCTCTCCACCGGCAAAACCATAACGGCTATAGTCTTCATCATTTTTGACTCTTAACCCTGCCAGACAACTGACACCGTATTTTTCATATGCAGCTATTAATTGCTTAAACCTATTTGGCTCAGACACAATAAAATCATCGCTCCAGGTATAAATAAAGGGTTCGTCACCTATGAGATGCTTAACATTTAAAAGAGGAGTTCCGTTTCCATACGGTCCTTTTTGTCTGACATAGACAAAGTTGGCCATATTGGAGATCTTTTCAACTTCCTCCAATAAGTGTTTTTTCTTCTCACCACCCATTCTAAGATTTTCAATCAGATCCAGGTTTGGAGCGTCGAAATGGTCCTCAATTCCCCTTTTGTGGTAACCGGTGACTATAAAAATATCTTTTATACCTGCATCTACCAATTCTTCAACCACATATTGAATAACCGGTTTATCGACAATGGGGAGCATTTCTTTGGGCATAGCCTTGGTCTGGGGTAAAAAGCGCGTACCAAAACCAGCTGCTGGTATGACTGCCTTTCTGACTTTTTTCATAATAATTAAATACTTTGTCTTTCGACTATACTAATCCCAAAGCACCTGAAATTATACCCTTATACAGCTCTAAAAAGCAATGAAATCAGAAGGACAGCTCCGAGAACCGAAATCGCCATATATTCTAAAACCACACTAAAATTTAAATCTCCATGCAGTAAATGGTGAATTATTCCCCAAGAAAAATAAGAAGTTGAAGTGGCAACTGCAATTCCCAGTAAAAAAACTTGGTCATATGAAAAAAGTATAAAGGCAAAAATTGAGGCTACCAAGATACCTATCAGGCTAATATAGTGCGGTAAGTGTTTAGCTATTTTTTTCATATTGTTAATCCTTTATTTTTTTAAAGTATTTTTCCTGACTTTAAAATAAGTACTATAGTTAGAATCATCCCAAAAAATGCAAGGTGGGCTACCGTCCTGCCCCCTATCCTGGCTATCTTTCGCCTGCTGACTAATACTCCGTCAATCAAAAATACCACCACCAGAAGACCGACTACTGCCAGAGATATTGTTTTTGTGGTAGTAAATGGTGATATCAACACTTTCTGTTCTTTGCCAAATCCCCCTGTGTCTGATTTATCTGCCTGCAAGACTTGAGTAAAAGTTGTCGGTGCAGCAAATGGACTTGGGGATACAACTACAAGTGGAGTCAAAGTTGCAACTGGAGTTACCTGAAGAATAGGCTCCGAACTTACAACAGGTTTTAGAGTAGGCGAATTTTCGGTATTTTCAGCCTGGGCAACAGGCTGGATTATCTTATCCTGATAGGTGGAACCGAAGAATTGTACTATTATCGTGGTATCAACACCTGCCAAATCTCCCTCAACCACACCTATTCCAATTTCTTTATACTTGGAATTCAATATATTGTCCCTATGTGTCGGTGAATTCATCCAGGCATCAACAGCCGCTGGCGCATTGGTAAAATCACGGGCTAAGTTTTCCCCGGCATACCGGTACCTATAACCGAAATCAGAAAAAAACTTCCAGGGCTGTGTTCCGTCCGGAGCAACATGTGCCCAATAATCCCTGTTTATCATATCCATCCCTTTGCTGTAAGCTGCTCCTGCAAGAGTACTATTATATGTAAGGGTAGAAAGCCCTGCAGCAATCCTTTTCTCATTGGTTAGGCGTACAACTTCCTCCGGTGATATATTGGCGGTGTAGCCCAAAATTGACGGTCCAAGTTTCGGTAGAATTGATAAAACTGCCTGACTGATAACCAATAGTACTGAAATTATTAGAAAACTACTTGTATGCAGAAGTTTTGCCTTATGATTATTACTTTCCCGAGGCAATAATAAATGTAAAAGTTGCTGAATCATTATCATTTATATCATCATATTATTTTACAATGTGATTTACAATCATTACCTATTTATCTTACTTTTTTTGATAACCTAGCTTTTATATTATTGACACATTTAGTTACTAAAAATATTGTGAAAGATACAGTTGACACTATAGTGTAATAACTTGATAAACTATTGGATACATTTTGCTGACCGCCACCGGAGGCATTATATGAGTAATACAATTAGTTTAAGATCATTTCATAACTTCATTCGATTAAATCTCCATTTTCATGAATCTAAATCAATAATTTATTTTAAATTAGAAAGGAGGTGATAATTAAATGAATAAACTAGCATATAAAGTTTCTGTTGCGGTATCAACAGCTGCGATATTATTTGGATCGTTTGCTCCATCAGTATTTGCCGAGAATCTGACAATCACAGGTAACGCTAAAAAATCAACAAACACTATTATTTACAATAACACTAGCGATTGTACAGTTGAGCAAGAAACAAATACATTGGTTCTAGCCAGCGTATCTGCAACATCATCAACTGGTGGAAATATAGTATCTGGAAATACAGGAGCAGGAGATAAAACAATCGATACTGGAAGTGCCACATCGAATGCATCTCTGACAGTTACTGGCGGAAGCAATAACATGTCAAATCCATGTTGCTGCCAACCAAACAGTGAACCAAACGGAAGCACTGTTGATATTTCTGGTAACGCAAAAAAATCCACCAATAAGGTAACGGTTAATAAATCATCCAGCTCAACTATTGAGCAGGAATCTTTTACTGGAGTTTTTGCTAAAGTTAAAGCAAAATCTAGGACTGGAAGAAATAAAGTTAAAGACAATACCGGTGGCGGAAATGTCGGTATAACAACCGATAGTGCAGATAGCACGTCTACTCTTGACGTTACAGGAGGTACAAACACACTTTAATCGTATAAAGTGTAGTCGTTTTGTCTAGAGGACCCCTTGATTAGAACAAGGGGTCCTCACGTTTTGCAACAATTATAAGTCTGTACGAGTCTTTATAACCGCTACATGTATAAAGTGTCAGAGTTTCATCTTGGGTGGGTGCAATTACTTCCAATTGGTTAGGAGCTACACTTTTAATATCGATAACATAATATGAAAACCAAGAACTTTTGGTATGGACATATATTCTGTCATTTTTTTTCAATTTATTAAGAGGTAAAAACAAACCTTCCCTTGCATGGGCAAAAATTACCTGATTGCCGATTTTTCCCGGAAAACCTGACCCTATCCCCCATCCAGCAGTATCCTGAAATACTTCCCAATAACCGTTAATTACCTCTGATCTTTTTACAGGAAGATCAATACCAGCTTTCGGTATAATAATCTTGACAGGTTCTTCAGTACCTTCTTGATTCTTAATTTGGTTAAACCCTTCAATCTTCACAGGTTCTGTTGCAAATGTATATGCTGCTTTATTTTTATTAACTCCATTTCCAACTAATAAAAATCCACCAAAAATCAGAAGGGCTAAACCTAAAGAAAATGGGTATTTCCCAACCTTAAGTTTTTTTAACCTAATCTTAAATTTTGGTTTAGAAACGAGTTTTTTAAACTTTAATATATATTTGAAGAGCTTTTTTGTAAGCATACAATTTTTGGCTAACTATAATAAATCCCAATAGAGCAGTTAAAGTTCCGACTAATAATCTAATAAGGCTCATTGCCGGACTTGAAGTGTCCGAAAGACCAAGTACCGATGGACTGACACCTCCACTATCTGATGAAGCTGAGTTTAAAACCGAGCTTCCGCCTATTCCATTTGTAGGTTTAGGAGTAGGGGTAGCCTCTCTTTCATCATCTGGTACTTCTTTATCATCTGGTATTTCTTCATCATCTGGGGGATCTTGATCGTCTCTGAAGGCCTTGCAACAAGTTAAATTAACTCCACCAATATTGGCAGCATTTCTAATAACTGTATCAAACATTATATTTCCTGTTTTTATAAAAACATTTCCTAAGTTATTGTTCGCAGTATTATCACCTGTCACTAGCTGCCAATCAAGATTGTTGTCAACACTAAAAAAATTGTTAATTGTTATAGAATTATTGTGTAAAATATTTAAAGATACATAGTTTTCGCTACCCGCGCCATTTTCAGAAACTAATGCTGAAAAATTGGGTTTAATAACCCCAGCTTTTAAATAATACTGGTTTATCGGATCATTTATGATTTTACTTTTTGAATCTATATTTCCGGTTTCTATCGACACACTACCGCTATTGTTATTTGCCGAATTACCACCGGTGTTGGAATATCCCAAGATATTATTTCTGATGATTGCGGTTTGATTGATTGAATACGTATTTGTCGATTCACTATTAACCTCAATTGAATTTACACTTTCGGTTCCGTTAGCTGAGATTGTAAAAGTGCTTCCATTGGATGGGCAGCAGTCAATTGTTGCAATTGAATTATTTAAGTTATTGTTTACTTCAACACTATTATTTATATTTCCGGTTTGAATACTTACTGCTTGGACATTGCCATTTGCTTCGTTTCCCCCTGTTGATGCTGATGAATTAATATCGTTATTAACATTAGCATCATTGTTCTGAGTTATGGAAGTTGTAGAATTAATTGCAGTGTTGACTTCACTGGTTGAACCGTCACCGTTTCCAGTTACTATTATTTCTGTTGCGTATGCAACACGTGTGAACGGAGAAAACATCCCGGCTAAAATTAAGGTTATTTGAGGCAGGATGATTAGGACTTTTCTAAGTTTTCCCATTACTCCTGTATTTAAGGATTATATTTTTTATATACTGTCTTCTTCTTAATACTCCTGTTGTTAATCCCAATGGGAACAAACCTAACAGTAGCCAGGCAAGATTTATGGTAACTTTCTTTTTTCCATTTGAATCTTTCGTAACTGTAGATGAACCTAATATCTTAGCAACTTTCTGACCGGCGGATGTAAGGGACTCGTTTGTTGAATTTGAGATGACATCATTATTAGCACTATTCCACGCATTAACCGGGTCATTAACAAATCTTGAGAGACTGTTGGTTGTAGATGGAATATTATTATCTTGATTGCTATTTTCATTTAAATTTTCATTAGACGCCGAATTATTAACTTCCGCTCCTCCGATTGCCAAATCAGAATTATCTTCAATATTTTCTTCAAAACCCGGTCCTTTGAAATCACCAATCCAATTTCCAAATACGTTAACAACTGTTACGAATAGTTTACCCGATCCAATAATATTATTATTCACAAAGTTTACGATGTTGGCGACTATATTTGCATCACCAGTTTGGATTGATGAATTACCTCCGGTGTTACTCGAAGCTGAGTTGTGTCCGCTGTCAGCAGTCAGATTTACATTATTTACCAAAGTTGCAGTGTTGTTTTGAGTAACTGAATTATTTGTAGTTTCGCTAACATTTACAGTATTATTTGTGTCACTGCCGTTACCTGAATTCATAACTGTAATCTCTCCTGATTCATTGACAGTAAAGTTAAATCCGTCGGAACCTCCGAAAGATTGCCCGTCAGCACCTAATATTTTTCCTACCCAGTTTCCTGCCTCATTAACCAGTACCAACCACCAATTTCCCCCGATTATATTCGTATTGGCAATATTTAATACCTGCGCGTCAACTGAAGTATTCCCTGTTTTTACAGACGAACTTCCGGCAGTATTATCACTTGTTTCATTTCTTCCTGAGTTGGCATCAAAGATAAGGTTATTGGTTATGTCTACCGAGTTAAATTGATCATAATTTGTGTTATCGGTAATATCCAAATTAATATTATTGGTTGAATTTGAACCGTTATCCGAATTAATTGCATTAATATCGCTGCTCCCTAAACAACATGGTATTGAAATACCACCTGGTAATATTATATCGCCGATCAATTCTCCGAAAATATTTACAACTGCATAGACTACTCCTCCTGCTATGTTATTGTTGACAAAATTCATAATATTTGCAGATACGTTTGCGTCACCTGTTGTTATAGACGAATCGCCTCCCGTATTATAGTTCGTTTTATTTTCACCGCTTTCGGCAACTAAAGTCATATTATTCTCAACAGTAGCGTCATTATTCTGGAAAGTTGTATTATCAATTACCGAATCAATGGAGGCTGTGTTCGTTGACCCTGACCCATTATCAATGTTTGCAACATTGTAAATTGACCCGATACAACCACTTATTGGGCAAGCTCCTGAAAAATCCAAGATAAGATCACCCATGTGATCCTCAACTATGTTAAATTCAGCCACATTTATCCCAGAAACATTTGTATTAACTGAATTGATTATTGTACCTGTGACATTTGCATTCCCGGTTGATATTACGGAATCTCCTCCGGTATTACCTGAAGCGGAATTGTCTCCGCTGTCCGAAACTAAAGCCAAATTATTATTAACTACAGCGCTATTTATTTGATTTGTATTGTCTCCTCCTGTAATAGATAATGATCCTGAATTGGTGGAATTACTTCCATTTCCGGAATTTACAACCGTCGCTCCACTACTGCCGTCACCTGAGACTACGGCAAGATTACTATTAACATTATTGGCAATTGCTCCGGTATTATTTGCATCAGAGGTAGTAATTGTTGCACCAAATCCTCCATCCCCATCCTGACCTCCTGTATCTTCACTGTTAACGGGTGCCACTAGTTCATTTGTTGAACTTGAAGGAGTTGGTTGTCCTGATGTAATCGCTGCAGGAGCAGGAGTCGGAGTTGCCGGTTTTGGCGTTTTGGTTGGTTTTGGTGTAGCTGTAGCTCCCGCTCCGGATGCTTGCGGAGAATTTGTTGTTGTTGCAGCAGGTGTCCAGGCTGGCGGTGGAGTTGCTGCAGGTGGTGGAGTAATAGTTGCCACAGGATTAATAGTGGAAGACGGTGGTGTCGCCGCTGGCGGAGGAGTTGCTGCAGGTGGTGGAGTTGCTGCAGGTGGAGGTTCAATTGCCAGCACAAACGAATTATTGGCTATTAATAATATTCCAATAAGTAACCCCGTAAATATTCTTTTAATTTCCGTCATTTTGTTATTCTTTTTTAACTTCTTATTTTTTTTACTTTCGTCTTCTGGTTCCGGAGAGATTAGCTAAGTGCAAGCTTAATCCCTCCAGATCCCAAAAGTACGGTTTAGTTCAGTCCTAACAAATCTAACAGTTCAGATAAACTGAAAGAAAAGTTTAGATTGAAATCGAATCCTGGTAATTCCCAGTCATCACTCGCACCGTATACATTTGTATTGCCTGAATTGCCTAACTCAACGGTCGAAGCCGCTGCGCCAGTTTCGATTGAAGGATCATCGCCCGGTTCTCCGGTATTATCCTCTGCCTCGTTCAAGCCAGTACCTGCAAATGCATCAACATCGTTGTCTAACTCACAATCTTCAGACTTTTTCTCTTCACTTCCACAGTTGCTTTGATCTACAGAAAGTCCTGATCCTATTTCAGCTTCAATCTTGTTTTCGGAGTCTACTCCGTTTCCAGCGATTTTAGCCAAAAGATCTTCTAATAAGCATCCACAATTGGCATCTGCAAAGTTGAAGTTTACTGAATTGTCTACTTCAACGGTTACGTCTGCTTTTCCGGTCTCTATGGATACTTCACCTCCGGTATTGTCTTCTGCTTCGTTTTTACCTGTGTAAGCTGCAGCGTCGATATCATTATCAACATCTGCATAATTATCCTGGTATAAGGCTACCCAGCTACTAAGATCTAGGTCGATCTTGTTGTCGCTGTCCTTGCCGTTACCCAAGATTAGAGCTGAAACTGACCCACCTTGTGATGAGCCACCTCCTACTCTTGCGGAGTTGACATTAGCTGCCGTTCCTACGGTAACTTCAGTTGTTGCAGCACCGGTTTCAATAGAAACATTTCCACCCGTGTTGTCTTCAGCTTCGTTTTTACCAGTAGAAGAGGTTGCATCTATATCGTTTTCAACATCTGCATAATTTTCTTGTGAAACTGTTACTGCAGAAGTTTTTTCGTTATAATCCAGGTCAACTTTATTATCTGAGTCTTTTCCGTTTCCGGAAATTTCGACTTCAAAATCAGTTGCTCCACAGCAGTCTACATTAGCTACGTTTTTATTCAAATCGTTGCTTACATTTACTGTTGTATCTGCGCTACCTGTTTCGATAGAAACATCGCCTCCGGTATTACCCTCGGCTTCGTTTTTACCTGTTGTCGCTGATGCGTCAACATCGTTTTTAACGTCCGCATAATTTGATTGAGTAACACTTACTGAGTGATTTAATTCTACATCTGCTGTATTGTCGGAATCAGTTCCGTTTCCAGAAATTATTATCGTTGCCGCAAAAATGGGCATAAAACTTTGAAGTAATAATGTTCCAGCCGCTACAGCAGCTGTTACTGCTTTTTGGTATTTATTCATTTATATTATTCACCCCCTTTCATTTGTTCTCCCCAGCTACTTTTCAGTACCTGGTTTAAGAGAGCACTTTAAAACCGTTTCCGTTACAAACGAAAACGGAGGCTTCCTTTCCCCAAAATCAATTGAGGGAAGAAAGCCTCCGTTCGCGGTCAGCTTATAAATCCTTAGCTTATAATGTTAATGTAATAATAACTTATAGCTAAATATTTTAGGCTTGTCAAGAGTTATTATTTGACTTAGCCTGGGCACTGGTCTTTCTAATTTTTCTGGTACTGATCTGAGTAACGATACCACCCTGTATTATTATTTCCACGCTGCCATAATCGTTGACACTTTCCAAAGCCCTGGTTAATTCTGCGATTAATAGTGGAGAGACATTATTTGTTGCATATGGATCACTCATTTTAAATCTTTACCTCAATTTCAGTTTTATTTCCATTTATTTCTCCAACACGAAGGACTATATTATTGTCGGAATCATTCACAGCCAAACCTACTCTTATTAGTTTTGTGGAGATTGCCTGAATCTCAATCGGATCATTGTGAATATCCGGAGCCAACCATTGATTTTTATCTCCATTTAGGGAAAATCTGACATAATCCCTTGACTGAATTGTAATTGGTTGATTGAAATCATTTACTATTTTTATATTAACAATAAGAAATGTTCTTCCCTTAACCGATCTTGCTCTTTGACCTTTAACTACAATTTCATCCCTCTTCTCCACATTCTGAATAATGTATTTCAACTTATAGACTTCTTTACCTTTATCATCAAAAATAGGAAATAAAAACTCTTTCTCTACGTTATAAACATCCTTAGCATCTTTAATGATTATTTCGCTAGGGTTTTTTGAATTTCTAACAAGATAGAAAACAAGAATTATTGTAATCAAAACGAAAACAACAAGGATAACAACTGGAACAATCTTTTTATATGAATGGTTATTAAATGCAAACTCATTGTTACCCAGCAAATTTTTAAAGTTTATTCTATTGAAGTTTTCAACTATCCTGCCGAGTATAATTTTTAAATTACGCATTTGAACTTTTCATCAGGCAGGCTTGACTTCTTGGAATGTTACAGAAGGATTTTTAGTTTGTCAAGCGAATGATTATATGGATTTTTGATTCAGAGCTGTCTTTTTTTATTTCAATCTCTACCTTACTTCCATTTTTTGCGGCTGACAGTTTATTTAATATATTCCCATTTGTATTTGTTAGTGCATAACTTTTTGACGAATATCTCTGACTTTCAATTTTATTTTTGTACCAATTTGTAACAATGTTCTCCTGTCCGGAATTTTCCAACACCATTTCACTTTCAGTCTTAGAAATTATATTTGACCTAGGATATTGAAATGATCCAAGTATGTCTGAAGCGGGCTTTGATGCTTCGGGAACAGTAATTGAGGAAACAGATCCTTTTACAATAGCAGAGGGTGAAGAGATAGCATTTCTCGATCCGGTTGGAAATGGAGTTGATGATGGAGAATTTTCTATCCAACTGTTTAAGTTTTCCGGATTTTTATTGTCCTTTAGGTTAATATATACACCGCTAATAAAAAACACTAAAGAAACAACAACCAATATAATATTCACATTCTCATTCTACATCGGTTGTCAATTATGCAAATTGTGAAGTAGTTGGTTGATGTCCAAAGAAGCTATCTCCAAAAACTTGATTTCGTACAATAATAAATATTCACAAGGAACTCTGCCTTTATTGATTGTATGGTCTTTCTGAAATAACATGACCAGAATATAACGCATGAAGTCAATAAAAAAAATAACCCGATTGTAATTTGAAGTTCAATCCCTCTGTCGTGGTTTTTACTGTCATGGTCTGTCGGTCACCAATTATGTAATAGCTCCAGTCACCGAAGTACAACTCAGATTGAGGTAAGTCATTCTGTTCGTAGAACGGATATCCGTATAACATGTCAGACAACTTTTCAGTCTGACCACTCATACGACCCTGCGAAGAATCCCTCCAGATAAAATTGTTATTAGTATCTTTCAATCCCCTTGCTATTCTTTTTGCGTAACGATGCCCAACGAAAGCTGCTCTTGGAGACTGTGTTACTCTTTGTGGAACTAAATCCAAAAGATGAATAATGTCATCAAATGTTAAAGTTGCACCTGCAATTTGCGCATTAGCAATATTGTAAGTAGTAATACCGGTAGGTTGTCCTACACCAGTTCCTGTAAAGAATGCGTCATCCTCTGCTACGGCAATCGCCTCAGCAAAGAGTTCTATAATAAACTGAACGAGGTTGATGTTAGCAAGGTATAAAGATCACCTTTTCAACTAAAACAATTTTATGTCTTAGTATTACGCATATCACAAGACATATAACGCGTTTCTAGAAGTGTTGTCACACCGATTAACAAAAGATGTATTTTTATATATTTTTCTTTATACTGTGGCTAAATATAATGAATTGGGATACTGTATATAATAAATAGAGACTTTTATAACCCATAGTTGTAAATATATAATTATAGGACTATAATACCCCACGATGGTAAACTCTACATTCGCACCCAGTATACCTGATTTATCTAAAGTAGGTGTTATTATTTTGGCTGCAGGGAATGGAACTAGGATGAAAGCTCCAGCCGATAAAAACAAAGTTACCTTTAAACTTAAAGGTAAGCCAATGATTTGGTATACAAAAGAAATAATAAAAAGGGCAGGTATTCAAACTGTTATAACTGTTGTTGGGCACGCAAAAGAATCAGTCAAGAAAGTTTTAAAAAATTCAGTAATATACGCTGAACAACCTGAACGAAGAGGAACTGCAGACGCAGTTAAATGTGGATTAACAAAAATCTCAGATGATATAGAGTATGTTATTGTTATGTGTGGAGATGATTCCGCGTTTTATACTCCAGAATTGCTAAAAGGATTACTGGCCTCACACCTAAATACATATGCAGACTTAAGCATATTAACTATTACAAAAAGTGACCCTTTTGGTTTAGGAAGAATAGCAAGGGATGAAAAAGGTGTTATTTATACAATTATTGAAGAAAAAAATGCCACAGATGAACAAAAATTAATTACTGAAATTAATTCAGGATTATATTGTTTCTCAACAAAATTTATAAAAAAATATATAAATTTAATACAAAAAAACGAATTATCAAACGAGTATTATCTTACAGATATAGTTAAAATTGCCTATCAAAACCAATGTAAAATAAATGGTTTTAAATGGAACGACGAATCAGTTTGGTTTGGGGTAAATACTCCTGAGCAACTTGCCGAGGCAAATCTAAAAGGAAAAATTGCTGTTATTACTGGCGCAGGCGGAGGAATAGGAAATGTTTTGGCAAATCAACTTGAAAAAGAAGGGGTTATTTGTATACGAGTTGACAGGCAAAATGAACTTCTTAATAAACCATATTTTGAATGCGATTTTTCAAAAGAAAAAGAAGTAACAAAATTAGTTAAAGAAATTAGCTCCAAATACAACAAGATAGACATGCTATACAACATAGCAGGAATCGGCATTTACAAAAACATTGACGATTTGAGAATATCCGAATGGGCCAATTCCATAGCTGTCAATTTGACCGCCCCCCTGCTATTTATTAAAGGTCTTCTTTCTCTTCTAAAAAAATCGGATCAAGCTTTTGTACTAAATTTCGGTTCTGGAATGGGTAGAATTCCAGTTGAAGGAAGAACAGCTTACTGTGCTTCTAAATTTGGACTAAGAGGCATGTCTCTTTCATTAACAAAAGAGTTTAAAAAAGAAAATATCGATATCAGTTTATTAACTCTCGGGAGTTGTATGACTAGTTTCGGGACTGGTGGAATTGAGTTCAGAAAGGAGCAGGAGAAAAAAGGTAAAAAATATTTAGATCCTGCGGAGGTTGTTAAAAAAGTAATAGAAATAACCACCTCCGACGAAAAAAGGGCAGAATATACGTTATATCCTAATGGTTACTCTTCTGCCTATAGGAAAGTAAATTAGAACAAGCAATCTAAAAAATATGAAAAAAAATACAGTTGCAATAATTGGCTTAGGCTATGTGGGTTTACCACTGGCTCTTCTGGCGTCAGAAAAAAAATGGAAAGTTCTAGGTATAGATATAGACAAAAAGAAAATTGATAAAATAACGCAAAAGGTATGCCCATTTTTAGATGAAGAGATTGGGATCAAACTCCAAAATACTAAAATGGAGGTCAGTTCAAACTTAGAAAAAGTAAAGGAAGTTTCTATAATAGTAATCTGTGTTCCAACTCCAGTTTTTGAAAACAGAATGCCGGATTATGGTCCTGTTAGGAGCGCATGCATGGGTATAGCTCCTTATTTAAAAAAGGGCCAATTAGTTATTTTAGAATCAACTGTAAATCCCGGAGTCTGCGAAGAAATTGTTATTCCAATTCTAGAAAAAGAGTCTGGTTTAAAAGTGGGACAGGATTTTTTAATAGCTCATTGTCCGGAAAGAATAAATCCAGGTGACAAAACATGGAATGTTTCAAATATTTCTAGAGTTATTGGAGGGTTTGATTTGGCTAGCCTTGAAAAGGCATTATTATTTTATAAATCAGTTATATCTGCACCAATAAATGCAATGGGGTCACTAAAAGAAGCTGAGGCTGTAAAAGTTGTTGAAAATTCATTTCGAAATATTAATATAGCTTTTGTAAACGAATTAGCACAATCGTTTAAAAAACTTGGTATTGATGTTGTAAATGTTATAAATGGAGCGTCTTCAAAACCATTTGCTTTCATGCCTCACTACCCAGGTTGTGGAATTGGAGGCCATTGTATTCCTGTAGACCCATATTACTTAATAGAATATGCCAAAGATCATGACTTTAATCATTCGTTGTTAAAACTTGCTTGTCAGACTAATGAAAACATGCCAGAGTATACTGTAGATTTAGTTGAAGCAGGTTTGAAGATAAAGGGTAAGGATATACAAGGATCAAGAGTTGCAGTTTTAGGCCTTACCTACAAAGCAGGAATTAGTGATGATAGAGAAAGTCCTTCATATGAAATAATCAAAGCCTTAAAAAAGCTAGGAGCTATTGTTATCGCTTATGATCCTTATTTACCAGAAAAATCAGATGTTTCTAATGTGGAAGAAGCGCTTGAAACTTCTCAAGCAATAGTAATTGCAACAAATCATGAAGTATTTAAGAACTTGAGAGGTTATTTGATTGCTAAATCTGGAGTGCAAGTAGTTGTTGATGGTAGAAATTGCTTAGACGGAGACGAAATCAAACAAGCAGGATTATATTATTCAGGAATTGGAAGGTAAAAAATGATTGGTCAATATATATTTAAAAATTTAACATTAGAAAATGGTAAAGAATTATATATTACAAAAATATTATTTCTTCAAAATAAAATCGGATCACTTACCGTACCTTTTATAAAAGTTGGAACAGGAATTAACACAAAATCCGAACTTGAAAATTTTTTAACAAACGGAAATTACTGAATTAACTATTTAAATGAACATCTTTAAGAATTTCAAAGAAAATTTAAAGTCAAGAAATATAAATACTTGGATATTGTTTTTTCTGTCAATATATCTTGTTTGGATAATTAAATTAGTAACCATAAGGGAAATCGACAATAGTTTGTTTTTCGCCTCATATAGCATACTTGTATCAGTTTACATTTTAAGTAGGTTTCTACTTGCCTATTTTTATGAGCCCGAGAAACCATCATTTGATCCGAATTATGAACCGACGCTTTCCTTCGGAGTTCCTTCCAAAAATGAAGGAGAACATATAAGAGATACAATTTTGAAAATTGCCCAAACTGATTACCCCAAAGATAAATTTGACATCATAGCTATTAATGACGGATCCACCGACAACACGCTTGAAGAAATGCTGGCAGCGAAAGCAATTGCAGCCAGAGAAGGAGTAAATGTAAGGGTAATTAACTGGGAAGTTAATAAAGGGAAAAGAGATGGAATGGCAGAATGTGTTAGATTATCAAATCACGATATTGTTATCTATATTGACTCCGATAGTTTAGTCGAACCAAACACCGCAAGAGAACTTGTCAAATATTTTACTGATAAAAAAGTAGCAGCCGTTGCCGGCCATGCTTTTGTTGCAAACGCAGAAGAAAATGCATTAACTAAAATGCAGGCAGTCAGATATTACGTAGCTTTCAAAGCTTACAAAGCTTCGGAAGCGTTATACGGAAGTGTTACTTGTTGTTCCGGTTGTTGCTCAGCCTATAGAAGAGAGTATATGTTGGAAGTAATTCACGACTGGTATCACCAAACTTTCCTGGGTATTCGGTGTACATACGGTGATGATAGAAGCTTAACGAATTTCTTACTTAAAAGAGGATATAAAGCGTTGTACTCGCCAACTGCCATTTCTTATACATATGTTCCCGACACATTCAAAAAATTTATGAAGCAACAGCTCAGGTGGAAAAAGTCTTGGGTAAGGGAAAGCCTTAAAGCGGGCCTTTTTATGTGGAAACGAAACCCAATTATGAGTATCTCATTTTACGTGGGTGTAATTTTACCTTTACTTGCTCCGGTTATTGTTGCTCGGGCGTTGGTTTGGTATCCACTTGTAACACATAAAACCCCGTTCTATTACCTATTTGGTTTAGCTCTAATGGCCGTTGTCTATGGTTTATATTACAGAATTCATATCAAAGATAACCGTTGGTTGTATGGGGTTTTATTCGCAACCTTTTATACACTGATTCTTATTTGGCAACTTCCTTGGGCAATAATTAATTTGCGTGACGCTCGCTGGGGAACCAGATAAATATGACAACTTGGGAATACAGAAAAAGAAAAATTAAAAAAATTATAAACACCCTTCTTTTTGTGGGTGGGTTATCTTATGGACTTTTCCTCTTTACTTCCATAGAAGGCGTTTTAAGTAATTTCAAACCTTCATATACAAGTAAAGTTTACTTGCCTTCATTAAACTTGTCATTGAAAAATGATACTGCAAAAATAAAGATTCTTGTCGCTAAGATTACTGGGGGGGGTAGTTTAGCCTCGACTTTTAATAGTACAAATGTTTTGGGAATACAAACTTCTCTCGCTTCATCGGTTCCGGTTCTTCTTTATCACGGTATTGTTGAAAAACCTGATGGAGAAAACATAACCGTTGATCAATTCAGAGAAGAAATGTTTACATTAAAAGAATCCGGATATCAGACGGTGGGCTTAGTTGAGTTTTATGAATTTCTCCAGGGAAAACGTGAGTTGCCGGAAAAATCGTTTCTATTGACTTTCGATGATGGCCGAAAAGACAGCTATTATCCGGTTGATCCTATACTGAAAGCTCTCGATTTTAAAGCTGTGATGTTTGTCATTACGAAATATTCACTTGGAGAAGAAGAACATAATTACTACCTTTCAAAGAAAGAGCTTCAGAGTATG